>PLKU01000333.1 GCA_003140705.1 Acidobacteriaceae bacterium
AGCTTGCGGCGCAGCTGATCCTGATTGGTCACAGGGGAGCTGGCCACGACATCCCGAATCGCATTGAGTCTTTGAAGCTTCATCGTTTTCCGTCAACAAATTGAAAGCGCGGCCCGCAGTGCATGGGCCGCGCATGAATAAATATACACAAGAATTGTATAAGTATGCAAGCAAGATACTGGTCAAAACAGAAAATTGAATCAAGATCGGCAAGGTATTTTGCCCGGGGAAGGCGCAGAGCCAGCAACTGGAAGCAAACAAAGGCGTTCAAGTCAGTCGCGGGTGATCTTTTTGCGTCTCTTCTCCTGATACATTGCCTGGTCGGCTTCTGCAAGGAGATCCTTCAGGGATTGGTGAGCGTGTTCCTCGGAAGTAACGTAGCCAATGCTGAAGCTGAAGGGGATTGGGAGATTGTCCGCCGCGTTTCGCTCTGCCACTGCCGCTTCAAGCCGCTGGGCGGCAATCGACATGGCCACATGACTGCACTGGCAGACCACGGCAAACTCGTCGCCGCCGATTCGCCCCAGGACATCCGTCTCGCGAAAGGTATTTTTAAGCATTCCGGCTGTTTCAGAAAGGAATGCGGAGCCAATGCCATGTCCCAGCGAGTCGTTGATGTCTTTCAGGTTGTCAAGGTCGACAAACAGGACTGAGAGGGGCAGCTGGGAGCGCTGTGCCATGCGCAGGGCCTGCTCGGCAAGCAGGTGAAATCCCCGCAGATTGCGCAGGCCGGTCAACTCGTCGCGCAGAGACAGATCGCGAATCTCCACTTCCATGCTGTGGATGCGCCAGGTGAGGAACAGCAAGAGGATAAAGGACACAGCCGTGGCGACCGAGGCGAGCAGGGCGGTTACGTCGGGTTCAGGATACTTCAAAGCAAGAACGAGGTGGGCTCTGCCGACCTCGCGCAGAAACGAGAGTACCAGGAGGATTGGCGCCAGTACCCGGGCGGTTTTGCTGCCGATGCCACGTCCGAGGAAGATAGAAAACACTCCGCTCTGAGCCCGACGCAGGACTGCCACTGCTGTCAACATCGCCAGGCAAAGGAGTGATTGAGGCGAGGTGAGGACCGTCGGGAAGAGGCCGAAAATCGGCATCGCGCCAAAGAGGTAACCGGAGACGAGCAGAAGAACGATCAGGCAAAGGCCGGAGACGAGCACATCGGCTACGACGGTGGCAAATCGTTTTTGCGCCTGGATGGGGAAGAGCGCGATCCCCAGGATTGCGATGGCTTCAGCCGTTTGCGGAGCCATTCTTCCCGGGAACTGGTTGTAGCCGCCATCCAAGGCAAGCAGCGCGTCGAAGCCCAGTGAGAGATGAAAGCGAAACTCCACCAGCACGGCAACGCCGATGAGCGCGACAATGATGGCGAGAACCTGGCTGAGCATGCGGATTCGCCTGGGGTTCTGCGGCTCAGAAAAGTGAAGGCTAAACACGCCCAGAAGTATGGCGAGCGCGGAGTTGGCCTTCATGTCGCTCCAACCGTGCGGGAAGGACTGGCCGAGCGGGGGGAAGAACCATCCTGCCAGCGTTGCAGCAGCAATCAGAGCCGCTGAAGCCAGAAGGGCCCGCTTGAGCCAGGCAACCTTGTTCAGCAGGTTGGGGTCGGGTTCGCTAAGAGACAGGGCAGTGAGCTTGGGCATTGTTGGAGCCCGGGAAGCAGGAATCTGCGGAGGGCGTCATGATCCTTTAAGGTCAGGGATTATTGTAAACCGTCAACAGGGTGGACCGAATCTCTGAACTGGCCGGCGTTTGTGGATATGACGACGGGCAATCCCAGGTTTTTGAAGGGAAGTGAGAGACGGGCCAAAGATTGCCAGTGCAAACGAATCTTGTAGGTTCGAGGCAAGCTGAATCGCAAAGAGACCAGGGATTCTGAGCCGAGGCGTGCACACTGAACGGCTCTGCGCTGATACACTCTCGACTGGTTGCGCCGAAAATTTGGATGCGTTCCCAACCTCGAGACAACGACAACAATTCCACCGATTTCTACCATCAATGATCTGTTTTGCGGGATAGCCGCGGGCGCGAACCCGCGTGCCGTCATCTGGCAGGACGAGTTTGGCGAGTGGCAACCCGTTTCCTCAGACCAGATCTATCAGCGGGTCCGAGCTTTGGGCGAATCCTTTCTCAGTTGGGGCGCGCGCAAGGGTGATCGCATTGCGTTGATCGGCGAGAACCGCTGGGAGTGGGCGGTCACAGATTTTGCGGTGCTGGCCATTGGCGCCATCGATGTGCCCATCTATCCCACCCTCACCGGAGAGCAAGTGGCGGCGCTGGTATGGGATGCGGAATGCCGCATTGCCGTGGTCTCAACCCGCGAGCAATTTGACAAGCTGAACGCCGTTCGCAGCCAAACGATTCTGGAACGGATCGTGATCATGGATTCGGCGGAGCCACCGGAGGGAGCCATTGCCATGACGACTCTGCTGGCCGGAGCCGATCAGCGCGGCAGCGAGCGCGATCCGGTGTTCGACGCGCTGGTGCGGGCGGTGGAGCCGAAGGACCTGGCGACGCTGATCTATACCTCGGGCACTACCGGTGAGCCCAAGGGCGTTGCGTTGACGCACGGCAACATTGCCTCGAATCAGAACATTTGTGCGGAGGATTTCAACTTCAATTCGACCGACTCCTGTATTTCGTTCTTACCTCTTTCACACATTACGGCCCGGGCGCTGGACTACGTGATGTACAACTCCGGCGCGCAGGTTGCTTACTGCTCAAAGTTCGACAAGCTGCCCAAGGCCATGCGCGAGGTGCGGCCCACGGTGCTTGTGGGAGTGCCCCGCGTCTACGAGAAGATTCGCCAGGCAGTGGAGAGCCAGTCGGCTCTTTCGCCGGTAAAGAAGCGCATCCTGGCCTGGGCCGTTCGCCTTGGTTCCGCGTACCGAGTGACAGTGTACGACGGGCGGAAGCCAACATCGCTGATGTGGAAGCTG
This sequence comes from Acidobacteriaceae bacterium, assembly GCA_003140705.1. Classification (GTDB taxonomy): domain Bacteria; phylum Acidobacteriota; class Terriglobia; order Terriglobales; family Acidobacteriaceae; genus Telmatobacter. Next base: position 2,940 of record PLKU01000333.1, read on the forward strand.
GCCGCAAAACTGGTCTATTCCAAGGTGGCGGAAGCCTTTGGTGGCCGGGTGAGGATCTTCGTTTCTGGCGGCGCACCGCTGGGCATCGACACCGCGCAATGGTTCGCCTCAGTGGGGATTGCACTTTGGGAGGGCTACGGCCTGACCGAGACCTCGCCGGTGATCTCATTGAACACACCCGCGCACCATCACCTGGGCTCGGCGGGCTATCCGCTGCCCAATGTGGAACTGAAGCTGGCCGAGGACGGGGAATTGCTGGTTCGCGGACCGTCAGTGTTTGTCGGGTACTGGCAAAAGCCGGAGGCGACTGCGGAGTGCTTCGACGCCGAGGGATGGTTCCGCACCGGCGACATTGCTCACATCGATTCGGACGGATTTCTTTTCATCACCGATCGCAAGAAGGAATTGCTGAAGACCTCGGGCGGCAAGCTGGTGGCTCCCCAGCCCATTGAAAACAAACTCAAGAACAACGCCCTGGTGGCGCATGCCGCGCTGGTGGGTGACAAGCACAAGTTCATCTCAGCGCTGATTTCGCCCAACTTTGTGGCGCTGGAGGACTGGGCCAGGCATCATGGCATTCAAGCAAAGTCCAGGGCTGAATTGGTGGCCGACAGCCGCGTGGTGGCTCTTTACGGCGAAATCGTTCGCGAGGTCAACGGCAACCTCGCCAACTTTGAAACACTCAAGCGATTTCGCGTGGTGCCTGAGGAGTGGACGCTTGAGTCTGGCGAATTGACGCCGTCCATGAAGTTGAAGCGCAGAGTGATTACGGCTCGAAACGAGGCGGTGATTGCGGAACTTTATGCGGATGAAGCAACCTCACGAGGCGAATAGGGGTCAGCAGTTTGCCGCCAATGCGTACGCGCTCGCTCCAGATCCGCTGGAGGCCGCGGAAAAACGGGGCGCCCCAAGCGCCCGCGCCCAGGATGCTGCCAAAGACCAAGACGGCGTCGATGCTGAGTCGTCCAGCGTGGGACCAGTAGGCGTCCGGGTCGAGGTTGAGCCAGAGCGAGAACTCATCCAGGGTGAGTGCGGCGCCGACACCGTAGCTGACTGACATCAACCGGCTAAAGAAGATCGAGAGCGGCGAGTGCGATCTGCCCAGGTCGAGCAGCCAGCCGTAGCCAACCAGCAACAGGATGAGAATGCCCCAAACGAGGTGATGGATGTGGTGGCCGCGCACGGTGACCCAGCCGAACGGTCCCTCGTTGTGGGTGATCATGCTGACCAGGATGCGGACGCCGACGAAGGTGACCAGGAAGGAGACTGAGGCGATAAACATCCGCTGCCGGGGACGGTCGGGGATGGTGGCGCGGATGAGGAATCCCAGCCGGGTCAGGTGCAGGAGGATGAGAAAAAGGACGATGACCAGGCTGGCAAAGGCCAGCAACAGCAGGGCTCCGGTTCCGGGCATACCTTATTGAACCACCGTCGCGCGGCATTCCCAAGAAGGAAATGCCGATTAGGCCACTTGCGGAGGAGCGTGAGCGTGATCACGATTTGGCTTTACAGCTCCGGGTTACACTGGTTAAGGCGTCGAGGCCGGGCAATCAATCCCGTTCAGGCGTATAGACCTGGGAGTTGCTCCCGGCTCGGCCAGCACTCCCGGCAGTTGAGTGGGCAGAGTGAAATCGATCAGGAGATTTAACGATGCGAGTTGCTTTATTAACCGGCGGCGGCGATTGCCCCGGACTGAATGCGGTCATCTATGCTGCGGTGAAAAAGGGCATCAATCACTATGGAGATGAGTTCATCGGCTTTCTGAACGGCTGGCGCGGAGTACTCGACAACAATTGGATTCCGCTGACCCTGGAAAGCACAGATGGCATCCAGTTGAAGGGTGGCACGATCCTGCACTCGTCGCGGACCAACGTGAAAAAGATTCCCGGCGGCATCGACAAGGTCCAGGAGGTTCTGAAGGCCACCAAGATTGACGCACTGATCGCATTGGGGGGAGACGACACGCAGTCGGTGACCCTGTTCCTGAGCGAACATGGCGTGCCCAGCGTGGGCGTGCCCAAGACGATCGATAACGACATCAATGGCACCGACACCACATTTGGTTTTGACACGGCGGTTTCGATTGCCACAGAGGCCATTGACCGCATCCACACCACCGCCGACTCGCACAATCGCGTGGTCGTGGTGGAGGTGATGGGCCGAGACGCCGGCTGGATCGCCTATGCCTCCGGTGTGGCCGGTGGGGCGCACGTGATCCTTGTCCCCGAGAAGGAAATTGATATCGACCATGTCTGTGCGCTGCTGAAGTACAACTATGACCACGGCAAGCATTACGGCGTGGTTGTGGTGGCCGAGGGCTGCCATCTTCCCGAGGTGGGACAAGTCATTGACGAAGGGGCCAAACTCGACTCTTTCGGGCATGCGCGGCTGTCCGGCATTGGCGAGGCACTGGCCGAGTTGATTGAGAAGAAGACAGGTTACGAGACTCGTTCAGTCAACCTGGGGCATACCCAGCGTGGTGGCGTTCCCACGGCGTACGACCGTACGCTGGGGCAGCGCTACGGTCTGCATGCCATCGACATGGTGCACGACCAGAAATGGGGCCGGATCGCGGTGCTGAAGGGCACCGACATCACCGACATCACCATCAAGGAAGCAATCGCAACCAACCGGCGGCTCGACAAGCGCTTCTTCGATGTGATCACGGATTTGGAAGCGAAGGTCTAAATTACGGACCGCAAACTGGTTTGTAGAAAGCCATTCTCTTTATGAGGGTGGCTTTTTGTTTGGGTGCTCAATCATGGTCTGGCTTTACAGTAAGATTTTTACAATCAATTACTTCTATCAAACACTTCCAGCGGATGTTGAATCACCTGACTCGGTCTGACCCAGCGCTTCGCAGTAGCGGCCCAGCTCCTTGACCATGGCACAGTGGGGGCTGAGAGCCTCAAGCAGGCGGGTGCCTTCTTCAGACGAGTGAATCTGGCAATCGACGTAGAAGATGTACTCCCAGGGCTTGCCATGGACGGGGCGCGACTCGATCTTGGTGAGGTTAGTGCCAATGGTGGAGAGCTCGGAAAGGGCGGAGACCAGCGATCCGGGGCGGTTTTCTACAGAGAAGGCCACGCTGATTTTGTTGGCTTCGGGATCGGGGGCCACGTCTTCCGTTCGGCGGACGAGGAAGAAGCGGGTAAAGTTTTCAGGATTGTCCTCGATACCGGCCTGAAGGATCTGAGCGCCGTAGTGGCGGGCGGCAGCCTCGCTGGCGATTGCGGCTGCATGGCGGTCGCGCAGCTCGACGAGTTGTTTTACGCTCCCAGCGGTGTCGTAGAAGGCGAAGGCTTCCATCCTGCGGTGTTGGGCGAGAAACCGCCTGCATTGAGCTAGGGCTACGGGGTGGGAGAAGACACGATCGATCTGTCCCTTTGAAGTGCCGGAGATGGCGATGAGGTTGTGGCGGATGCGGAGAAGCGTTTCCTTTTCAATCTTCACGTCGTGAGTGAGCAGGAGGTCGAAGTGCTCTGAGACCGAGCCGGCCAGGCTGTTCTCAATGGGAATGGCGGCGGCTTCGACCGTTCCGTTGACCAAGGCGGAAAAGGCGTCGGCAGAAAGGGAAAACGGAACGATGACCGCATCCGCAACCAGCTTCATGGCCGCTTCGTGGCTGAACGAGCCGGGTTCTCCCTGAATGGCAATCTTCATTCCGGTGCCTGCTTCTCCTGTCGGTGCTGCTGGGGGGGAGGCCATGGGGGCGGCCTGAATGGAGTGCTTTCTGGCACCATACCACAGCTGAATCGGGGTTTCGTCAGTGAATCCGCTGGAGGGCATCAAATTCAACTCCGTAGCCAAAGGTCGGCTGCCACAAAGGCAAGAAAGACGGTGGCGATTACGCCGTTCATGGTGAAAAAGGCAGCGTTGAGTCGGCGCAGGTCGCTGGGGGAAACCAGGGAGTGCTCATAGGCCAGAAGAAGACCCACGATAGCAACGCCGGCCCATCCAAGCGCAAGAAAATGAAAGAGCAATCCGAACCATACGAGCAAACAAAGCATGGCCAAATGCATGATGCGAGCGGCCCAGAAAGCCGCAGGAATCCCAATGGATTGAGGGAGGCTGTGGAGGCCGGCGACGCGGTCGTGCTCGTAGTCCTGGCAGGCGTAGAGGACGTCAAAGCCGCCGGTCCAGAGAGTGACTGCGGCGGTGAGCACCAGGATGCGGGGATCAAGCGAACCGCGAACGGCAATCCAGGCGGCCGAAGGGGCAACGCCAAGAGCCAGGCCAAGCACCAGGTGCGACCAGCGGGAAAAGCGCTTCATGTAGCTGTAGCCGAGCAGCACCACGAGCACGAGCGGCGAGAGGTAGAGAGTGAGCCGGTTGAGCTGGGATGAGGCCAGAACAAAGATGAGTGCGGCGAGCAGGGTGAAGCCGAGGACGAACCTGCGGGTGAGCAGACCGGCGGGAATGGCGCGGGTGCTGGTGCGGGGGTTGGCGGCGTCCAAATCAGCGTCGGCCCAGCGGTTGAAGGCCATGGCGCAGGATCGTGCAGCGACCATGGCGACCAGAATCCAGCCCACGGTGCGCCAGGCCGGCAAGCCGCTGGCGGCAAGGATTGTGGCGGTGAGGGCAAAGGGGAGGGCAAAGATGGAGTGCTCCCACTTGATCATCTCGAGCGTCGTTCGCGTCTTGGCCCACAAGCCTGGCATGCTGATTCCAGTTTACTTGAGCGGCAGGGCGTCGAAGCTGAGAGGTGGTTTGAATGAGGGAGCCGCTCGATGGGTGGGCAATCAGGCGCGGGCTTCGGCTTCTTCAACCGTGGCGGCGATGGGGATCACTGTGTGCACTTTGGTCAGCTTGAACAGCTCGAAGACACGCGGATTGACGCCGGCGGCAATGAGCGTCACGCCTTTTGACTTGCAGCGGACGTAGTGATTGACGATCATGCCCATGCCGGTTGAATCCATGTAGGGGACCTCGGTGAGATCGAGAATGGTAACGGGTGGCGGCTCGGCGCTGCGCAACTGCGATTGCAGATCGAAGATGTTGCGGAGGGTGAGGGGTCCGTTGAGCCGGAAGATCAGGGTTCCAGCTGTTTTGCCTTCAATACGTTCAGTCGTGAGCGGTGCGTCGAGTGCCATAGTGGGATAAGTGTAAGGAAGAAAACGCTGTTTGTTGTTACAGCTGTGTAAATGTCGACGAGCTTGACCCTGCGTTATCCAAGCGATGCCACACGTTTGGGGTATGCACAAACGAAACGGCCACCAAGGCTTGATCCCCTCCGTGGCCGCTGTTCTTTCGTTCGGGTCCCGCGTGACTACTGAACCGCGGCTTGCTTGTGTGACTCTGAAGGCTGATTCGCAACTTCGAGATTGTTCTTCACGCTGAAGACGTCGGGGACGCCGTTGGCACGTATATTCGCAGTGTCCTTGTCGGCCTGTGAGTCGACGACGCCATCCAACTGGACGTGCCCGTTTTCCACGGTGATGCGGATGGTCTTTCCGGGATCGATCGCATACTTGTTCAAAGACGGGTAACCGTAGATGGCGCGGTACTCGGCGAGGCGGATGCTGTCGTCCATGGGAGAGGCAGGATCGACTTGTATCTCGTCGACAACGTCTTTGACCCCGGGATAGGTGCTGACGAGAGCCAGGGCTGAATCCCGGGCCGGATAGCCGAGTGCGTGACCGCCCAGTGTGACGACACCGTTTTGGACACCGATGCTGATGGCATCGAAAACATTCCAATAGCCAACGCGGTCGTACTCGAGCTTCTCACCCAGTTTGGCTTTCAGTTCTTCGTCAGAGACGTTGGGGCCGGCGACTTCAATCTTGTTGCTGACCGCCTCGATTCCCTTGGTCTTGTGGGCACGCTTGTCGGCATCGGCCTTGTATTCGTACAGGTCAACGGTGCCAGAGAGGGTGGCGATGCCGTTTTGAACCTCTGCTTTCACGTTCTTGAACTGCGACTTGTTTAGTCTGGATTGAAGCTGAGCCGCAGTGCCGGAATCGCCGGCTGCCTGGGGCGCAGCCAACGAGACTTGTGGAATGCTCAAGATGGCGCTGGCGAGCAATGTAGCCAGAATCATGGGTTTGGTGAGGCGAGTTTTTGAGTTCAATTGAAAACCTCCTGGTGGACGCAGCAAGAAAGAGGGTTGCTGCAATCGGCACGGAAGTTGTTTCGACTCCCAATGCCGCGAACGAGGAACACCTGTGCGGGGCACCGTCCGGTGTGTTTAGACACGATTTGCGGGAAAAGGTTTCGTCGCAGCAGGTGGCCGAGAGGCAGCCGTTTTAGCGGAAGCGCCGGGTGGCCTTGACGACCATGGAGAAGACGCCGGACTCGTCGCGCGCTATCAGGAGGGAGACCTGCCGGTTGATGGCTACTTCTGCCTGAATCAACTGCTGACTGGTGGTGTTCACGTTGGTGGCGTAGGTGAGGGTGAGGTTGCGACCAAGCTGTTCTTCGACGATGATGCGCGAAGTAGAGTTGCCGAGCGCGCCGAGGTAATTGGGATCAAGCTTGACGGAGCCGGCGCCGAAGAGCTTTTGCACGCGGCTGCTGACGGTTGCATTGAGAGCTCCTCCCAGCAGCGCGTCGGTGGTGGGGTTGGCGAGGGATTGCTCCTGCTGCTGGGTGTAGAGCCTCTGCTGATTGCCGGTGCGGCCGAGAGCGAGCAACGCGACAACATCTGCTTCTGGGAGCGGGGGATCGCTGCGGTAAGTGACGGCCATTTTTTCCGGTGTTCCGTGCAGGCCGAGGGTGATGTCGTAGTCCTCAACGCGGGCCGTGGCATTGAGGTCGATGGAGGGCTCGATGCGCACCGGGTTGGTGAAGAAGATGTCGCCGCGCTGCAGTTCGTAGCGTGTTCCGGCGATGGTCGCGGTTCCCTCAGTGATGGAGACGCGGCCCAGGAGCGAGGGTGAGGCGACGGTGCCGCGCAAGCGCAGGTCCACGTCACCGGCGAGCTTGGCGTAGGCGTTCTGAAAGTTCAACTGCGGCGACGAGACGACATGGACGTCGAGACGGATGTGGTTGGACGGCGCCTCCGGCGGTGCAATGGTTTGGACGGAATTCGCCTGTGCGGTCAGGGCCGCGACGTCCAGGTCGGGACTGACGGAGAAGCGAGTGACCAGCACGTCGCCGCTGAGCAGCAAGTTGCTTTGCGAGCCTTGGAGATGCAATGTGGTGTCGGCGAGAGAACTGACACCGGGGGGATAGCGAATGCGGATACCCTTGCCGATGACGGAGAGGTCAGCATAGATACCGTGCTGGTAGGCGAGAGACCCTGTGANNTTGACTTCCAGGCGATTCTGGTTGAATTCGAGTGTGCCGTGCAATTGGCTGAGGCCGTTGGGAATGTCTTCGAGAGAGAGGGACCCGTTCTCGAAATCGACGCGACCCTGCAGGCCGGGGTTCTTCAACGGGCCGTGGGCCTCAATCTGGAAGGTGGTGGTGCCGCCCGCGGTCAGGTCAGGGTCAAGGGTNNTGATGGAGCCGTTGGCGGCAAGGTCCAGTTGTCTTTGATCCTTGAGCGAGAGGCTGACTTGAGCGTGAAGATCGGTCTGATCGCCGGTGACGTGCAACGGGTCAAGGGTGATGCGCGCGTTGGCGAGAGTGGCATGAACGCCACCCGGGCTCTCAAGGTGGACCCCGGCAACAGTGAGCGCCACCTGGTCGATGCGGGCATCGCCATGCATCTGGTCGGGATGAGCCAGTGGCCCATCGACTGTGATCGTTCCTGCCAGGGCGGATTCGCCGGTCAGTACCTGAACATGAGCCATTCGCAGCAGAGGGCCGATGTCGAAGTGTGTGAAGCCCAGCCTAGCCTGCGTTGGATTGCCGGTGCTGAGCGCAGTTTGGCCATGCAGCTTGAGTTCAGCACCCTCAAGGCGCGTGGTGGCGTCATAAGTGATCGATCGGTTTGCGGCATGGGCGGTAAAATCCAGGCCGCCGAGAGGCTCAGATGCCAAGGTTAGCGGGTTGAGTGTGGCGTGAGCCTCAAAGCGCGGGTCGTCAAACGTGCCTGAGCCAACCGCGGAGAAGGCCAGGTTGCCGGTCACATCGAGCCCCTGGCGCTGGACGGCATCGATCTTTGCCACGTCAATGCCGGCGCCTTTGGCGTCGATCTGGAAGCGGCGGGCTTTGATGTCGTAGCTGCCGGCGGCGGTGAGACTACCGGCCGGTGCGGTCGCATTCAACGAAGCTACTCTGATCAGGTCGTTGGTGATGGTGCCTTGTGCGCGCAGGTGCGTTACGGGTTCTCCATAGATGCTGCCGCCGCTCAACTCAACCCAGCCTGATCCGCCGAGGGCGTGCACGGGCCCGTCAGCCTGGAGTTGCGCATCCAGCGTGCCTCCTGTGACTGCGAGATTCTGGCCAGCGAGCGCTTGCAAGTCATCGACATTCACGGTCTTTGCCTGAAGGCGCGCATGCAGGACTGAGTTTGCGTCGAAGGTGGCCATTGTTGGTCTGGCCGGTGCGGCCTCGAGAGTCCCGCTGAGGTTGATCTCCGCCTTGCCTCGGCGCAGGAGGCCGCGGGAGATATCGATGCGCGCGGCCGAATAGCTACCCGTGGCTTCGATCGAATCAAATCGAACCAGCCGGGTTGCGGGAGTTTGCGCTGGGTTGTCTGCGGCCATGACTGGAAGATCGAGGGCCAGTTGCGTCGCGTTTGCGGTTCCTGCAAGATGCGGATCGACGAGGGAGCCAGTCCAGGTTCCGCGGAATTGGGCCTGACCGGCAAGGACACCAGGCAAGGCCGCCGTACCCGCTCGGCTCGGTGGCGGCGTCAACTTGCCGCGTGATCCACCGGCCTTGACGCTGCCATTCAGTCCAAGGTCGCGAAGCACGGTGTCGAACTCGTCGAGATTCTGCGAGTGGAATTCGACGGCGAGGGCGGATGGAATACTGAGCGGAAAAGCACCCAGATGTCCGTGAACCTCAAGTTGGCTGGCGGGTGTGAGCACCTCAAATCTGCGCAGATCGACGCCGCCGTCGCGCTGGGTGTAGGTTGCATCAATCGCGCCGGTTGCGGGCACTTCATTGGGCGAGGGTTGTCCTGAAGGGGTTAGAGAAAACGTTGCGCCGACGACGACAGTCTGGGTGTCGCCGTTGGACCATTTAGCCGTTGCGGGGCCGTTGATGCGGGTATTGATTCCAAGGCGTTGAAAGGGCCCCTGGCCCACGATATCGAGCAGAGTATCGAGCGACACGTCCTTGAATTGCGCGGTGACATTGCCGTTGAAAGGAACGACGTCCGGCGGAGGGCGAAATGGGACGCCTGGAATCGGGGTGGGAGGCTTGAGTTGGCGCTTATAGTCGGATGATTGAAGTGCCGCGGCGCCGGGAGGTTCAGGCAACCATGGTGTCAACGAGATCTGTCCCTCCAATTGGCCGCCCTGGTGAAGGTGGGCGACGATCGAAGTGAGCAGTAAATGCTTTGCGTCGGCATGGACATGCGAATCCACCCGGATGCCGGTGGCGTAGACGCCGGTTCCAACGTATGCGCCATCCTCCACATGAATGCTGCCATCGGCGCGAAACTCCCCACCTTGCCCAGCGCCATCCAGATCGACATGGGCAACACCGGCAGGAGTCAACGGGAAGCCGAAGATGGGATCAAGCAAGCGCATATCCATATCGCCCACAGCCTTCGCTTGCCAATGAGGATGGTTAAAGTCTTCAAGTTTGCCGGTGATCTCAACGGTGCGGTTCTTTGCCGGCCGGACCTGAAATAAACGGAGGAATGATTTGTCAGATACGGGAGCCTTTGATGTGATTCGCAAAAAGCGAAGGTTGGCTGCATTGCGTGTGAGGTCAAGCGATGCCTGTATGGATCCCGTCATCGGCTTGTCCTTGCCTCGCGAAAGGTTCAGGTCAGCGGCTCCAGCCTCAATGCGGTAGGTTTCAGGATGTCCGGAGTCAGTGGGAAAGTAGGTGCTGATGAGGGAGACATCGCTGGCCTCGAAGTCGATGGGAATAAAGCGGTCCTGGACATCGAAGACGGCAGCGCGGTTTTCGTAGTGGAGGACTCCCTGCTGGACGGAGATGTGGCCTGCCTGCATATCAAAAAATGTGTCGACCGCCGATTTGCCGGTCTTCTGGGGCGTCAGGGGTTGAGGCTGGTTGGTCAAGCCGTCGTCAAAGACGATGAAATGGAAGGCGGGACGGACAATCGTAACGTCGCGCAAGAGAATGCGCGGGCTCAACAGGCCGAGGATGCTTACGTGGACGCGCAGGCTCTCCACTTGGGCGTAGGGCGCTTCTTCCGGGGCCTCAAGACCATGAACGACCAAACCACCAGCCTCGGCTTGAAGATCGAGCAAACGCCAGTGGAAGGTTGCGATTTCAGCGCGCCCGCCGGTTGATTGCTCAATCAGTGCTATCAGCCTCTTGCGGACGAGCGCTTCGGCCTGGGATGAACTGGCCCAGAAGTAAAAGCCGACCGTGGCAATCACGATGAGAACTGCCCCACCGGCGAGGGTGAGAGGGACATGGCGCAGGAAAAAACGGCGCAAGCGCCTCCGCTTGGGAGTCTGAATGGGTTCGTCGGGATCGGGAAGCGAAATCTCTGGCTCTGTCATTTGCTTCCTCTGGCGCCTGAAGGATTGGTAGTTGAATCGCCAGATTCGCTTTCAAAGCCGGCTTGTGAACTGGCCTGGGGACTAATCTGAGATGCAGGGAATTCGAGGGTCGGGTCGAGCACCTCAATCTCCCCTTGTTTGCGCAGGTTCTCAAGCCAGCCGTCGAACAGAACGTTTACCTTTTGCTGGAGGAGAATCTCCTGAATGCGCGGCGCCACTTTATCCGGTGGGGGAATCGTTTCGCCCTTGGCGTACTGGGGCAGCAGCGTGTCGTGGTAATAAGCCGCGATATCCTGCGTGGAGATTTGAATCCCCTGGCGGAAGCGCTCTTCAATGAAGCGCAGGATCTCGACGCGGAAGCGCATGTAGGACTGCACTCGTTCAAGCGTGAGTCCGTGAGCTGCAAGGAAAGCACTCCATCCAGCATCCGCAATGCAGAACTGGTGGACGCAGGCAGGGAGTTCTTTGCGGAGTTCCATCAGACGGGCGTCGACTTCAGCCTGGGACGGGTCTGTGGTTTCCAGGTCCTCTTCGCGAATCTGCTGCTGAATGAGAGTGCGGCCAATCAACTGTTGAAGGGCACGCTGACGGGAGAGAACAGGCTGGCCAACTATGGCGGGGTCAAGAACCGAGAGCCGAATTTCGTCGTCGATATCGCTGGCCAAAATGGCGTGGTTGTTGACGACCGCGACCACGCGGTCGAGCACGACCGGTGACGAGGGCTCAGGTGTCTGCGCAAAAGCAATGATTGGTCCGGCCAGCACCAGGCCCGCAGCAAGGAAGGTAAGGGAGCTTACCTTCCAGCATGGAACAGGCAGCGTCTTGCTTCGAATTGAAGGCTCGCCGGTCATCAGAACGTTTGTCCCAGGCTGAAAAAGAAGTTGAAGTGGTTGGCTTCGCCCACAGTCGTCGGGGCGCTTGGATTTGAGTAGTTGTAAATCACCGGATAGATCGAGGTATTCAGGTTATAGCTGAAGTCGAGGCGGATGGGGCCTGCCGGAGTATGGTAGCGCAAACCTGTGCCAATCGCATGGGAGAAGTAATTGAAGCTGCACTGCCCCTGCTGTCCTGTTGAGGTAAGCGGGCCGGACGGTGGGGGAACATTGACGCTGGTCG
>PLKU01000311.1 GCA_003140705.1 Acidobacteriaceae bacterium
CATGCTGGTCCTCTCCCACAGAATCTTCAATCTGCCGGGGCTTCCATCCCTCGGCTTCAGCCACAAAGGCTGCGAAGATGGCGCGGGAGAATGCGCTCTCGGTGTAGGTCCGTTCCGGATGCCATTGGACAGCCAGGACAAAGTGGTCGGCCGACTTCAATTCAACAGCCTCAATCACACCGTCACCAGGAGAAACCGCGGTGACAAGCAGATTGTCGCCCGGCGAGCGGATTGCCTGGTGATGGCTCGAATTCACCTTGATGTCTGCCAGCTCTTCAGGAGTCAACAGCGCATCCAGTCTCGATCCCTCCGCGATCCTGACTGGATGCGCTTCCGCCACTTGGCGGCCGGGGCTGTGATTGACAGGCGTCTTCAGATCTTGAACGAGCGAGCCGCTGCACCAGACGTTCAATCCCTGGGTGCCATGACAGATGCCCAGGATCGGCTTGTGGAGGTTGAAGGCATCCTGGAGCAGGAGTTCATCCACCGCGGTTCGACCTGGATCTGCTTCGCCACACTCAGGGATCGGATCTTCGCCAAATCTTCGTGGATCAACATCGTAGCGGCTGCCTGGCAGTAAAATCCCCTGAACTCCAGATAGCAGCTTCGCAACACGATCCGGGGTGTCGTGCAGGGACACAACTACCGGAGTTGCCCCCGCGGCTTCAAGAGCAGCGAGATAGGGCGGCAGCGATTTCCCGTTGTATTCGGGATCGCCACTGGTGGGCTCGGGGATGGCAATTTTAACGGGCATCGAAGCTACAGTGTAATGAGATATGCGGTCCACTGGATACCTATTTCAGCAACGGGAGAGACTCAAGCGCGCGCTTCTGCATGCTCAACAGTGGCCTGTGTATTTGCGCTGCTTGAAAGCTTGAGACTCTGAATGGCGTCGCGCAGCTGCGCCGTCAACTCATCCGTCTGGCGAGGGGTCATTCCTGTTGTCTCAATCGGCTCGCCGACAGACAAGGTCAACTTGCCTGAGTAAAAGTGGCGTGTGTGAATCGGCAACAGGTCATAGACGCCGTCGAGCGCGAGCGGAACAAGCGGCACCTGTGCGCGGATGGCAAGGTAGGCCGCGCCGGAAAGGAAGTCCGTCAACTCACCGTTAGGGGTTCGCCGACCCTCAGGAAAGACGAACAGCGGCATTCCCGACCGCAAAGCCTTCACTCCCGCGCCGAGGCTGGATAGCGTTGCTCGGGGGTTGGCGGTATTGATCGGAATCTGTCCTGATCGACGTAAGTACCATCCTATGAATGCGATAGGCCACAATTCCTTTTTCGCCAGAATGCGAAATTGGAAAGGGAGTGCGGCAAAAATCACTGGCGTATCCATGTAAGAGGTGTGGTTCGACGCGTAGACGGCAACCGGAACTTTGCCCAGTTTCTCTTTCCCGCGGATCGTGAATGAACAGCCGGAGAGGACCACCAGAGATCGCGCCCAGAAGTGGGCAATGTGCTGCTGGGCGCGGCCAGTCTTATCGAAGAAAGACACCAACATGGAAATGCACCCGCAAACAATGGTGGAAGCCGCCATCACTGGAATGTGGAGCAGATTGGTGCGCCATCGGTAATAACGCGGCAGAGGATTCGGACGTGGGGTCACGATTGCAACCCCTTCTCGTCGAGCAGCAGCGTGCGCGCTTCTCCCACCAGATAGACGGAACCCGACACGACGACAACACCACCATCCGCGCTCTGCCTGGCGAGTTGCAAGGCCTGTTGAACTGAATCGGCAGCAACGGCATGGGTTCCCGTGGTTTCCGCGGCAGCCAACAAGTCGGCGAGTGCGGCGGCGCGCGAAGTGTGGATCGGCGGGATGATGACCTGGTCAAAGAGCGGAAAGAGAATTTGCGCCATCTCAGCAACTGGCTTGTCACGCAGACAACTAAAGATCAACGTGTGCGAACGCTCGTCTGACAAGATGCTTCGAAGCCCTGCACGCAGAGCCCACGCACCGGCGGGATTGTGCGCGACATCCAAGATCCATGTGACTCCGCCTTTGTCGATCCGCTCGAGTCGTGCCGGCCAGAGGGTCTTGCGAATTCCTTCTGCGATAGCATGCGGCGTGACTGCGGAACCGTGGTTCGTAGCCAACTCAACCGCAGCGGCGATGGCGAGCGCCACGTTGCGCTGTTGATGTGCTCCAGAGAGAGGCGAATCAACGCGAATGATTCCGTTGAGAGCCTGAATGCAATACGCGCCATCCGGGCTTACTTCGACGGGGGGCAGATAAGATGCGGCATTGACGCCACGCACGCGCAGCCCAGACGCCACTTCGCCAAGAACCTGGTTGGCCTCGGGGTGCTGCGGGAGAGTAATCATGATTCCGCGCGGTCTCAGAATGCCGGCCTTTTCGCGCGTGATGGCGGCGATGGTTGAACCGAGCCACTCCGTGTGGTCGAGCGAGATGTCGGTGATGACGCAGAGCAGCGGATTAACAATGTTGGTCGCGTCCAGCCGTCCTCCCATGCCCACCTCAAGCACCGCGATGTCCACGCGCTTGTCCGCGAAATACAGCAGAGCTTGTGCCGTGAGGACTTCAAAGTAGCTGGGGAGCTGGGGAAGCTGGCCGTCAAGCACCAGTTGCTGCGCTGCATCGTGAACGCGAAAGTAGAGCGCGGCAAAGTCATCGTCTGTGATCTCGGCGCGGTCAAGACGAATGCGCTCATTGGCGCGAGCCAGATGCGGCGAGGTGTAAAGTCCCGTGCGGACTCCAGAGACTCTCAGGATTGAGGCAAGCGTCGCGGCAGTGGAGCCCTTGCCGTTGGTTCCGGC
>PLKU01000160.1 GCA_003140705.1 Acidobacteriaceae bacterium
GACTCCCGCCGCCTCCACCAATCTATCGTCAATAAAACGGTTGACACACTTATGAGTCAACCGTTTTACTGCCCATACACGTAATTCATCCTGAGAGTATTGTTCGTGGCGGTGCGGTGGCACGTCGAAGGGCGAAATAAAGACAAGCTCCGCCTCAACTGGATGGCCAGTGGACTCTGACCAGCGATTCTACTCACGCTCTACCGCGGAACCGGTAGCTTAGGATTGCCCCGCGGCGCTACCCTCCGTAGACTCTCCGCGAGGCTCTACGCTTGAAGCCGTTCCTGTGCAATGGGAGTGGCCGCATCCGCACAAGAATTCTATGGATGACTTCATCGCCTCGCAATGTGGACTGCAAAACTTCTCCTTGTCGGATGGTATGCAGCTACAGGCAGGGTTGCCACACTTCTTTGAGGTTGCCATCGATTCACCTCCGTCGGTCCATCGTGTCCACGGCGTTCGGAATGGCCTTGCGTAAATAAGATGCGCCTTTGTCTCTGTTAACGTCAAAAACTCCATAAATGGATTCCGTGCGTGGAAGTCCGGTTCTTGCGTTTTATGCGCTTCGTGAGTGCCTTAAAATCTGTAAGTCACGTGTTATCAACGCTGCGCTCTAATCCGACTTCCCTGCCCCACGATTCCGTCTAGTCTCCGTATGCTGCAGGTTGATCGGCCCTCTGTTTCCACGCCGGGTCAGGGCATTCCCCGATCTCCCAGTCTGGTAAGAAAGTTCTAGAAACCCCCCATGTGGTGTTGCATCACCTCAGGCCGGTAAGCATTATCGCTCAACGCCCACTCGCACTCATCGGCCAGATTGTCTGACAAATCCAGAATGGCATCCACCTGCTTCTGCGCAAAGCCCACCGGGTCCAGGACAGCCTTCTCGCTGCCTGACCCTGGCTTGGTCGCTCGGTCGTACCATTGCCACTCGCGGTTCTCTTTCACTTGCGCTGCAAACAACCCTCCGATGTTTCCACCCGTGGAAAGCGCCTTCATTTTTGCGTCGAAGTTCTTCATCGCCGCTTCCGTGGCTCGCAACTCCACCTGCGCCATCGCCATCAGTTGAACGCTCTCGAGATAAAGTTCGCTCCACAAGGCACGCCACTCATAAATGTTCTGATCTGTCGTCGCTTGCATCCCCGCATGCGTTTGGCCGCTCTCTCTGATCATCTGGTCTCCGCCGCGATCATGCAACACCAGCAGCGCTCCCGCGATTTGGAACTTGTACGCCACATTCAGTGCCTTCCGGCGAACTCGATAGTCCTGCAGTGCCTGCGCCAGTGCCTCCGCGGCATCGGCGGACCCGATCGCGCGGCCCAAGGCTGCCTGCGCCCCATCAAAATTGCTCGATGCGTTCAGCGCCTGCACCAGCGCCTCAAGATGAACTTTGTGGAACGCGAAGTACGGGTGCTTGGTCAGCGATGTGCCCAACGCCTTTCTTGCAATCGCCATCATTCCATCAATACCCAGCGTCAGCAGCGCGCTAGCCCGCGTGTCCTCGTCAACAGCCTCCGTTACCAGTTTCCCGTACTTCCGGATCTTCTTGACATTCTTATAGAGCGAGTAAGCGTAAGCCGCTTGCTGGGAGACACTCATTGCGTTTTCCTCTTCAATGGAACGTCGCTGGTCGGCAGCAGTTTAACCTCTGCAGTCACTTCTTTTCGTTTCCGATAGGATAGCCCTGCCACAGATACTCCAGAGCCTCTGGCAAGGTCTGCAGCTTGGTGGAGTGATCCACGTGCAACGCATTTCGCGCAAAGACGTATTGGTAGCGGTATCCCTTCGCCGCCAGCACCTTTGCCATCTCTTCATTGGCAACCACCCAATCGTGCATATGATCGTTCATCGAATTTGGATTGAAAAGATCTTTGTCGCCGACTTCCATCCAAAGGCGCAACGGCTTGACCGGGCTGTTCGGAATCAGGTGTTCATGAAACTCCCATGCCCCGTGTGAAGTCTCCGCGTGATGCGGCCACTGCTGGTTCACGTACGTTCCAGAGTAAGTCAGCACGCGGTGATACCACTCCGGGTGATACCACGCCATGATCAATGCGCACGAGCCGCCGGAACTGCCGCCCATCGTCGCCCGGCCCTCGGGATCCTTGGTCAGTTTCACGTTGTATTGCTTTTCCACGAGAGGCAAAACTTCTTTCTCGACGAACTCCGNNTCTGCAATCAAATTGTCCAGTGTCGTGAACAACATCCTGTCAGGCCCGTCCGCCCCCACAATAAAGGGCGCCGGCGTTCCGGGAACATATTGTTTAGGCACGTAAACCGCAACGTGACGCGTATAGGTCGCGGGATGGCTCGTTGTCACAACCAGTATGGTTGGATCGCTCGGGTCCGGAGTGCCAAAGGTATTTGCATCTCGTGCGATGCCCGGATAGATCTTGCTGTCGGTCGAATTCATGGTGAACTCAACCACTGTTCCCTGCGGCACACCCTCCTGCACAGTCGTCTCCGGCGCCGGGTTGTGCGTCGGCCCAAGGATGAAGTTCCCATCCCCATTGACCGGAGCATTGGCGCCATCAGGCAACTCCTTCGCTGTCACATACCCCGCCGTGGCGGGATCGCGCGTCGGCGGCGTCGGGCGAGGCGGCCGTGTGGCTGCAGGCGGCGCCGTCTGTGCAGCAGGTGCTTGCGCCACCGCCATTCCCATGCTGCCCATCAAGCTGAGCAAGACGATCGAATGTACGAAGCTCTCAAAACGACACATGCGGACTCCTTCCTATCGTGCTGATCTTCATGCCTGAAGCCGGCATGCGAGGTTGGAATTTTCTGGCTCCCGGTTCGATGCGCGTGCACCGCGCTCAACCCAGTCTCGGAAATATACCACCGGCACTGCTTCCCACAAAAGGCCGGCGCAGGCTGCATTCCAACGCCGAGGTCACAGCCCTTCCCTCCCGTTGCGGACTATCATCGGCTTGTGCCCGAACACTACAAGCTAGGCGACATTCTGGCCAATACCATTACGCACGGCATCGGAGCCGTCTTCGCGGTTGTGGGCTCTGTATACCTCATCGCTGCATCAACGCGAGGAAACGCCTGGGTAGTCCTCGGCTGCATCGTCTTCGCCATCACGCTTGTGCTCGTTTACGTCTGCTCCACGCTCTACCACTCGCTGGTGCGGACGAGGGCGCGCCACGTCTTCCAGGTCCTCGACCATTCCGCAATCTACCTGCTCATCGCGGGAACCTACACACCCTTCACTCTGGTCTCGCTTCGAGGTCCTGTGGGATGGACGATGCTAACCGTTGTCTGGTCACTCGCCATTGCCGGCGTTATCTTCAAGAGCTTCGCAGTAGAAAAGTTCGCCGTGGCGTCGGCGCTCGTTTACCTGTTTCAAGGTTGGTTCGTTGTCTTTGCAATCCGGCCGCTGTTTCATTCCATCGGCTGGCACGGAATCCTCTGGCTCGCCGCCGGCGGATTGGCCTACACGTTCGGCATCATCTTTTTTGCGCTCGACCGCCTGCGCTACTTTCATGCCGTCTGGCATCTGTTTGTTCTTGCCGGAAGTCTGGCCCACTACTTCGCCATTCTCTTCTACATCGTCCCACCACGCCCATGAATCGCCCTGCCGCGGTACGGTCAACGTCGAATCTATTTCCCGCTTTTTTCTTCGTGATACTCCATCTCGGTATTGATTGCCCAGATGTTGTCTTTCGTAGTGACGTCGTTCACGATATTCTCCACCGCGGTCATCGCGGTCAGCATTGAATGATCCTGGTTGTTGTACTNNTTGCGGATCACGTCGAAGCGATCGTAACTGCCAAAGTACGCAGGGTACGTCTTCGGCACGTGGACGACATGGGAGTCTTCAACATCCTCCGCTTTGAGAATGCCGATCCTCGCCACCTCTTCGACGGCAAACCTGGTCATCTCCTCATCGGAAAGCTTCCACAACGGCTCGTCTTCGTTGCAGTAGTACTCCAGGCCAATCCAGACTTTGTCTGCACGGTCGACCAGCCACGGGCTCCAGTTGTTGAA
>PLKU01000310.1 GCA_003140705.1 Acidobacteriaceae bacterium
ACTCGCTATTTGCACCAGAGCCAACGATTGAACCCACCTAGCTAGCGAGGCTTACAAAGTGGCCGTTGGCAATAGAATTCCGTATTACGGCTTTAGCGCTGCGATCACAATGTATCCAAGAGTACCGCTGCTTATCGCTTGGAGGGCTGCTTGGGCAAACTGCCTTCCGGTGGCGAAGTCTACGCCAGGAAGATCAATCTTTTTGAGCCCAGCCATGATCTCTGCTCCAAGAAGCTTNNCAATGCATCGCTATGATCTTCGGTGCGCGAGACGTGAAAGCCAGCATCCTTCAGAGTCGCAACATACCGTTCTGTCGGCAACGCATCCCCGATGCAGGCAATCCACGACAACAGACCTTCAAGGCCTGGAATTTCAGCCTCGCTTCGCGTCAGATCGCTCAGCCCCAGTTGTCCACCGGGTTTGAGCACGCGATAAAACTCACCTGCAGCGACCGGCTTGCTGGGGAAGGTGCAAAAGGCGCACTCGCAGAGGATTGCATCAAAATTCCCGTCACCAAACGGTAGCCGTTCTGCATCGCCAAGTTGGAAGCTGACCTGCTTGGCTAGTCCCAGCTCCACTGCTTCGGCCGTGGCCTGGCCCACATTCTCTTCACTCAGATCCAGGCCGATGACCTTGCAGCCGAAGGACTCCGCGAGGTGGAACGCGCTGGTTCCGCGGCCTGAGGCGACATCGAGCACATGCGATTCAGGACTGAGGTCAAGCAGCTCACCAAGCCGCCTGGTGAGCCTGGTCCCGCCGGGATGAAAGCTGTCTCCCAACAGCATCCGCGCAAAGTCACTGCCGTAGAACGTGGCGCAACACTGCTTGACGCTTTGCTCTTCCATGGACATCCTTTAGTGTGACTTGACTTCATCGATCTGCAGCAGCGACCCGACTTCCATACGCTCGGAGCCTGCGTGAAAGTCAAAGACAATCGGTTCTGGGCGATAGGGTGTTCCCATACGTCTGGCCTCTTTGCGCTTTGGCTCCATCGCATCCAATTGAGCACGCGCCTGTTCGCGATAGCCGACTGAGTTGTAGGAGCAGAACGGAATCTGCTTGCCACCGGGCAGGAGGAATTCCTTGCAGCACTTCATCAGGTTCTTCTGGTTGAAGGTCCAGGGATCCATGAAGTCCTGCAACATAATCATGACCATGTTCTTCGCGATATCACCGATGGTAAGGCTTTCTGGCAGTCCGCAGGCCTGGCAGGAGATGGCAAACTGTTCCGCCGATTTCTGCGAACCTGCGAGCGACGAGGACGACCACAGCCCTTCCAGCGCTTTTTTGATCTCCAGGCTGAAATCGGGCATGACGCGGTTGGTGATGTAGTCGAGATAATCGTAGACGTTGACGATCCGCGAGAGCGGTGTCACATTTTCGCCATCAATGAATGCGTAGGTGACGGAGTTGCACGAAGGAAAGCAGCACGGAACGGGGATGAAGTCGCTGGCCACGAACTTGCCCGCTGTCTGCTCCTCGATGAGCCGGACGATATCCGGAATCGTCATGCGTTGCATTGGGTCGTGGTGCATGTGACGACCGGCGTGGAATGCCGGCTGAAAGTTGATGCCGCGAATCGCCGAGTGCTTGATGGCAAGATCGATGATCCTGCCTACTTCGTGGTCATTCACTCCGCGCTCAATGGCGGGAACGAGCGTGACATTGAGGCCGATAGATGCCAGCCGATCCAAAGCAAGCAACTTCTCCTCAAGAATGTCCGGCTCGCCGCGAATGATGCGATAGCTCTCGCTCTCAAAGCCGTCAAACTGGAAGTAAATCGAAGGGCGGACCTCGGCAAGTTGTTCGAGGAAGCGGTCATCGTGTGCGATGCGCTTNNGTTCGCCGCCGGAGAACTGCACAACCTCCGGGTTCCCCTCGGTCCGGACAAAGTCATCCAGCATCGCCTCCACTTCTTCCAGAGTCAAGCTGAAGCCCGGCCGTGCGTCGGCAAAGCAGAGAGGACAGTTCATGTTGCAGGCGCTGTTGACTTCAATAATGCCCAGGCAGGCGTGCTGCTGGTGGTCCGGACACAAGCCGCAGTCATGGGGGCAGCCGTCTTTGATCTGCGTACCGTAGGCAAGCGGAATCGTGCCCGGCTTGTTGAACTTACTGAAGTTCGTATAGGCTTGCGCATCCCCGTAGACGAGCGCTTCAAAGGGGCCACAGTCGGGGCAGCGCTTGGCCATGTAGACTTTGTTGTCGCGCAGTAGAATCTTTGCGTCGATTACTTTCCGGCACTGCGGACAGATGCTGCGGGTGAGTTCATAAAAGACGTAGTCTGCGTCCTTCTTCACGGATCGCGGGGACGCTGATGCGCCATTCACTTCGATTGCGGATTTCAAAGGCATCCTTGTCCCCTCAGATTTATTGCACAACTGGAATCGCTTGATTCAATCCCAGCAACTCGCGTCCAATCATTCTTCTCAAGCAACCAGTATCGGGCAGTCCGGATCGAGTGTCCAGTTGAACGGGGCGGTTTGCTGAATGAAGGCCACGAGGTGATGGCTAAACGCTTGCCATCTTGGGCAGCGCCGGGGTTGCCTCTCCCGCAGCGATCACGCCCAGTAGCCCTCCGTAGACCAGGTGCGCCTCAAGGCGGCAGCCGCACCCATCATTCCAGGGCCGTTGATCCCGAATAAGCCCACGCCAAGCATCGGCATGACGGCAACTTCCATCATCATCCAAAGAACGGAACCCCAGATCAGCCCGTGCACAAGCGCCGAGCCTGGAAGATAGCGACGCAAGAGAATGCCATATACCAGCGGAAAGATAAGGATTCCCATGATCAGATGTACGACCATTCCAACCATCCACGGAGCGTGAACCATCCCTGCCAAGCTGGCCGCAATGTCCATGTGTAAACCCATCATCGGTGCGATCAACATCATCGTCATGGTCATCGCGGCTGTACCTGCTACACCGCCCAAAATCAATTTCCCCGACATGCCATTCATTCGATTCCTCCTGCACTTGAACGATTTCCGGGGCGGAGAAACGTTACAAGACTCCCAATGGAGGAGAATGTGGCGACTTTCCGTGCGCGTTGTAACGTTTTGGACTCCCGCGAATCGTTATCATTGGTTGATTCCCGAAGTGTTTGGGCGTGCAAGTGCAAAAGGCAATCGAGACCGAAGCCGAGACCGACCTGATCCAGAGATTCCTGGCAGGCCAGCGTGAGATCTTTCACGATCTAATACGCCCATATGAGCGCATGTATTACCGGCAAGCCTTCTCGATTCTTCGCAACCAGGAAAACGCGGAGGAGGCAGTGCAACAGGCAATGATTGGGATATTTACGCATCTCTCGCAGTTGACTGAGAGGGATAAATTCAAGCAGTGGGGCCTTCGGATTGTTCAAAACGAGGCGAAGATGATTTGGAAAAGGCGCCGCCAGAATCTATACGAGTCCATCGACGAGGGAGCCCCAGACGGTAGCGGCGAAATCGCCACATATCCAAAGCAGTATGCCGACTGGCGTGATCTGCCAAGTGAGGTCATGGAGAAGCGCGAGGTTCGTGAAGCGGTGACCAGGGCAATCGGGGAACTACCTGAAATTTACCGGGAAGTGTTCATGCTGCGGGACGTGCAACAACTCAACCTCGCCGAGACGATGGAAGTTCTCGGCAGGAACGAGTCTGTCGTCAAAACACGACTGCATCGAGCACGAATCATGCTCCGAGAGTCCCTCTCACCCATATTCGCCAAGCCTGAGCGTTCTGTCTGGGAGCGCTGGAAAGGAATGAATCCATGGTTCGCTGCAAGACGATAATCGCTCAACTTTCCGAGTACATGGATGGCGACACCTCTGCGGATATGCGTCAGAAGATCGAGCGGCATCTGCGCGGTTGCCGGCGCTGCAATGCGGTCTACGACAGTACCCGAAAGATGCTTATCATCACCGGAGATGAGCAGGTCTTCGAGGTCCCCGATGGATTTGGGGACCGGCTGCACAGCTTTGTCGATTCGATGCTTGCAAACTCTGAGTCACACTAACTGGCCAAAGCGCTCATTTCGAGCCGAGCCGCAGGGATAAGGCCACGATGAATTCCAACGGACGTCACGGCTTGGCAATCACAATTCTGGCCCACGCGCTTCTTCGCATCGCCAGTAGCGCCAGCGGCGTGCTCATCGGAATCTACCTGGCCAACCTAAGCGGACACGGCTTTCCCGTGGACGCCGGCCTTCTTGGATTACTAGGGGCGGTTTCTTTCGGTGCCGAGTTGATCGCCTCCATTCCCATGGGAATAGCCTCCGATGCGGTCTCACCTCGCTGGTTAATGGTGAGCGGAGCGCTGGTCGGCGCACTTGCCGTTCAGCTCTTCGCCCTCAGCTCCCATGTCGAAGTGTTCTTTCTGAGCAGGGCTTTGGAAGGGATCGGCGTCGCGGCCGTCACTCCTCCTCTGTTGGCATATCTTGCCGATTCGACCACCCATGATTCTGCGTTGCGGGCACGGGTGATGAGCTTCTTTGAACTCTCGCTGCTGGCAGGACTTGCCCTTGGCGGACTGATGGGGAGCCAGTTCTGGAAGGCGTTTGGTGCGCGTGCTTTCAGCCTTGTGGCACTTGCGTACCTAGTCTCTGCCGCGCTGCTCTTTTTTGGCGCAAAGGGCAGCCGATCGCATGGCTCCCACGCCGCATGGCAGGGCCTGCTGCGTGCCATGAAGGACTCTTCGGTCCGATCCCTGGCTCCGGTTTGGCTCTGTGTGAATGCTGTTGTGGGGCTTTGGCTTGGTCCTACGCTCCCATTCCTGCTCACAAAGAAGCCAAGCAGCTCGCAGTATCTGGATGGAATCTTCACAACAGACCCAACCCATGTAGGCTGGCTTCTACTCGGGTACGCAATTGTTTTTGGAACAGGTGTGTTCGGCTGGAGTTTTGCGCTTCCGCGGATGCCCATCCGCGCCGCGATGCGGCTCTCCTTATCGGTCATGCCATTCGTCTGCCTGGGGCTATTCGCGATCAATCATTCAGCCCACATTGCGGCACCGGTTCGCTGGTCCATCACGGCGGCAACGGCTTTGCTGATCATGGTGGAGAGCGGCTTTACTCCGGCTGCCCTGGCATGGCTCGCGCAGTCTCTTGGCTCTGGCACGGGAAAGGGAGCGGCCATGGGCATTTACTCTGTCTTGCTCAGCGTGGGCGCCATCGTCGGCTCGCTCATGGCTGGAGCGCTGGGTAAGTTGCTCTCTGTCGATGGGCTTCTGCTTGGCACTGTTGCGCTGGCCGTTTGCGCTTTGCTCCTGCTTCACAACGCAACAGACCTTGCGTTTAAACCGGATGAGGAATCTTATGAGCACGCCTGAATACGACCTTGCGATACTCGGGGCTGGCGCCTCCGGGTTGATTGCCGCCGATTTCGCTGTCCAACTTGGTGCGCGAACTGCGCTGCTGGATAAGGGACCTATCGGTGGAGACTGCACCTGGACCGGATGTGTGCCGAGCAAGTCGTTGATCAAAGTGGCAACGGTTGCTCACCACGCGCGGATCGCGGCCCGGTATGGAGTCAAAACAAGCGAGCCGGTCATTGACATGACAGTGGTGCGCGATTATTTGCGATCTACCATCCATCAAATCTATAAGCCCACCGAGCCAGAGACGCTAAGCAAGAAGGGCATGGATGTTCTGATCGGTACTACGCGGTTTCTCGATCCGCACACGCTTGAGGTGGGAGAACAGCGAATTCGTGCGAAGAAAGTCTTGATCAACACCGGCGCCGAGCCACGAATTCCCAATATTCCGGGCCTTGCTGATGTTCCTTACTCCACCTATCAGCAGATCTTCGACAATGACCGACTGCCCAAGCACCTTCTTGTCATTGGTGGTGGCCCCATCGGCTGTGAACTCGCCCAGGCATATCGAAGGCTCGGCTCTAAGGTAACCGTTATCGCCGAGCGGCTTCTTCCACGTGAAGAGCTTGAAGTATCGGAGCTGCTGAACCTCATCTTTGCTCAGGAAGGGATAGAGCGCCTTACTGGGCGTGCCGAATTTGCGCGAACTGACGGCGAAGCTATCACCGTGCATACCGAAGCGGGCAAAGCCGCCGGCGATCTTCTCCTCGTCGCAACCGGGCGTGCACCGCTCGTTCGAGGGCTTGGGCTGGAAGTGGCAAACGTACGCTATTCAAAGCGTGGTATCGAAGTGAATGAGTTTCTTCAGACTTCAGCCAGGCATATCTACGCAGCAGGTGACGTAATCGGCGGGGAGCAGTTCTCACACCTTGCCGGATGGCAAGGCTTTCAGGCGGTTCGCAATGCGCTGTTACCGGGCAACAACGCAGGTACATCGCCGGCGATGCCTCACATCACCTTTACCTCTCCCGAGGTTGCTCAGATCGGCCTGACCGAAAAGGTGGCGCGTGAAAAATTCAGGGCCAAAGACCTGCTCATCAAGTCATTCGACATCAACAAGGTGGATCGTGCCGTAAACGAGGATGACCGGCTTGGACTCATCAAGATCGTTGCACGCAGTAACGGCATCATTCTTGGCGCGAGCATCGTGGGCGAAAGAGCGGGAGAAACCATCACAGAGATCGCAATCGCCATGCGCAATAAGCTAAAGCTGGCCGACCTTGCCGCGACCATCCATCCCTACCCAACCTACTCAACCGGCGTGCAATTGCTGGCCACAAAGATGGCCGTGGAACACGCTTTCTCCGGCACGTCAGGCAGATTTCTTCGCGGTCTGTCCGCACTTTGGCGTTAGCAGTTCAGCCCGTGAATTTTGAAGAGACCGCCTCTCCTGTTTATCCGCTCAGGAGCGCCCTCGCGCTTCCTGACACCTACGTACAAGGGCATTCTCGCCCGCATTTGGCCCAGCTCTCGGCAACGAAACTCTGCGAGAAAGAGCACTGCACTATTTCCTCTCAGAGACATATCAAACACATTAACAACATCTACTTACAGGATTTTGGCGGGATCGATCCTGGAAAGTCGGCATGTGGTAAGGAATCCCTCGAAGGTTGGCAACCTTCCTTGCGAAAGGGGAGATCCAAGTCATCTGGTGTCAATTGTTGATAACTGGGCTTTCTACGTTTTGAGCCCTGGGGGACTCCGGCATGCCGGTTTGTAAGTACCCGTTCCCAGCATTGTGGCCCTGGGATGGTGTGCTAGGCATCTTGGCTGTGTCTAGACGATCTATAGATAGAGATCAATGGCATGAGTTGAAATGTTTACGACACCGGCCCTCGCTGCAGCACATTCACAGGTTAGAATTCGAGGGAATCAGGCAGACCTTCAGGAAGGCGGACGCATGGCTCTCTCGCGCTTGCGCAGATTCTCAATTGCCGCGCTGGCAACTTTGCCGTTCTATACAGCAGCGGGGGCGCAACCGGCACCCGCACCTTCGAGCACGGCAGCATCCCTGGTCGCGGGGCAAAAGGCTCACCTCTTCGGAGGGCAGTTCGACCCGAACGGTCTAGCTGCGGTACCCGCAGAGGTCAAGCCCGAGTGGGCCGCGCTCATTGGCGAATACGGCCCGGACCTCGCGAGTTTCTACGTGCTCGAAGACAGCGGAGAGCTTCGCATCCTGGCCGGGTGGTTCGATCTGGAGACCCTGCGCCCCATTTCAGCGGATGTGTTTGGACTGCCAGCCAACGGACCTCATGGAGCCCAGACCGTAACGTTTTTGCGCGACGCAGCGCATGCGGTGACCGGCGTGCGCGTTGGGACTCTTATTTACGAGCGGCGGCCTTTCGACGGACCCGGGCAGATCTTCCAGATCACGCCGCTCAAGCCGGTGGTCAAGCTGCGCGAGGAGGCGCTTGCCGCCCGGCCACCGGTTGAAAAGGGCACGTTTCGCGAGCCCGACCTGGTCCAGTTGAACCAGCTCGACCCCACAATCAAGCTCGATATCCGCTATGCCTCGAGCCGGAACTTTCTGGGCGCGCCACTCTACCTTGAACCGCGCGCCTACATGCAGCGCCCTGCCGCAGAGGCCGTGGTGAGGGCATCGCAGCGCCTGCACGCGTTGGGCTACGGGCTGCTGATTCACGATTCATACCGGCCCTGGTATGTGACAAAAATGTTCTGGGAGGGCACGCCGCTAGAGAAGCGCATTTTTGTCGCCAATCCTGAGCAGGGGTCAAGGCACAATCGCGGGTGCGCTGTGGACCTGACGCTCTACGACCTGAGGACAGGTGAGCCGATGCGCATGACGGGCGGCTACGACGAGATGTCGGAGCGATCTTATCCGTTCTATCCCGGCGGCACGGCGCGGGAGCGCTGGCACCGCGACCTGCTGCGGCGGGCGATGGAGGCGGAAGGCTTTACCGTCTACGAAGAAGAGTGGTGGCACTTCGACTACAAAGATTGGAAGCAGTACCCGATCTTGAACCTGACCTTCGAGCAGTTGGAAACCTCCCGACCGTAATACTGAACACAGTGCGATCTCACAATCGCCAGTTGGGTGGTCAATTGTTGAGAACTGATTACATGACAGCGTCG
>PLKU01000081.1 GCA_003140705.1 Acidobacteriaceae bacterium
ACCTCGGCGGCGGCGGTGGGTCTCTCATTCTTGCAGTGCTTGGACTCAACCCGCATTTGCGAGGCATGCTTGTGGACCTCGAATCCAGCGTGGATGCAGCAAAATCTCGCTTCGTGGATGAAGATCCTTCCTCCCGATGCGAACTGATTGCCGCAGATCTGACGCAGTCGGTCCCGGCGGGCGCCGATGTGTACATGCTCAAACATGTTCTGCACGGGTGTCGGGACGCGGAGGCAATCACGATTCTCAAGAACTGCCGCGTGGTCATTCCGCAGAACGGCAGTCTGCTGGTCATTGAATTCATCCTGCCGCCAATCGTCTCTCACCCAGATCCGCAATTGGAAGGCCACCTGATGAGCGACCTCAACATGCTTGCTGTTACTGGGGGTAGAGAGCGTAGCGAGCGCGAATGGAGAACGCTTCTTGAGGCAGCGGGCTTCATTCTGACACGCGTGTGTCCCATCGGAAGCGACAACCTTATGGTCCGGAACGTCGGGATACTCGAAGCAAAACCGGCTTAGGGACAATCGAGATCAGCTCCGAGCATTTGGCTGTTCCAGATAAATGCCAGAGGTTGGTAATGTGAAGTCGGCATGTGACAAGGTTTCCTCTGCGGTTGGCATCGTGCCGTTCGGATCACCGAGGTCCAGGAATCAGGTGTCAGTTGGCGAAAAATGGGCATTGCACAATCTGAGGCCGAATTGCGGCAAGCAAGGGGTGATACGGCGCGATTCTCGATGAAATAACGGTCGCGCTTCTTATGGTAGAGAACCCGCTCCACTTCGGCCATTGCTTCGCTACTGGAGCTACAATGAATTGTGCGTAAAGCCATTGTTTTCGTTATCGCGCTTGCCGTTTTAACACCAATTGCCATCCTGTTGGTACGATCGGCAATACCCGTTTTGGATTTGCCTCTTCCGGTCGCGTTTATTGGACAAGCCACACCAATTACTGTGCACGTACGTGACCCGCGCGGCGTCCGTAAAGTCACAGCGTTTGTTGAGCAGAATGGCGCCCAATTTCAAGTTTGGGAAATCGCTCAACCTTCACCTGCTGCCGATCGCACCTGGAGCTTTGTGGTTGGCGTCAGGAGCACGCCGCAGTTGCAAGATGGCAACGCGAGATTGATCATTGAAGCTACCTCGAACGATCTTCTTCAAAGGAGAGCGCGTCTGGAGCGCGACGTCACCGTCGTGACACAAGCTCCAACCTTGAGTGTCGATTCAGAACAGCACTACCTCTACCTTGGCATGGCCGATCTGGCCCTATTCAACGTATCCGGAAGATGGACTGCGGCGGGTGTGCGTGTGGGCGATCAAAAATTTCGATCCTGGCCTATGCCGAGCGGCAAACCTGGATTGTTCTCACTTTTCGCTTTTGCGTGGAACATGCCCGCCGGCACCATCCCGCAAGTCTTCGTTACAAATGGTGCTGGAAACGACGTCACTACCCCGCTCTCGGTCCAATTCCCCAAGAAGGAGCAGCCGAAGTATACAGTTCACGACTTGCAGGTTACCGATGTCTTCCTGCAGAAGGTTGTCGGCGAACTTGACCCGAACGGCTCCGGAGATCCAGTCACGCGTTTCGTAAGGATCAATAACGAAATGCGCAGCGCCAATAATAGGACGCTCTCGGATCTTCGCCTCAAGACCGCTGACAGATTCCTCTTCTCGCAGCCGTTCGCACGGCAGTCTCATTCACAGGCAGAGGCATCGTTTGCGGACGTTCGGAACTATATCTATCAGGGGAAGAAGATCGATCAGCAGGTCCACCTCGGATACGATCTCGCCGTCACCCAGCACGTAGGCGTCGAAGCATCCAACGATGGGCGCGTAGTCTATGCGGCCCCGCTCGGCATCTACGGCAATTGCATCGTTGTCGATCATGGTTATGGCCTACAAACGATCTACGGCCACCTCAGCCATATCGAGGTGCACGAAGGCGACCTGGTGAAGCGGGGCCAGGTGATGGGTCAAAGCGGAATGACCGGAATGGCCGGAGGCGATCACATTCACTTCGCCATGCAGCTCGACGGCGTGCAAATCGATCCGAAAGAATGGTGGGATAGCCACTGGATTCAAGACCACGTTGCGAGGCGAGTGGACCTGCCAGGGTTCAAGAAATGAGGTATAGGCGCTCGCTTTAGCCCTTATACATCTTCAATCCATAAGGAGTTGCCCACGAGTGCCGTAGTGCTGAAGAAGCGATGGCATTCAACACGGCGACAGCGGCGAAATGAATCGATCGCGTGAGGCGAGTTTTCAGCGAGCAGGTGACAACGCGTAAAGGTAGAGAAACTTTGCACTACGCTAAACCACCGCCAAACCAGACAATGGGCGGTCAACTGTTGAAAACTGAGCTTTGCACTTGTTGAGGTCAATTCCAGGAGGCAACGCCGGGCTGTCCACGCTGCCGATGTTTGCCTACCATTTCGCCTCTGGGACTGTCGTGATGGTGACCGAGGTTTCAAATTTTTGGTAGTCCGAGTATTGGCTCATGTAAGAGTGGCTGAATTGGCCTTTGGTCTTGATGAAATCCACACTCTTCGATCGTGGGAGCCAATATTCGGAGCCATGAATGCTGACCGGAGCGTACTCGATGACCGGAGAACACGCAAAGCTTCCATTTTGACGAGAAAATGGTCCGGAGAATTGTTCCGAGTGCATGGTCTCCTCTTGTATTCGAAGGACTTGCAAAGCCTTGAGATCGATCGACACTCTTGCACCAGATAGTCCCATAGAAATATGCGCACACTCTGGCGGAAGCGGCCGTAGATTCTTGTTGAGGGTTACATCCAGAACCAAGGTATTATTCTCCGTGGCTTCAGGTGTGCTAATCGGTTTGAATTCATAACCACTGGATGTAGGCTCATCGAAGAAGGTAAATAGATCCCACGCAAATCCTCCGCGAAGCCAGTGGATGGGAGGATCGTATTTATGCTCATTCACAGCCTTTCCATTGATGGTTGCGGAAATGACATCGCGCGACTCTGAAAACAGATTAGCCGCGTCATGCGGTCTATGCACCGCTCGCAGGGACAATAGATAATGCTTTTCCTCGATCGTCCTGGCATTTTCGGTTTCCCGTACCGTGACCTCCTCCTGGCAGATAAAATCTGGCAGCTTTTTATGCAGGGTTGCGACATTTTCGCGAACCTTGGAAATCGTCTGTGCCAGATCGGGGCTTTTTCTCTCTTGAGCGATCGCAGTCATGCTTAAAGACCCGGCCAAAAACGTCGTGGCAAGACTACCAACGAAAAAACGATGTGTTTGCTGCATGGGCTTTCCTTTCGAGAACGAGCGGAGCGTTGCTGCCCCTCAAAAATCATAAAAAACATTGCCCGCAGGTGGTTTGCTTGTTCGACGAAGCACGATCATAATCGTTACTATTTACTACGCGCTACACTAGTGAGATCGGGGCGAATCTACCTTATCGTCAACCCCCGTTCAAACTCTATTCGCTTCGCAGCGCCACCGTCGGATTCACCTTTGCTGCACGACGCGCCGGAATGTAGCTGGCAAGTGCGGCAACACAAAGAAGTGCAAATGGCGTTAATGCAAATGTCATTGGATCGGTGGCTCTCACACCAAACAGCATGCTGGAAAGGTAGTGGACCAGAACGAAAGATCCCGCCAGCCCAATGGCCACGCCGGTAAGAGCAAGGGCAATTCCTCTGGAGAGAACTGATCGCACTACGTTACCCCCGTCGGCGCCCAACGCCATGCGAATACCGATTTCGTGCGTCCGTTGGACGACTGTGAACGAAACAACTCCGTACACTCCGAGGCAGGCGAGAAGCACAGCCAGAGCTGCGAAGCCTCCAATCAGAAATGAACTGAGGCGAGGCCCTTCCACCGAGTCTGCAAAGTACTGATCGAGTGTCTCAACGTGATAAATGGGCAGGTTCTTATCCAGCGAGGTGATCTGCTCGCGGGCAGCCTTGACGATGCTGATCGGATCATTCACAGTTCGCGCCACAAGAAAAATCGTGCCGAATGGACTCTGGGCCAAAGGCGCATAAACTTCCGGAGCGGCATCGGAAGAAGGGCCGCCTTGTTTCATATCCTCGATCACACCCACGATTTCGCGCATCGGGGGTTCGCCAGGGCCATAGCCGTTCCCAATGCCGGGGCGCACATGCTTGCCTATTGGGTTCTGGCCCGGGAAGAAATGGCGGNNTACAACTGGGGCCGATCTCAAGTCGTCTTGAGCGGTGAAATCTCGTCCGTTGACCAGGGCCGCGCCCACTGTCTGGAAAAAGTCTGGCTGAACTGCATTGAAATCAGCACTGGCCCGGGAGCCCATTGCCATGGGATGTCCCTCAATTTCGATACTCGATTGGATCTGTTCCCCCGTCAGAGGTAGGCATGCCGCCGCACTGGCCGAACTAACGCCAGGGAGGGAAGCAATTTGTGCCACAGCTTGCCTAAAGAACCCCGGAGNNCGGAGACTGCGCATTCTCCATCCCTGCGGGCGAATCGATCTGGAAAGTCAGGACATGATGCGGGTCGAATCCCGGATCGACTCTGATGAGGTGCAAAAAGCTTTGCAACAACAGAGCGGCACCGAGCAGCAGCACCACTGCTAAGGCGATTTCGCTTACAACCAGCGTTGAGCGCAGACGCCCCCTGTCTTCGCCGCCTGTGCCCCGCCCGCTTCTTTTCAGGGAATCAGTGAGACTGACCTTGGAGGCCTGCAAGGCTGGAGCCAGGCCGAACAAGATTCCAGCCAACAACGAAACCAGAAAGGCGAAGCCGAGAAGCCGCCCGTCGAGGCCAATCGTATCGAGCCGCGGAATCGCGGCAGGCATGATTCTAACCAGGAAGCGGAACGACAACGATGCCAATGCGAGTCCCAGTCCGCCACCCAGCAGCCCCAATACCAGGCTTTCCGCCAGTAATTGGCAAGTGACTCGCCCGCGGCTGGCGCCAAGAGCGATCCGCACAGCTATCTCCCTCCGTCGTCCGCTCGCTCGAGTCAACAAGAGATTCGCTATGTTGGCGCAGACGATCAAAAGTACGCATCCCACGCCTCCCAAAAGAACAAGCAATGGCGTGCGGAGATCTCCGGTGAGGAACACAAGCTCCGGCACCAGACGCACTGTGCGCGGCTTGTTCTCGGGATGCTCCTTGTTCAGTGCGCTGGCAATGGTAACCATTTCGGCCTGGGCCTGTTGGAGCGTAACGTCGGGCTTCAGCAGGCCGACCACGTCGAGATAGTGCGCTCCCCGCTGAGCGGTAATTGCGTTCGCGCCGCCTCGAGCATCCCCGGCGAGTGTAGTCCACAACTCGATGTGCTCCGCCTGTATGGGAAACTGAAACCTTGACGGCATGACGCCAACGACTATGAATCGCTGATCGCCAAGCTGAAGAACGCGGCCCAACACGGATGGGTCCGAAGCAAACTGCCGCTGCCACAAACCGTAGCTCAAGATAACCGGATCGGTGCCGCCCGCCGCGGAAGGCTTGTCTTCGCCGGGGAGGAAACTGCGTCCGAGCGCAGGCGTTACACCAAGCAGAGAAAACAATTGTGCTGAAACACTGGCCCCGAGCAAATGTTCCGGCTCATGTTGACCAATCAAGGTAAAATCCCCGGTCCGGAAGGCAGCCATCTCGTCAACGACATGATTCCGTGCACGCCAATCAACGAAGTCAAGGTAGGACGCAATACCGCCGTTGCCGTTTGCCGCAATCAGAGATTTGATCCGCACTAGGCGGTCGGCAGTTGGAAAGGGTAGAGGCTTCAGCATCACAGCGTTTACAACGCTGAATAGCGCCGTCGTTGCTCCGATCCCCAACGCCAGCGTCAGGAGCGCCGTGAACGCAAAGCCGGGTGATTTGCGCAACTGGCGGAGCGCATACCGAACATCGCGCCCAACGCTGTCCAGCGCCAACGCAGCATCGGCAGCAGTGACGCGCTCCCTTATAGCCGTGGCATTTCCGAATCTAACCAAGGCATCGCGACGAGCTTCCTCCGGCGGCATGCCGGCGGCGAGGTTGTCTTCAACTCGCATCTCGATGTGCGCACGAAGCTCACAGTCGATCTCACGATCGACTTGGGAGCGCAAAAACAGATTCCTGATTCGCCCAAATCGCGGCATCGGATCACCTCACGCGTAGCGCAACATGGCGCGAACGCCCTTTACCAAGTGCTCAAAGTTCTCTTGCTCTTCCTGCAACCTTTTTCTACCAGCAACGCTCAGTTTGTAGTACTTGGCCTTCCGGTTCGTCTCTGTCTGAGCCCATTCTGAAGCGATCCACCCGCACTGTTCCATGCGGTGCAGAGCTGGGTAAAGTGATCCCTCTTCCACGCGCAGCAGTTCATCGGAAGCCCTCTGAATGTGGAGCACAATCCCGTAACCGTGCAGAGACACCATTTGAGCCAGCGTTTTCAGAACCAGGAGATCTAAAGTTCCTTGCAGATCATTCTTTGGCATGGAAACATACCCCTAGACAACTTAGTACGAGTAAACATATCCCTAGATGATTAGGTGTGTCAAGAAGCGACTCGCCGGGGGGTGTTCGACCATGGACGCGCCGCTTGTTACCGGCACATTGAGCTCCGCTTGGACCTTTGATTGGCCGCCAGGTTGGCAACATTTTCATCGAGAACTTGGGAGGTCCCATCCACGGTTCCGAACGATTAACCGACTAAGCGGCGGCGTCCATTCGGTCAATACTGGACACCGCCGAACACCCTGCGACGGACCTGGTGATCGCTGGTCAAATGTTGAAAACTGGGCTTCGCATGAGTTGAAGCCCAGTTATCCAAGTACACACGAAGGAAGAGCCAGCTTTGCCACATACACTTGATTCCGATGAACCTTGGGGCAGTTGAATCGAACGCCGTTGACACCATCGCCAAATCCTCACTCAGCGCGAGATATCTGTTGCACAAGTACAACCACATTTCATCGCAGATTTTGGCTGTTTTGGTACACTCCCATCAATGCGGATTCTGGCGGCTTCTCTGATCTCGGCTTTGGTTTCGATCCTGGCTCTGACTGCCCAGCAGACGGGTACTACGATCGATCCTCCTGTGGGCGCCCGCGATGTGTTGCAGGCGAAGGGAGACGGATTCCAGATTTACGTTTGCACTGACACGCACGCTGGGCTCAAATGGAGCCTGAAGGCTCCGGATGCGAATCTGCTCGATTCTTCCGGGAAGACGATCGGAAGGCATTTTGCGGGACCGACCTGGAGCTTGGCCGACGGCAGCCAGGTTCAGGGAGAGCTGATTGCCAGCAAACCCGCTCCGGAAGTGAATTCCGTGCCTTGGTTATTACTACAAGCCAAGGTCGGAACCGCCACGGACAGGCTTGCCAATATAAAGTTCATTCGGCGCACAGAGACTCACGGTGGAGTTGCGCCCGAGTCCGGCTGCCAAAGCTCGCGCGACGCCGACAAAATCGTTCGGATTCCTTACACTGCCATCTACACGTTCTATGCGGAGAAATAGTTCGGGGAGGCGGCCGTGCAGAGGCATACGGCGCGACTTGGGCGGTCAAATGTTGATACATGGGCATTGCACTTGTTGAGCCCAATTCCAGGAGGCAACGGAACCCTTCCGACCTGGCGATATTGCTCAGCCAGTAACTGAAGGCGACCAACTGGGAGTTGTACAACCTAACTTCGCCGTTGATCGTTCCTTCTCCCCAAAACCGGACGAAGCCGGGCGGTACGTGACACGCTCGCTCTATGCGCGGACCCAGGGAGAGGGAGCGAATATAATGTGCGTGCCGCCCCAAAGAAGATCTTGAGTTCCAAGGAATCTCACTGACTGATGGCCAAGAGCACAATCACCTTCGACACCGTGCGGGAAATCGGGCTTGCCTTGCCCGGCGTCGATGAGAGCACAGCGTACGGGTCTCCGGCACTCAAGGTTCATGGAAATGTCATGGCTTGTATGGCCATTAATCGCACTGCTGAACCTGGCTCGCTCGGGGTTTGGGTGGATTTCGACGATCGCGCCGAACTTCTCGCCGCGGACCCTGATGTTTACTACGTGACAGACCACTACGCCCCCTACAATGTAGTGCTGGTGCGCTTGTCTCGCGTCAAGCGAGATATGTTGCGAGACTTGCTCGGTATGGCCCATAAGTTTGCGACCCGCAAGGCCGAGCCCCGTCCGCCAGCACGGAAGCGACGCTGACGGAATTCCAATCTTCTCGATGGTTGTGCCTGGACCACCGGAAGTAACCAACAAATTGGGGGTTCTCTATGGGGCTCTGGTGCAAATATGTGTGAGGGGCGCAACAAAGCCAGTGGAGGAGTGACGACTACGCTGCGAGTACCGCATTCCAAATTGCAGGGACAGATTGGTTCTTGGGACGGAGACGCCCCAGGTCGAATTGTCCTTTGCGAATTCGGTGGAGCAGTTCGATCCCGGCAACGGTGGTAGCTGCGCAATCAAAGTTCTTGAAGCCAAGCATCGGTCCTGTTCTAGATTTAATACCGCGGTGATCCTGTTCGATCAGATTGTTCAAGTATTTTGACGATCTGAACTTTATGTTCTGCCATGCCTCGTCTTCTCTTGGCATCTCGCGTACTGCTCGGTGTGATGCAGCGTAGCCATCCAAGGTGATACTGACCGGTGCCCGCCTTTGGGTTCGAAGCGCCTTGCGGAAAAATGCCTTGGCGGCCGCGACGTCTCTTGTCGGACTGAGTCGAAAGTCGACGGTGTTGCCATCCCGGTCGACCGCGCGATATAGGTAAACCCATCGTCCACGCACTTTCAGATACGTCTCGTCGACACGCCAGGACAGGCCAACTTTACGCGCAAAGCGCGTCCAGCGCTTCTCGAACTCCGGAGCATACCGTTGCACCCAGCGCATGATCGTTGTATGCGAAAAATGCAGTCCACGTTCGGCCATCATCTCAACCAGGTCACGAAAGCTGAGTTTGTAACACAGGTACCAACGCACACAAAGGATGATCACATCCCTGTCGAAATGGCGCCCTGCAAACAGATCCTTCATGCCAATTAACTTGCTCATCGTCGGCCCATTTCTTCCAGATCATTACTGTAACCCACTCGAACTCGCTATTTGCACCAGAGCCCTTTTGGCATCCGCAAGACCTTCGGGTTCAAGGCAGGCTAGGAGCAGGGCAACGAGGATTCGAAAGCTCACGGCAGGTCTCCACGAGATTGAGGTAGTTTACCAGTAGTAGTCGGAAGGAAAGAGAGCTCCGTCTTTCGGGCGTTGGAGACCGCGAGTACGCTTTTCAATAAGAACCGCAGGAAAACCTCAATTTCAGGTTCTCCGCAGGATTGCTCCTCGAATGTCGGGATGTGACAAGGTTTCCTTGAGTTGGCATTATGCCGCTCGGGTCACCGGGGTCCAGGAATCATGTGTCAGTTGGCGATAACTGGGTCTATGAACACCCCGCCGGCTGCTGCGAGAGAGAGGAGACGACGTACTTGGCGTCGGTCTGCTCAAAGCAAACGCGCAGTTTGCAGAAGCGGTTGAACCATGAATGCGTGCGGGCGACCAACCCGCGCCGCTCTAAATGTACCGGTATGTCTTAGTGTTGTACTTGAAACGCCATCCCAACGCTCATTCCAGCTCAAATTGTTGCGCGCGAGCGTTCCATTTAAAGCATCAAGACTTGTCGTTCTTGATGAATGAGCAAGACAGCAAGGCAGAGACGAGGGGACAGGGATCGAACCGTGAATCGGTCACAAGTCAATGGGAACCATACGCCGGCCAGAGTCGTATTTGACTTCAAGGACACCCGAGATGACAAACGATCTGAGACTTGCACTGCGGCAGTTGAGGAAGTCACCGGGATTCGCAGTGACGGCTATCCTGACACTCGCGTTGGGGATTGGGGCGAATGCAGTGGTGTTTAGCGTGCTGAACGCTGTGGTGCTGCGGCCGGTGAAAGTGCCGAATGCACAGAATCTTTACATGGTGCAGCGTTTCCAGTATCCGTCGCAGTCGTATCCCGACTATGTGGATCTGCGGGACCGGAACCGGACTTTTGAGAGTCTGATGACCTACAACATTTTAGGTCCGGTAGGGGTGAATTCCGACGGGAACCCATCGACTGCATGGCCGTTGCTGGCGAGTAGCAACTACTTTGATGCATTAGGAATTCAGCCCTATCTGGGGCGGTTCTTTCACGCTGGCGATGAGCACGGGATGAACAGCGCTCCCTATTTGGTGCTGAGCTACGCGTACTGGCATGACCATTTTCATGACGATGCCGGTGTAGTGGGACGGGTAGTCGAGATCAACAAGCGCCAGCTCACGATTCTTGGAGTGGCTCCGCCAGCGTTTCGGGGTACGGAGCTGTTCTTTGCGCCGGCAATGTGGATCCCACTTGTAGAGCAGCCCTCCATTCAGGGATACGACGCACTGCAGTATCGCGGCAACCACTCGGAGTTCGTGGTGGGACGATTGAAGCCTGGTGTGACTTCAGCGCAGGCGACAGCAGACCTGAGTACTTTAGCGACATGGCTGGCCAAAACCTATCCGACCGACGACGAGGGCCTGAAGTTCACGCTGGCCCGTCCAGGCTTGGTGGGTGACATGCTGGGCGGACCGGCTCGCGCGTTTATGGTAGGGCTAATGCTGCTGGCAGGGCTTATTTTGCTGGCGGCATGCGCGAACCTCGGAAGCCTTTTTGCGGCGCGGGCAGCAGATCGAGCAAAGGAGACGGCGCTGCGTCTGGCTCTGGGGTCAAGGCGCGGGACCATCGTGCGGCAGATGCTGACCGAGGCCGTCGTGGTTTCCCTTGCAGGCGGCGCGCTAGGGTTGGCGGGGGGCATCGTTGTCCTGCGCTTTGTGAGCTCGTGGCAACCGTTTCCGGATGTTCCCATCAACATTCCGGTGAATCCCGATGCATCCGCATACGTTGTTGCGCTGTTGCTTGCGCTGGCCAGTGGCCTTCTGTTCGGAATGGTGCCCGTACGGCAGGTGATGCGAGCAGATCCGTGGCAAATAATGCGGACAAGTGCGGCAGGCGTAGCAGGGTTGCGGCGATTTACGATACGAGATGTTCTGCTGGCGGTACAGATTGCCATTTGTGCAGTGTTGGTCACTTCCTCGCTGGTTGCCTTGCGAGGCCTCGCGCGATCAATGCACAGCAATTTCGGATTTGATCCAAAGAACGTGATGCTTGTTGAGTGTGAATTGCATATGGCTGGCTACACCGACAATCGTGTTCCGCAGATGCAGGAGCGCATGCTGGAAGCGGCACGTGGGATTCCGGGCGTGATGGCCGCGGGGTATGCGGACCACCTGGCGCTGAGCCTCGGCGGCGGCGATTCATATGTCTACACCGACGGCACCACCGACTTCAGGCCCACAAATACGGCCGCGGACGCCATGAACTACCACATTTCCCCTGACTACCTTGAAGCTGCGGGAACCAGGCTGCTGGCGGGAAGAGATCTGACGCTCCATGACGACAAAAATGCGCCGACGGTGGCTTTGGTCAATCGGCAGTTCGCACAAAGAGTTTTTGGATCGGTGGACAAGGCGATTGGCGGGCATTTCAAGTTCTATGGCGGAATCCGAGCCGAAGTTGTGGGTGTGGTCGAAGACGGGAAATACCGGTCGCTGACCGAGGATCAGCAGCCGGCGATGTTCTTTTCGTTCCTCCAGCAGCAGGGGAGCGGCACCCTGCTGATGGTGCGGTCAAAGCGTGATCCAGGAGAGATATTCAAAGCACTGGAGCGCTCCATGCGCGGGCTTGACGGAGGTCTGCCTTTTGTCGTGAGGCCGTGGAACGAGGAAATGGGCTCAGCGTTGTTCGCGGCACGGGTAGCCACAGTGGCTCTGGGGGTGCTGGGGTTGCTTGGCGCGATGCTGGCTGCGACAGGAATCTTCGGACTGGCCTCCTATACGGTCAGCAAACGGCTGCGCGAGTTGGGCATACGTGTGGCGCTAGGGGCGGGACGAAAGCAAGTGCTGCGAGCGGCACTGGGGCGGACGTTCGTGCTGCTGTCGGCAGGCTCGGCAACGGGACTGGCGCTTGGCATTTTGGCCACCAAAGTGTTGTCATACATCGTGTACCAGGCGGGACCGAAGGATCCGCTGGTACTTTGCGGGGTGGTTTTTACAATGCTTTCGCTAGGGCTCGTGGCTGCGTGGATTCCAGCCCAAAAGGCGCTGGCGATTGACCCGATGGTCTTGCTACGGGAGCAGTGAAGGAGGAAGGTTTGAGACTTTAGGACTCCGACGAACAGCTGTCACAGACCATGTTCGGCGGCTAACAATTCCAACGAACGGTAGGCTCCTGAGCCTCGCTGCTGACTTGTACGTCGCAAATTGTGCATCTTTGACGTTAGTGACATTCCTCCGGGGTCCGTACTCGCGTCCGGATGCAAATCGCCCAGTCTTCCACTGCCGAGGACTCAAGAGAAATCCGCAGGAGATTTGGCCTGAACCCGGCGCACGGAAGTGAAGCTGTCGGAAGCAACACTCAACCTAGGATAAAATACAGAATTCATCATGGAACCCGGAATTGGAATCGAAGATCCTGTTGGCGCTTCCCATTCCCTGTCGTTTGCAATCGCACCTACGGATGAGTGGGGACCAGAACGTTTATGGAATGAGCGTGCGTCTACCCGGAGTATCGTCCTAATTTGTATCCAAGGTCACTTCTGGACAACCCAAGATGTCTTGCGGCAACCGCCTGCACACCTCCTGATGAGTCGATTGCTCGCTCAATCAAACTTCTTTCCAGTTTTGCAAGCATCTCCCGAAGGTCCAACTGTTCTGGAAGTTGCGCCGCGAGTTGTTCTATTGTGACCTCCGTGCCTAACCGCTTCGAGGGCGCGGCACCTGATTGAAGAGGAAAGTCTTCGGGCTGCAGTTCGAGGTCTCGGCCGAGTATCAGAGCGCGTTCTAGCAAGTTTGCAAGCTCCCGGATGTTGCCTGGGAATGCATAGCTACTAAGCTTTTCTACGGCACCCAGGCTCACCTGCTTGCTGGGCACCTTCATCTCTTTCGCGATTCTGGCGCATAGCATTTGGCAAAGATCTTCGATATCCTCTCTTCGTTCGCGCAGAGGCGGGAGCTGAATTGGAACCACGGCCAACCGGTAGAAAAGGTCCTCACGAAACTGCCCACTATGGACACGAGCCTGGAGATCGCGGTGAGTGGCCGCCAGTACTCTGACATCGACTTTGCGCAGGGTTGTCGAGCCAACGCGCTGGATCTCCCCATTTGCAAGAACTCTCAAGAGCTTCGCCTGCGCGGCCGGGGACATTTCTGCAACCTCATCCAGGAAGAGCGTGCCTTNNCCCGTTCGTGGCCGAACAACTCACTTTCCAAGAGTGTTTCGGTGACGGCTGCGCAATTGATCGCAATAAACGGACGATTCGTTCTCGGGCTATTGCGATGAATAGCGCGAGCTACCAGTTCTTTTCCTGTCCCAGTTTCACCTGTTATCAGGACAGTTGAATTCGCTCCGGCAACGCGCGAAATCATTTCACGTACGGCACGGATGCCTTCACTCTCTCCGATAATCTCATCAGCGCCTTGAAGCTTTCGTACAGTAGTTCTGAGGACCGCGTTCTCACGAAGAAGGGCCGTGCGCTCACAGGCACGTCGTATCGTCGCTAGCATAACGTCAAGCACATAGGGCTTCGTAAGAAAGTCAAAGGCGCCTTGGCGCATGCTTTCAACAGCCAATTCCACAGTGCCGACGGCGGTCAGAAAGATAACCGACGTTGTCGCGTCACTCTCCTGCACGGCTCGGAGGACATCCAGACCAGACCCGCCCTCCATTTTCTGATCCGTGAGGACGACGTCAAAATCCTCTTTCAAAAGAAGCGCAATAGCTTCCAAAGAGCTTGAGGCCTCTACGGTGATATGGGAATCCTGGCGAAGGTTTGCTTTGACGATTCGTCTCATGCTCTGCTCGTCGTCAACAATCAGTATTTTACCCATCCCTTGTTCCCTTTCAATCTTTGTTCACTGTGGATCTTGATAACTTCATCGAGAACGTCACACATCCATCCCGATTTTGGCTCAAATGCAAATCGCCACCGTGCGCAATTGCGGCGCTTCTGGCGATTGCGAGGCCTAGCCCGGTCCCGGATGGCTTGGTCGTAAAGAATGGCTCGAAGATTTGATTAAGATCTGCCTCGGGAATCGCCGGCCCTGAATCCTCGACGTCAATGCTGAGTATATTGTCCGCCAGCGATGCGTTCAGCGTGACCGTTCCCCCACTCGGCGCAGCGTCTACGGCGTTCAAAACCAAATTCAGGAGTGCACCTTCCATTTGCGGTGCATCAATCTCGACAGGAAGGGCGTCTTCTAACTCTGACACAATCGTAATGCCGCGGCTGGCCGCGTACGCTCTCGTGACCGCAGCAATGTAGCTCAGCTGGTCATTCATGAGAACCGGTGAGAGCCTCAAGGGAGATGGACGCGCATAGGTAAGAAAGTCTGCTGTGAGAGACTCTAGACGTTTTGATTCACGCGCCGCAATCGCGAACATCTCCTCTCGCTCGCTCTCTTCGGTCCCAGGGTAGGTGGCGGTAGCTAAAGAACTCGAGATCATCGCAACAGGGTTGCGAATCTCATGCGCTACTCCGCTGGCGAGCCGCCCAACCGCGGCCAATTTTTCCTCGCTAATCAAACGCTCGCGAGTGGCCTGCAACAAGTCAAGGCTGTTTTTCAGCCTCGACTGATTCGTTTTCAATTGATTGACGAGGAACCATACAAGCAAGCCCATCAACATGTACACCACACAGAGCATTCCTATTTCAAGGTATTCCGTAGGCCGAGCCGGCGGATGCAGCGCATAGAAGTGCCAAATCCAGAACAGGATCATGGTATCGGCCGCCGCAATGGTCACGATGGTGAGAAGCAGTCCAAACATGTACGCGCACTGGAGGATTGGAACCGCCAGAAGCACAAAATATGGATTCTCATCTCGATTCGTAAAGTGGGTCAAAAGTGCGGTGAGCACGAACATGAATGCAATCGAGACGTAGCTTTCTATCCTTGCCTCCCTTTCCGTCAGCCTTTGCCCCCGGCTGCGGAGCCACAGTAATTCGAGAGCCCTAAGCGCAAGCATCAGGCCCAGCAGCCCGATCACAGGAACCGATGGCTCTCCCAGAATTGAAGCAAACAGCGCGTGAATCAAAAGCAGCAACACTCCGACGATGAGAGTAATGATGCAGAACACAGACTTCTGCTTAACCGGGCCATAGATCGGAATTTCTTCTTCGAACTTTGCTGCTTGGGTGGTCATATTCTCCTTGGACAGCTCCGAGTCGGTGCTCCCCGCAATCCGAAAGCAGCAGGTGGCCTGTCAGGCGCTTTCTGACTGCCTATTGAGGCAATCGTTGCATCAGAATACGGGAGTTTTTCAGCCTTCAGAATACGCTCACTCCCTGGCCCAAAGGGAATGAGTGCGGACCGGGCGTCAGGGAACTTAAGCCGCGTATCACCAAGGCCAAAAAGCCGGAACCGAATCTGATCATTCGTGTTCACTGGATTCATGATCGCGCATTCTCTCCATTTGCAGGTCCATGACCAATCCGTAGCCTGCACATAAGCCATTGAACTTTAACAGTTCAGGCAGTTGCGACAGCTCCGGGCGCCGATTAAACGTCCGAAGCCTTTGACGCGTTGTCAAGGAGTTTGGACATCGGCCCCCTGCTCCTATAGTCAAGTCGGCTTATCTATCAGAAACCAATGGAGATTGCAACAGAGGACTTTGGAAGCCCATGTGCTCTTAGGTTGGTGAATTTGCATTGCGCTGAATGCGCCAACTCCCGCCACCGATGAGTTTGTCGGCGATACATCGACGGCAATTGCACCCAGTTCCATCAGGAGAGGACCATGGGAATTGACGAAAATGAGAAGCCGGTTACGAGCAACCGCAAGACTGGCACGCTTCTGTTTGTCGCGGACTTTGTCACTGAAAGCCGCGATGTCCTTGACTTCGCCTGCGAGTTGGCGGAGAGGCAAAACGCCGATCTCCAGCTGTTGCATGTCATTGACCCCGAGCACACCCATTCGAGCCCTGACGCGCAAATGGGGGCTCAATTTAGCCTCGAAATGCTCGCACAGAAAGCGAGGGCTCTGAAAAGAAGCGCAGTGAGTCTTCTATCGTTCGGTTGTCCAGAAAACGTGATTCCGAGGAGAGCCGCGGAGGTAAGTGCATCACTTGTCGTGCTTCCATTGAATGGTTCTGCAGGCGACCGCCTCCAGAAGAGGCTCGCCAGACGATTAAGAGGTAAATGCAATTGTCCGGTTTTGGCCGTTCCCCGCGACGTTTTGCTAAATAGCGGTACAAGCTCCTTCTCAATTCACGGGTTGGTCTCACTGGTTCGACAGGTTTGCGAAGGAGAACTTCAGTCGATGAGAGGTCTGGTGCGAGCTTCCGATAAGGTGCGGTCACAGGCGCCCATGATGACGGCGCCGAAGTCCGCGTACTTCCTGAGAGGGTGAGGAGGTTCGC
This sequence comes from Acidobacteriaceae bacterium, assembly GCA_003140705.1. Classification (GTDB taxonomy): domain Bacteria; phylum Acidobacteriota; class Terriglobia; order Terriglobales; family Acidobacteriaceae; genus Telmatobacter. Next base: position 16,431 of record PLKU01000081.1, read on the forward strand.
GGGGAATTTGTCTCACGAAAGGCAGAATCCGTTACGAATTTGTTTGCGGTGTCGTTCGATAGAACAGTACGGCCGGGAGCATCGGCGCAAATGGATAGCCCCCGGCTTCGCAGTTGTCTATTTTTGCCCGGGCCCGTCACTCTCAACTTGAATGTTATTGAAGACCGTTTTAACTCCTGGAACGCTAACCGCTCGAAATCCGGCGAGATTCTTGTCAGCGTCAGTCTCGACAACCCCAGACAGAATCACATTTCCGTCCCGAACGGAAATTCGGATAGGGCTGCCTGGATCGATCGCGTACTTGTTGAGTGAGGGGTCGCCATAGACGGCGCGTGCTACGTACAAGCGAATCCAGTCATCTATCGGCGACAGAGGATCCACTTCAATATCGTCAATTACATCCTGAACGCCTGGAGTATAGCTGGCGGCCGATAGTGCAGACAGCTTGTCACCTGGACTATAGGCACTACCACCAAGCGTGACAACTCCATCGCGCACTTTGACGGTGATCGCATTGAAGGTGGTAGTCCCGTAGCCCACGCGATCATATTTCAGTTTTTCCACCAGATTTGCTTCAAGATCCCTGTCGGATATCTTGGCTCCCACAATCTTAATGTCATTCCGGACCGCTACGACCTTCTTCTCATGGAGCGCCTTCTTGTTGGCGTCCTCTTTATCGGCAAATAACTCTACGCTTCCCTTCAGGTCGATCACGCCATTGGTGACAGAGACACGAACGTTCCTGAACCTGCTCTTATTCAATGCCGACACCAGGTCAGACTGGATCTCCGCATCGTACTGCGTAGCCGAGTCTTGGCCTGTTGAACGCGCGAAGGAGATGGGCAGGTTCGGCAGTACGGGCACCGACGTCAAAACAACCACCGCAACTGCAAGACATATTCCCAACTGAGCTACTTCCATCGCGAACTCTCCTCATTTCCGGGAGGACCGGCAACGTGTACGGGGTGGAATATTACGCGGCGACAAATTAGGGGCACAGGCCGAGCCCCCGGGGACCAATCAGCAACAATCGCAACGAAATGGCGGGAGGAAGAGATGCGCGGCAGATGGAGAGCGACAACGGTCTCAACCGATTGGATGCGGCCTGCTTAGGACAAGATGGACTGCACCATTTGTATTGTTGTGATCGCGAGGCGCTGCACATTCTCCCTCGATCACTGGTCTTGAGTACACGCCAATAAATGCAACCTGCGTACCGTCGCCAGACCGGCTGTAGTGATGCGTGTAAGAGCATCGCGAGTCCGGTCCAATCGCTGTTCAGCCACGCGGACAGTAGTAAGGGAACCCACATGCACGAATTGAAGCGGTGCTTGAGGTCGCGGAATGCGCCGGCTTTGCGCTTTGCATGAGGGTACGAAGGAAGAGCACGATGGATGTCGCCCTCGAGGGGAGGGTAGGAGATCTCGCAAATCGCAAGTGCCAGCTGCGAGCTACTACCGACATTGTTCTCATTCATATGGGCTCTGCTCCATTCAAGAATTGGGACCGGNNGACCCGCCAATAGATCGGGTCCCGCCTGCTTGGGGAAGCTCGGAACAGGCGACATGTTGTCGACCTGGGGGGCAGAAGCCAACCGCGTCCTGATTCCGAGCAATGCCAGCTGAATGAATGCTCGAATCCAGCTGGCGATGCCCCGATGCGCAACGCACACTCTCCCTACTGAAGCATTTGCGGCTCCATACGTGATTGCGAGCCAAACTGCTGATTCTATGCGGCGATGAACGCTGGTCACTGATTGCATGTCAAAAGATTTGTCCACTTTTGTCGTAATCCTTTGACAAAGGCATCACCGGGCGGACTGCGAACCTCTTCGACAGTCCTGAAATCAGTCATTTAGGGTTTGGCTGCCTGAATGCTCTGCAACAGACATCTGCCCGAACAAGTTTGATTCGGGCCGGGAAGGCAGAGTTGACAGTGGAGGATGTTTGATGGCGCCGAACACGATTGTTCGATGGAGCGACCCAAAGGTAATTCTTGTCGCAACCAACCTGGTTGAAGACCACATGTTCATGCTTCACGCCATTTACCAGGCAATGCTGAGTCGGGCGAAGGTTCTCCTCGTCCACGTCATCCCACCCTTTCACCTAAGGACCGAAGCCGTGCATGGGACGCCTTTCGTCCAACCGAGCCTCGTTGTTCAAAACGTAAGGGCAAAGCTGGATGAGCTGGCGACGGAGTTCCAGTGGGAAGGTATTGAGTGTGAGCCCATCATCCTCAACGGTCTTCCCGAAGAGCAGATTCCGCTCTTTGTGAAGTCGCGAATTGTGGACAGGATCATCGTCGCGTCAAGGAACGCCAATGGCGTGGAGCGCTTGGTAGGGGGCGGTGTCGCTGAGGCACTGATATCAGGTGTTGAGATTCCAGTGTGCACAATCGGTCGCCATGTACGCCCAGATTCGGCATATGCCGCTCCACCTAAGCGCATTGTTTTGGCAACGTCCTTGCAGCCAGAGAGCCCAATGCTGGCGAGTTTTGCAAGTGCCCTAGCCGAACTGCACCATTCGCACCTCACCTTACTGCACGTTCTCGACTCTGCCGGCATGACCGAACAAGACCGAGAGCTAGCTCGATTCCAGGCTCGACAGAAGCTTTCTGGCATGATTCCGAAGGAAGCCAGGCACCGGCTTCAGCCCGACTTGTTAATCCCAGAAGGAGATCCGACAAAAGTCATCCCTGATACCACTGGCTCGATGGCGCAAGATCTCCTCATACTTGGGGGACCGTTTCCTTCCTTGCTCTCGTGGATTCTCGGTACCAGTGTTGTGCATCGTGTGATTCTTGAGTCAAAGTGTCCGGTAATCACGATCAAGTCCCCAATTGGCTCCGCAACTGAGAAGTCCTTTAGGCGTGACGCACGTGACGCAATTGATGCCGGCGCGACACTTGCTCATCCCATAGGATGCACCGAAGAAGCCGTTTCTGGCCAATGAAGAGAAACGAGGCTGTGATGCGCTGCGCTTATCCAGAATGTCGGTGCGGATTATTCGATATGCCGGGCGGGTCAATATGGCTCTTGCAGTTGGAACTGCCAAGCGATCAAACGACCGGGAACGGCGAGGGAGCATTTTCAGCGCCCACGTTGCCACAGAAGTATTTTTGGCTTTGTGCTGCTTGCAGTCGTCGATTCGTTCTCTGGCGTTGGACGCCATCCGGTGTCTTTCTGGCCCAGAGACAACCGAGTGTGCGATACCGCAATGCACGAGAAATGGAGGGTGCATCCAACCCATTCCCTTTCAGCGTCCATGCTTCCGCCCAAGTCGAAGAGGAATTTCTGGATGTGGGATAACCTCATCTCCAAAGGAGCAACCTCGTGCCCGAATCGCGCAAACAGCGCCGTGTCTTTGTCGTTCATGATGAGTTTGTCGTCGCCTCGAGTCTTGCAGCGATGTTGCAACATCAGGGTTTCGATGCTCGATCGTTCACTGATCCGCTCAAGGCTGTGTCGGCTGCGGCCTCAGAAGCCCCGGCGTTGCTCATCTCCAAGTTCGCGATGCCGCTCTGCTCTCAGGGAGCGAATTGGCGAGTCAAGTGCGGGAATACAGCCCAGATTGCAAGGTGCTCCTTTTCACGGCGCAAGGGATGAGCGGANNATCAGATTCTCACGATGCTGCCGCACCTGCCAGGCTTCTCGACGAGAGTGAATGCAGAAAACGAGCTCACATACTGAGCGACCTCAAGTTCGCGTGGCTGCCGACAAAAAACAAATACCAATGGAGTCAACACGCATGAAATCGAATCGAATTACCAGCACTGCGGTATCGTCTTTGCCTTTCAAAATTCCTGCGTTTGCAGCTTGTTTGTCGCTTCAACAAGGTGAAAAGTATGAAAGTGGCCAGGGCGAACTGAACAAGCAGACGCAATTGAAGTCAGCANNGATTGCGGGTTCCGGTCGCCCAGCTTTTCCCTTGAAACTGCCTCGTGGGTCTTGCAATTTGCCCAACAGGCGGAAAATTGTCGGGAATCTGTTTGCAAAATGGAGAATCCCTGTCAACATCGTCCATCGTTCTGAGATTCTTTTCTACCATAGATGCGTCCGATTGTGACAATGCTCTCTGATGCCACTTTACTCGTACCCCCTGCACCTGCACATTGAAAGGTAGAATCGGTTGAGCGTTCATCTGGTCAATCCCAGCGACAATTCTTTTGGCACTGCTGTCATTACGCCGCGTTGGCTTTTTGTGCTCGCGGCCGCCACGCCTCGCTTCGCGGGAGACCCGATTCTTGTGGATGAATCTCTCGAGCAGATTGTGCCGGAGTCCGTTCAACCGGGAGACATTGTAGGAATCAGCGTGCACACGGGCAACGCGTTGCGTGGCTACGAGGTGGGCAGGATGGCGCGCAGTCGCGGCGCGTGGGTGGTTTATGGGGGCATTCACGCCACGCTGTTTCCCGATGAAGCTCTGGAGCGCGGCCAAGCGCACGCAGTGGTGAAGGGCGACGGAGACATCGCTTGGGGCAAAGTTGTGGCCGATTGCATGGCCGGCCAGCCGCAGAAGGTTTACGAAGGCGGGCGGATTGAAGGCGATCAGTTCCTGGCCGCGCGCTGGGATTTGATGGCGCCGGAGAAATACATGTGGGCCTCGGTGCAAACCATTCGCGGCTGCCCCAAGCATTGCTCATTTTGCAGCGTGTGGCGGACGGATGGGCAGAAGCCGAGACAACGGCGGTTTCAAAGTGTGATCGACGAGATCGTCAACCTGCGGCGGATTGGATTCAAGTTCATCGCGCTGGCCGACGATAACTTCTATCCCGTGACGCTTACGGATCTGCGCCTGGCGCGGGAGCAAAACAACCTGGAAAAACTGGCAGAGCTGACGGCGATTCGCATAGAGCGATTTCAACTGATGGAAGAGTTGGCAAAGCTGCCCAAGGATATGGTGTTCTTTACGCAAATCACCATGGAAGCGGGTGAAGACGGCGAGTATCTCGACGCAATGAAGAAGGCTAATATCAGGGGCGCCCTGGTCGGTGTGGAAGCGGTGACACCTGAGGGACTGAAGGCAGTCTTCAAGGACTGGAACTGCTCGGGTGATGCGCTGGCGAAGCGGCTGCAAACCTTCAAAGCGCACGGCGTGCATGTGCTCGGCTCGTTCATCTTCGGGCTGCCTTCAGATAAGCCGGCGACCTTCGATGCAACGGTGGAGATGGCGATGAAGGCGGGCGTCACGTTTGCCCAATTCGTGATGATGACGCCGTTTCCGGGTACTGTGGATTTTGGGCGCTGGGAGAAGGAGCAGTCGCAGAACCCGACCATGGTTGGCGACGTGCCGATTACGCGATACTGGTTGATTCCGTCTGAAGTGAGGCCGAAGATGTTCACGCCGCATCCTTCGATGAGTTCGGAAGAGATTCGACAGCGCACGCAAAAAGTGTGGGACAAATTCTATAACTGGGGCCCGGTGTGGAAGCGTTCGGCATGCTGCCCGAACATCACTTCACGGATCGCGTTCATCTTTCTTTCCAAACTCTATCGGCAGATGTATGCGGGAACGGGGATTTCGACAGACAGTGCGCGACGCAAAAAATCGAAGGCCTGGGCCAAGTGGATGGCGCGGCAGTGCAAGAAGCTGTTCCAGGCAAAGCCGATGCCGCATCTGGCGGGTCCGGATTGGGAGATTGGTCTGCCCGATATTAGCCGGCCTGCGTTTGCAGGTGGCGATGGGCAGGAGGGCTCTGGTGCAAATGGCCCGGTCGCGTCGGTTACAGTGGCCTTTGGAGAGTTGAGGACCAACGGTGAGCGAACTGAATAGCGTCGAGGAGTTGTTTCGAGGGCTGTCCCTCGCCAAAATTCCGTCCGCCTTTGTTTTCATAGCTTTTCAGTCAACCCGAGTGGGGAAATCTAAGAGGCTTTTAACCGTTAAGGCATCGGGCTACTTTCCAGTTTTTCGGTCGAATGGAGTTTTGGCAAGGCACAGGCTAAACCACGCTTCGCCAAAATACCATCCGGGCGCAAAAGGGGCA
>PLKU01000575.1:0-10630 GCA_003140705.1 Acidobacteriaceae bacterium
CTTCGATTCATGCTGGGACCCGCGTCCAAAGCTTGGACCACAGCATCCGCCCATTCCCGGCGTCCACAATTCTGGTTGGGTGCAGGCTCCCGGAACGGAGGTCCTATCCGATCCCGCGCAATTTCCGCGCCTTGAAATCTATGTCAAGGGTGTGGTTGGAGCGTTCGCAAACGATCCCAGAATTCTTGCTTGGGATATTTGGAATGAGCCAGATAACGGCAACGCCGACTCCTATGCCCACGGCGATCCAAAAAACAAGAACGAGATCATCAGTGGTCTTTTGCCCCAGGTTTACAACTGGGCCCGCTCAGCTCGCCCTTCGCAGCCGCTCACCAGTGGCCTCTGGCACGGTGAATGGACATCCGCCGCAACACTACCCCCGCTGGCCCGCATCCAGATCGAACAGTNNTGACATCATCAGCTTTCACAACTACGGCTGGCCGGAGGATTTTGAGAGGCGAGTGGCGCAACTCGAGCAGTTTCATCGACCTATCATATGCACGGAATATATGGCCCGCAATATTGGCAGTACATTTGACGCCATTCTTCCCATCGCAAAGCTACACCATGTTGGCGCCATCAACTGGGGCCTTGTCGCCGGCAAGAGCCAGACCTGGATTCCCTGGGACTCCTGGCAGCGCCCCTACGTCACTGACCAGCCCATGGTGTGGCAACATGACCTTTTTCGCACCGACGGTACCCCATATAGGCAGCGCGAAGTGGAAATAATCCGCAATCTGACTGGCGGTAAGTAGAGCATATATATAGAGAACTGCATTCAGGGCAGTACCCGCCGCCTGACCCGTTACCTTAGGACTTTAATCTTGGGTACCCGAAGTTGCAGCCACGTTTGCCGCAAAATGCCCCGTTCGATGGATGGTGCAGGTTTGGGAAGAATGTTGAAATGGTTCTCGAAGCCAAACCTGGGATTCTCAAAACCACTCTTGGAGGCCATCATGGCAACGAATGCTTACATGCAGTTTCCCCCGTCCGTTGAAACCCTGAAAGTCCGGGCNNCGCCGCGCTCGGGATGGTGTTTGGAGCCACGATCGCCGCCACATTGGTTAGTATGCCCAACCTGTCGGGTACAACCGACTCAGCATCCGCCCCCGCCGTTGTTGTGACCGCTCCCCCGGCGGCTCAGACCTTGCAGGCATCCACAGTCCAGGGCAAGACAGACAAGCAGGCGATCGCAAAGCCGGCTTCCACCCTGGTGACGCCCGCGGCCAATAAGTCGGCCGCCCCCATTCGCCACTCTTATCACAGCATGTCTGCCAGAATGCGGTTTGTTGCCTCGCTCAAAGGTTCTCCCCACCGCGCACTCGTCGCTCCCCACTCGTCAGCTTCTCTGAAGCTCGCTTCCCTCCCGGCCGTAAAGCCCGCAGATGTGGTTAAGCCGTACAGCTTCTTTGTCGAAGGTGACGTTACCATCGCGGACTACGATGCCACGACTGGGAAGATCGAAACCAACGACGGTCGCAGCTTCACAATCGACACCACTGTTGACGCAAGCAACGCCAAGGCGCCAGCAGACTACTTCGGAAGCGTCCACTATCGCTGCGACCAGGGCGGAAACTGCTCCCTTAAGGGCGGCGGCGTCATGGTCCCCAGCGCAAAGATGACCAGCTAAACCACTTCACCCGTCACAACGCTCACTCACTGAGCCCAGCCCTGCGGAGGGGGACGGCTCTCAACCAAAGCCTCTTCAGCCACATCGTTCGGCGGCGTTCAAACCAGGACGCCAAAGTAGCCAACAAACCAAATCTCAAGTGTCCACGACGGTGGACACCCAAACCAGAAACGATTCTTCAAACCAGCCGGGGACCTCACCCACCCCCGACAAAACCAAAACCAGAATCACTTACCAATGCAGAACGTAGAAAAAATTAGATTCAAAATGTCGTCTGAAGTAGTTTGGCCAGTGAGCGAATCAAGAGCCCAAAGAGCTCTATATAGATCCAGAAGGATCATCTCGTGGGGAATCCCATTGCCGTTGGCCTCAGCGGCATCACCAAGAGCCGAAAGCGCAGTAGCAACGGATTGGTGATGCCGCAGGCTGGTCAGCATCCCCGGTTCCGAGGCCGCCCCGCCCGTCGCCAGAGCCAGAATCCTTTCTCGAAGTTCCGGAATCCCCTCACCCGTCAGCGCCGAAGTTCTTAATCCCGGAATACCGCCTACGGTTTCAACCGCCTCGGCCGCCCCCGTCAGGTCGCTTTTGTTCATAGCTACCAGCGCGGGCCGGTCCGCCACGGCTTTCAGCAACTGCTGCTCCTCGTCGTTCATCGGTTCCGTCGCGTCCAGAACTACCAGCACCAGGGCGGCATCGGCCAGCGCTTCGCGGCTGCGGGCAATGCCAAGTTGCTCGGCCTCTTCCCGTCCTTCCCGCAGCCCCGCGGTGTCCACGAGTTCCAAGGGAATTCCATCAAGCGAAATCCGCTCGGTGACTGTGTCGCGGGTGGTCCCCGGCGTCGCCGTCACAATCGCCCGTTCCCGCTCCACCAGTCGATTGAAAAGTGAGCTCTTGCCGGCATTCGGTCTACCCACAATCGCCAGGGTCAGCCCGTCGTGCACAATTCGCCCGCGGCCAAAAGTTGCCTCCAGGGTCTTCAGCGCCGGTGTCAGTCCGCTGATCCGACGTGCAATCTCAGGAGCGGGAGCCACGTCCACATCGTCCTCGGCGAAGTCGATGCCGGCTTCGAGCAGCGCGATCAGTTCAACCAGTCCCTGTTTCACCGGCGCTACACGCCGGCTGAGCGCTCCGCCCAACTGGCTGGCTGCCTGTCGTGCCTGCGCCAGGGTCTGCGCCTCAATCAGGTCACGCACCGCCTCTGCCTGGGTTAGGTCGATCTTTCCCGCCAAAAAGGCTCGTTGCGTAAACTCCCCCGCCTCTGCCAGCCGTGCGCCCAGGCCGAGCGCGCGCCGCAACAGCAAATCCAGCACTACCGGCGATCCATGCGCTGCAATCTCCACTACATCCTCGGCTGTGTAGGAGTTGGGGGCGGCGAACCATGTCACCAGCGCCTCGTCAATTCGTCCTTCTTGATTGACTGACTCATCCAGCACATCCGCCAGACGTGCACGGCCATGTACGAACGGCTGGCGCAGGCTCACTAGTTGCGCGCCAAGCGATGCAGCCTCCGGCCCGCTCAAGCGCACAATGCCAATCCCGCCGCGACCCGGTGGCGTGGAGATGGCGACAATGGTGTCTGCGTTCGTCTTCAATTCGGTCATAAGCTGCACTTAGTGTAGAGGCTGCTGCCCGATACTGCTTTGATTCAGCATCGCTTGCCAGTTCCGCTGAGCGAAGAGACACGAAACTATAATCGACCTTAACGTGGCGCCCAAATTCCTAATAATTCCGAGGCTTTTTCAGCGGACGCGCCTACCAGTGCATGAAGGCTTAATCTCATTGAATAAACATTTTGGGTGTGCGCAGAGTGAATCGAAGCCGGGCCGCAATGCGACTGGATTGCGAAGTCTTGCGATTGCGGCATTTCTACTCTTTGCAGCGGCAGTGAGTTCACAGCAGCCAGCCAAACAGGTCTGGCAGGGAGTCCTGCACAACCCAGCCGGCGCTCCCATTCCCAGAGCAAAAATTCGCCTGACTTCAAAATCCGCGAAAGCCGAAGCAATCACTGGCGTCGATGGCCACTTCCAACTGCCGGGCTTGCCCCCAGGTCAATACCAGTTCACTGTCGACACAAACGGCAGCAGGATCGAATATCAGCAGCCTATCGACCTCGAAATTGGCACGCCTGCCGTTTCCATCACGCTCTCCGAGCGCGAAGAGATCACGGTCGGAAATCTCAAGAGACAAACAGCCACAGGCGGCGAGGAACTGTCCAGTCAGGCGGTCAGCGAGCTGCCACTCAACAAGCGCGATTTCAGCACACTCCTGCTGCTGGCCGCCGGCACCATGACAGACACCAACGGCGCAACCAACTTTACGCAGCAGTTCGCTATCAACGGCCAGCGCGGCGTTGAAGCGACATTTGCCATGGACGGCGCCGATATCAGCGATCCGGAGATGGGCGGATCTACCTTCAGCAACTTCAACGTCGATGCGGTCGAAACCATTGATTCCAGTTCCGGCTGGATGCCCGCCGAAATCGGTCGAGGCGCTGCAGGGTTCACCAATATCATCACCCGCAGCGGGGCAAGCGGCTTTCATGGGTCGGTCTTCGAGTTCGTGCGCAACTCCGCCTTTGATGCGCGCAACTATTTTGACTATGCAACCCCGGCCTATCCTGGGCGCATTCCGCCCTTCCGGCGGAATGAGTTTGGATTTACCAACGGCGGTCCGGTCTTCATTCCCCATGTTTATGACGGCCGCAAGCGCACTTTCTACTTCGCTCAGTACCAGGGTTTCCGCCAGGTGCTGGGAACAACACAGGTGATGGCCGTGCCCACCACCGCCGAACGTCAAGGAATCGATACTGTCACCTACCCCGACGGCTCAGTCGATACGCTCACCGTCCCCGTCGATCCAGGCATCGCTGCCGTACTTGCGCGCTATCCGCTGCCGAACTATACCGCCGGAGCCTTCCAAAACCACACCTACGCAACTGCATCCAAGNNCACAAGTTCACCCCCAAAGATCAGTTCTTGGCGCGTTTCAATTTCGACAACCTCACAGGACCCACCACAAATCCTGATCAGACTGCAATCGATCCCTCATTCGGCATCGTCTATATTGACCGGCAACGCAATGTCGTCGGCACTTATACACGTACCGCCTCGCCGCGCCTGATCTTTGAATCCTCCATCAGCATCACGCGCTCTACGCCGGGCTTTCCCACCCCCAATCGCACTGATCCGGCAGTCAAGTTCAATGACAACTTGTTCGAGCCGTTCAACGCCGCCGCAGGTTCGGTGATGCAGGCCNNTTCGGCATCAGCCCCAACGGCGAATACGATTTCGGCGGCGGGACCGCATACACAGCGACCTTCGTCCCGTCGCAGAGTGGAAAGCATAACCTCAACCCCGGCGATCCATTTCCCGACACGCTCTCAAGTCTCCTTGCTGGCAGCCCTTTTGAGTACACCGTCGCGGTCGCACCGCCTTACTTCTCGAACGGCCCGCACATCGGTCCCGCCGCCATCAGCCGCAATAACTTCGCTGCATACTTTGAGGACACCTGGAAAGCCACTCCGCGATTCACACTGAGCTACGGCGTGCGTTGGGAGCTGTATCAGCCCATCACCGAGCGCGCACGGCGCACCTCGGGCTTTGTCACCGTGAACGGCGTCCAGGAGTTCGTCGTTAACCCCCAGCCCGGCTATCAAACCGATTGGCACGCATTCGAGCCGCGCATCCAGGCAGCGTGGCAAGTCACAAGCAAATTCTCAGCCCATGCCGGCGGCGGCATTACCTTGATTCCGCCTAATATCTGGCAGGATAACTTTCTCACCGGCTCGACGCCCTTTGCTGTCTATCCGCGTCTGCTCTCCGCCTCGGTCGCTCCCATTCATTACGGTTTCCAGATCACGCCCGCCGAGCTTCCAGAAACATACACGCCGCAAGGCGCTAACATCTTCGCCTCAGGAAGCAGCAACACCGTAGCGCCCAACACTGTCATGGACGTCAACCGCTACGAGCAGGATGTGGCCGCCCTCACTCCCGGTAACGGAGTCAGCGACCTCAATCTCAGCGCCATCGACCGCTCCTTTGACAACGCAACGCTTTACACCTGGACGGCGGGCCTGGAGCGGAAATTCGGCAATCTCACTGCCGACGCTAGTTATGTAGGAACTGCGAGTGAAAAGTTGCCGCGAGTCAGCTTTCCTAATGGCTATCCCGGCGCCACTCCCGCCTTTGCGCCTTATACAACCTTCGATAGCGCTGGCAACGTTATCGGCGGCTTCGGTGTCGAAAACATCATGACGGCGACCGCTCACTCCACCTATCACGCACTGCAAACCTCCCTTTCAGGAACAATGGCTCACGGCGGTCCTGGTATTCAAGCAAGTTACACATGGGGCAAGTCTCTCGACGATACAAGCGGAGTGATTGCAGCGCAGAGCTTTTCGCAAAATCCCTTTGACACGCAGCCAGAAAAGGGCCCGTCTACCTTCGATGTGACCAACTCTTTCGGCCTCAGCGTCGCCCAGGACCTGCACCTCGACAGCGTGCAGATGCTTCGCCCCATCGACAGAAAGGTCACTGGCGGATGGGAGCTGCTAAGCATTTCCGGCATCAGTTCCGGTTTGCCCTTCACCGTCTACTCCGGTCTTCAGCAGACTGGTGCCGGCTCCTACGGCGCAGACCGCCCCGACCAGATCGCCATTCCGCATCTCTCCACCGCGCGAGCCGCGCGACAGGATTACTTTGGACAGGGGCTCAACAATGCTGCCGATTACTTCTCCATCCCCATTCACGTTCCGGGCGGGACCGGGCCCAATCAGGGCGTATTCGGCACCCTCGGCCGCAATACCTTCAGAGGCCCCGCGTTTTATAACTACGACTTCGCACTCATCAAGAGCACGCCCTTCGGTCGCCGCCTGAGCGGAGCCGAACTCGTCAGCCTGCAATTCCGTGCGGAGTTCTTCAACCTCTTCAACATCGTCACGATGGGCCTGCCTGCCAACATTCTCAATGGCTCCGGCTTTGGCGAGATCAGCAAGACCGCCGGCAACTCCCGGCAGATCCAGTTCTCTCTCAAACTCATTTATTAGGCGCTGCTTTCCTGACTCATTTGCCGCCCCTGGCCCTTGTTGGTATAAAGGGGGGCGGCAATCCCGGCTGCTTTTCAAGCGTCAATGAATGAGGCAATCGCATGACGACCCAAGGACCCATCAATATTGCTCGCGCAATCCTGCCGAGCCTGGTGCTTGCACTCTCCATCCAACCGCTGCCTGCGCAACATCCAGTCCACCACGCGCTTGATCTCACGATCCACACGCCCGAATCTGTCGGCTTTTCGTCAGAGAGGTTGGAGCGGCTGCATGCGCTCATACAGAAAGAAGTGGACCAGAAGCAACTTGCCGGGGCTGTCACCATCCTCGCGCGTCACGGCAAAGTAGTGGAGTACCGCACCTATGGGCAGCGCGACATCGCCACCGGTGTCCCCTTAACGAAAGACACGATCTTCCGCGATTACTCCATGACCAAGCCCGTCACCGGCGTGGCCATGATGATTCTCTACGAGCTGGGAAAGTGGTTCCCTAATGATCCCATCTCCAAATACATTCCTGAGTTCGCGAACCTGAAGGTCTACAAGGGCGTCGATGCAGACGGCAAAATGATTCTTGTCGATCCCGATCATGCGCCCACCATGCGCGAGCTGATGACTCACACTGCGGGCTTCAGCTACGGTGGTGGTAAAACGCCGGCAGACGCCATGTATCACGACCTGGGTGTCATGCAATCCAAAAACCTTCAGGAGATGATCGACAAGCTGGCGAAGATTCCGCTGCTCTATCAGCCCGGCAAGGGATGGCTTTACAGCTCATCGATGGATATCCAGGGCTATATCGTTGAGAAGCTTTCCGGCCAGTCTCTGCCCGACTTCATGCATGACCACATCTTCACGCCGCTCGGCATGAGAGACGCCGCCTTCTTCGTTCCAGAAGAGAAGCTGAAGCGCTTCGCCACCAACTATCACGGCGGCCCACAGGGTGAGCTGGTCCTCGGACCTCCGCCAACTTCTGCGCCGCACGACTACGCAGTGCCGCCGTCCATGGCATCGGGCGGCGGTGGTCTGGTTTCAACCGCGGAAGATTACTATCGCTTTGCCCAGATGTTGGCCAACAATGGCGAGTTGGACGGCAAACGTGTCCTGGCTCCATCCACGGTAAAGTTGATGACCTCGAACCACGTCCCCGACAGCCTGCTCACCGGCGAATTCGGCATTGGCCTTTCGGTCATCCGGCCGGGCTTCGGCTGGGGCTACGACTGCGCAGTCGTTTTCGATCCGCCTGAAGCCAACCTCTCCGATGGCAAGGGGACATTCTTCTGGGATGGAGCTGCGGGCACCTGGTTCTGGGTCGACCCGACCAACGACATTGTCTTTGTCAGCATGATTCAGCGCATGTCCAGCCCAGACAACCATCCCCTCGAATACAAAAGCCATGCGGTTGTAGACCAGGCTCTCGTCGACCCAGCAAAATAGGTCCGCATCGCGAAAGCCGGCGAGGCTGGAAGCAAATGCTACACTCCGGCTGAAGGAAGAGATGCATGAAGGCAACTGCGCTCGAGTTTCGTTTTCGAATGCTGATCAACCTCGCGATTGTGGTGTTGGGCTTCTGGGCACCGTGGACCGCGTCATGGAGCGCTGGCCAGCGCATCGCCATGGTGGAGTGGCTGCCACTTCAGCTGAGCCGCCTCAGCCTGCTCACCTTCTCGGTGGCTTCGCCTGTCGTCATTATTCTTGCCGCGCTCATCGCCTTTATCGGCGCCGTGCTGCGCGTATGGGGAACCGCATGGCTCGGGCCCGCCACAGTCCAGCACGGCGAGATGCAAGCCGGCGCAGTGATGGCCGACGGTCCTTATCGCTACGTCCGGAATCCGCTCTATCTCGGTCTCTGGTGCATGTTCGCTGCCCTGAGCTTCCTCATGCTTCCCACCGGCGCGCTGGTCACAATGATTCTTATCACCGTGTTCCTGTTGCGCCTCATCTTTGGCGAAGAGGCCTTTCTCGCCGTTCAGCTTGGCAAGCACTACCAAAACTACCTCAGCGCCGTGCCGCGCGTGATTCCGCGTCTCCACTCCACGCTGCCTCCAACTGGCCGCAATCCACACTGGCTCCATGCCGTGTTATCTGAGCTCACACCAATTGGAGTCTTTTTCACGCTGGCTTTTCTATCGTGGACCTACGACAACCGCCTGATCATGCGGTCGATTCTCATCACCTTCGGCGTGTCCCTGGTGGTCCGCGCGCTCCTGCCCGCCGTGAGCAAGGAAACTAATCTGCCGCAATAGCCTCTTCACGCCGCTTGCCCAACCGGCCAAGATGCGTCCATCCAAAGCCAGTCGAATACTTTAGCCCATAGCCCATCAGCCGATCAACGCCAATATGATTGATCCAGATCAACGCAATCGGTATAAGTACGGGGCTTCGCAGCACGATTGCCGAAACAGCAAGCGTCGCCGGAGTCGCATAAGAATGAATGGCGTTGTAGATGCGTGCACCCCATCCGGCTCCGGCCAGATAGCCAAGCATCGAAAAGTCGGGTGCAATCCAAAGGGCGGCAAACAGCCACCAGCTTGCTCCTGTCCGCGCGTAGAACGCCGCTGACAGCGCTGCCGCCGCCAACCCTTCAAGGCGCAGCAGAAACACAACAGTAGAAACACCGGCGGGCGCCTGCTGAGGTGGCAAAGTATTCGCAGTGGAGATCGACGTATCCATAATTCGTCTGATGAGGCAATGCGGCATCGGGATTGAGTATTTCTCCAGCCGCGATCCTCATCAGCCAAACCACCGCGCCCCGCAAACGACAAAGGGGAAGAGCCATCGGCCCTTCCCCTGTTGCCCGCAGTCTGGAATGCTACTTCTTTGGCGGAGCGATGACGTCCTTGGCGGCCTTGGCCACGCGGAACTTCACAACGGTCTTGGCCTTGATCTTGATGGCGGCGCCGGTCTGGGGGTTGCGGCCGATGCGCGCCTTGCGGTCAGCCTTTACCAGTCGGCCGATACCGGGGATCACAAATACCCCGTTCTTCTTGGTTTCCTTGACGGCGGTCTCCGCCAGAAGATCAAGGAAAGCTGCGACTTGCTTGTTGGTCAGTTCGAGCTTCTCGGCCATTTGCCGCGTCAATGCGGTTTTGGTCAGTCCAGTTGCCATGTGATGTTCTCCTTCTGAGCGACCCCTTGGGGCTGCCGGTGTTGCCTGGGGATTCTGTTGCTTGCGCTTACCGCATGGAGGGAGTGCGACCGAGGCAACGCTTGCACGTTTCCCCTGTATTCATGCGGGTTCTACAGAACCCTGTCGTTCGTTACATTGCGACTTCAGGCGTGGCAAAGTCAATGGAAAAAGCCCTATTTCGGCAAAATTCCTCGGATTTTATGTGGATTTCTTCTGTTTTTGCCTGTTTTCATCCGGTTTAAGCGGTTTTGGCGGTGCAAACTCGGCTCCATTGCCTCAACGACAGCAGTCCAGAGCAGCCGCGATAGACGCCTAATTCAGCCCGAAAAGGACCTTCTTTTTGGGCGCAAGCGATGCGGCAATCGGCGCATTCAGCGCGTCCACCATCGGAGCCAGCAGCTTGAAATGCTTGATCAGCGTCTGCGCAAAATTCGGCTCCAGCGCCGCCTCGGCCGGCAGCGTCGTGCTCAGGCCCCACTGCTTGCATTTGATTAGGTCCATTGCCGGATGCTCGCACGGAAAACCCTTCGGCGGCCGTGTCAGCGCCTCCCCTTCAAACTCCTTGAAGGTCTTTTTCACTGCCGGCCGGCTCAGCAATTTCCTGAACGCTGCGTGATTGTCCAGCATCCAATGCCGGATCGCCGCCAGTTGTTCCTTCTCCGGCATGTAAGCGCCGGCGGCAATCACCACGCCCTTCGGGCTTACCTGGAAGTAGTATCCCGCGCCGGAAGTCTTCTCCATGCCCATATGCGACCACCATGCTGCCACGTGCGTTTTGTAGGGCAGCTTGTTGTTGCTGAAGCGCGTGTCGCGATAGATGCGGAACA
>PLKU01000575.1:10687-12139 GCA_003140705.1 Acidobacteriaceae bacterium
ACCATGCGCGGTCGTTGTTCTTCTCAAGCCCGCGCAGAAACTTCATGCCCTCGGGACGGATATAGGGAAGCGCGCCAGAAGCGGATTTTAGCTTGGTTGCCATAGCAATTAGGAGTGTAACTCGGAAGCTGTCACGGCTGCTCAATGGGCGTTTCAGCCCGGCTACAGTGCCTCATCCACACGGCTCGCCACATTCCACACATGTCCTTGTGGATCCACAATTCGCGCCATGCGATCCCCCCAGAAACAATCCTCCGGTGGATTCAAAACTCGCGCCCCGTTCGCAACCGCCCGGTCAACTACAACATCGACATCTTCAAGATAAAGGTAGATCACCACTGGCGAGCTCCCATCGGGTAGCGGCGCTCTGCTAGCCAGGTGTTCCGTCTCTCCGTGCACCATGATCAGAAGCTCGCCAATGCCCAACGTCGCATGTGTGATGCTCCCATCCTCCGCCGATCTCCGCGACAGTTCCGCCGCACCAAAAGCCGCCTTGCAGAACTCGATTTCCGCCGCTGCATTCACGCAAAAAAGCATTGGGATCATGGCTCGAACAAATTTTGGCATTGTGTTCCTCGTCCGATCACCGGATCAGCTTCAGCGCCCCGCGGAAGAGTCCATCGAAGTCCGCGCCCAGCGCGGCGTCCTTTGCCACCGCCTGCTCAATCGCCTTCTCCGCTGCCAGTCGTTGATAACCGAGATTCACCAGCGCTGAAAGCACATCCTCTGCCGCCCTCCCTTGCACATTCGACTGCACGGGAGCCGCTGCAAAATCGTCCAGTTTGTCTTTCAGCTCCACAACCAGCCGCTCCGCCAGCTNNTGATCAGCCGCTCAAACAGCCGTTTTTCCTCGCGATCGAGAAAGCCGAACAGCGCGATCTGATCTTCGCTGACCTGTGTATGAATGTGCAGCGAGGCTTCCTGTCCTACCGCGGGAAGTGTGGTGAAGGTGGGCACCGAGATGGTGACGTCGTAGCCAACCCCTCCGGCCTCAACAATGGCCTGGCCGGGCTCCTTGTGAATCAGCCTTCCGCGCAGGTGAGCGATCATTGTGCCTAATTGTAGAATCCCCAGCCGCTCGGTCACCGAGTCGGCGGCCTGAATGTTTCCTGGTTGCCCATTCGGCGTCAAAACCGCGCCATTCCCTCATGCGCAACGTCCAAAGAAAGTGCCGCTTGTGGCCCCGGTGCGCCCCAGCCGGATACAATGGAGTTCTACGCTGCCACTACCGGGCGATCTACGATTTTTCTTGAGATTTGGAGCAGGTGCACGTGAGAGGTTTCGTCTGCCGCGGTCTGCGGCTTAAGTTGGTTGCAGGACTTGGAATCGCTTTGGCGATGCCCGCGCTGGCAATGGCCTCGGAAAGCACGCAGGGAGTGCCTACGCAGATCACGGTGAACGCGCAGACCCGCGACCTGAGCGGACGTACGCGAGCCACAATTGCGGTCAATG
>PLKU01000025.1 GCA_003140705.1 Acidobacteriaceae bacterium
TGTCATACATGGGCTTTGCACTTGTTGAAGCCAATTCCCGACGGCAAAGGCATCCAAACTGGCGATATTGATCAACCAGTCACCGACGGGTTGGCTACCATACACCCAGAACATTGAAAACTTTAGCGCGTCGGGGCTAAATAGCGACCCGTCTCAACCGCCATCATCTCCGGCTTCACCCGCTCGCCGTTCACCTCTGGCTTCCGAAACGTGAGCGCATAAAATCTGTTCTTCCCCATCGGTTTCAAAAGTTCGAGATGAGTCTCCAACATCTCCGGCGGGACGAGGTCGATCGGCGCAGTCACCGGCTCTTTGCGGTTCTTGTAATAGAGATTGGTGATGGGCCCACTCTCATACATCGCCTTCACATGCTCCTCGGTCTCGTCGGCAATCAGGATCTTCGATCCCGGCTTCGCCACGCGGATCATCTCTCGAATCGCCTTCGCGCGGTCGCTGAAAAAGTTGATGCCGCCCACATGAAACACTACGTTGAAGCTGCAATCGGCGAAGGGCAGGCTCTCGGCATTGCCCAGAAAAAGTTCGGCCTGGAATTGCCAGCGGTGCAGGTTTGCCTGGCAGTTCACCAACATCTCGGGCGAGAGATCGATGCCGGTCAACGTTACGCCCGGCGGCAGGTATTTGAAGTTGAGACCCGTTCCGACTGAAGTCTCAAGCACCGAGTCTCCCGCCTTCACTTCGAGCGGTCTCATGTAGCTCCTTACATACGCATCCCCATCCATGGCGCTGCACGCGCACACAATGCGCTGAATATCATCGTAGAAGCCGCCGATGGTTTCGTAGAGATGATTGTATTTTCCGTTGGCCCCGGTCAAATCGCTGGGACGGCGCATATCTGGGATGTGGTTGCGAATCGGAAACCGCTCGCCGGCGGAGGTGACCAGCGCCTGGCCGTGGCCCTGGCTGACAAGCTGCAACGGCTGGCCGGTGGCGGGGCTTTGCAAGATGCGCAGCGTTTGAGGCCGGCATTCCCAGCCGCGATCCTTCAGTGCAGCGAACAACGCCCAGCCGCTTAACGCAATCGCCGTGGCAAGGCAGAACCATGCGAAACTCGTCCCCGGCAGAAGTGAAGCTAGCGCGGCGCTGCCGATCGTTTGAAGCAACGCGAAACCTGCTGCCGCCACGCATGCCGCCCCAAGAAGACTCATCCCCTGCTTGATCCTTGCGGCGCGGGACTTCTGATTCCAGACCCACATCAGCGTTGCCGCAAACCAGTATGTGAGGAACACCGGCGCGCTGCTTCCAAACACTGAGCTGAGGTGCTGGAGCTGAAGGCTTAGTTTCTGGTCCTGAGCGGTCGCGAAGCCAGCCGGCAGCCATGCGCCTGCAATCGTCGCGAATACTGCGCCAAACATCGGCAATGGAAGCGTAGAAAGCCATCCTGGCAACCGTGGACTCACCATACGGTGAAAAGTAAACGGGAGAGTGCTCAGCACCATGGCAGCTAGCGTCCAACCCAGAAACCCCGGCAGGGAACCGGGGCCGCCGTGCATGAGGCCATGCACCAGGTGCGGCAAGCCGAACAATAGCGCGAACCCAATCATCAACACGAATCCACGCCACACGCGCTGCGTACCCGCAAGCCAGGCGCCCAGCACCGTGCCGGTCCACACGCCCACGGGCGCGTAGAAAAAACCGAGAACGAAGATCGAGACGACTACCCAGGCGGCAATCTGTTTGCGACGGAGGGAACTGGAAGTTACGTTCATTTTGAGACCTTTCTTTCTGACCTCATGGAGCCGCGTTTACCGCGGGTTTGCTTGCGGGGAGAGGTGGATGTTTTTCTGGTGCGCGTTGTGGGCAGTTGCGGTGACCCAGCGGCAGATGCTTCCCGGGCATTGAGCGCAGCCAAGGCCTTCTCGCCCCATTCGAGAGCGGCGCTAGTCATAGCCTTCCCCAGGCTCAGCGTCAGCATCCAGTAGGGCAGGTGAGGATTCGATGGCTGCTCCGGAGGTATGCTTGCCTCGATCGTCTTGATTGTCACGAGCCAGCGCCTGTTTCGCTCGTTGAGGTCCTGAATGTGGGCGATTGCGACATCGGGAGACGCCACGCCGGCAAAGAAGAGCTTCAGCAGAAACTCATTGCGCGGGGTCTCGTTGTGAAAAGGCAGGGCAAGCCATTGGCGCAGCGCAGCGCGTCCGGCGTCGGTGAGTACGTAGGTCTGGCGCCGCTTCCGCCCATTCGGGCTGGCCTTCGAGGGTGCGATCAGGCCTTCGCGGGCCAGCCGCTTGAGTGCTGGATAAATCTGGCCATAGCTCTCAGCCCAAAAATACCCGATGCTTTGCTGGATGCCCTTGCGAATGTCATAGCCGGAGAGGTCGGGTTGAACGGAGAGCCCCCCCAGGATCGTGTACGAAGTGGGATTGAGATTGGACATACCTAAAAGATACATCTTTAAGATATATTGTCAAGCGTTTGCCCGAGATTGCCGTTGTGGATGCAATTGCGTCGTGTCATCGGCAATCCGCACATCCTATGAGAGGGGATGTCAAATATTGAAAACTGGGCATAGCTCTAGTTGAAAGCAAAAGGCTTCGCTCTTGGCAGGGCGATCCGATGAGAGCCCGCCCTCGAAACGCGCTTTGGGCTGTTACCGCATTTGAGATCCACACTGCCGATTCCTTGACACTTGCCCTCTCATTACTAATCCCCGGAGCCGACGTGTCTGGTCATCTGCTGCCCGAGCCCAAGCGCTTTGATGCTGCATCGTCATCTGCGGAAATTTCTGAACCACGTACGGAAGTCGGCCACTAGCAACTCGGGTTCTTCCATAGCTGCAAAGTGGCCTCCACGCTCCATTTCGGTCCAGCGTTGAACGTTGAAAAATCGCACTGCCCACTCCCGAGGGGGATTCCCGATATCTTTCGGGAAGAGTGCGAAGGCTGCTGGCACTCAGGAGGAGCCGGTCCATTTCTTCACACCTTCTTTGATCCAGGTCAGCGCGCCGGCATTAGCAAAGTCGTAGTAGGGCATGAATGAGGAACCGATCGATTCGGTCGTCCAGTAGATCATGATGTGCGTCAGGAGTTCGTCCTTCGTGAATCGCGATTCAATCGCGCCTCCGCAATCGCTCGATGCACGGAGCTTTTCCACGATCCATGCAGCCAAACCCGCAGGAGAGTCATTCAATCCGTGGGCAAGGCTCTGCGGCTTGGTGGATTGAATCATGGCGTACGCTGTTGGGATAGAAATCAGGCGCGCCAACTTTAGGTGGGGGTTACCAGTCTCGCTCTTTCGATTGCGAGGTGGGTGCACAGTTCCACCATGGCCGCGTTTCCCGAAGCCCCCCTATAATCCCGGACGGCCAGATTTCCCGGGTCCGGTTTGAAACCTTGGCATATCCGTCGTGAGCCTTCCCCTCTTCCGCGAGGTTTAAGCGCTGGTTCGCGTACGCCCCTACGTCTGCGGTTTACCCACAACCTCGTTTCCAGACCAGCACCGGCGTTGCGCCGGTTTTATCAAGCCGGCCACCTCACTGGCGATGAAAACCACCAAGTGTCCTGAGTCCCTTTGCCCAGCTTTGCGTTACCTCCACTGGAGAGGCGTGTCCCACCTCTTAGGAGGGCATTGCCCCTCCCTCATCGCTCCTACGGACTCATGCGCCAAACCCGCCTGGCTCTCCCCTCCTTCGGTTTTTTTAGCCTCGTTCGAGGAGTCTTTGCAGGTCGCTCCCAGCCCCTGCTGCCAACGGGTTCTTCCGAGTAGAGGAGCCCCGGTTTGCTGTAGGTGTTCTTTGGCTGTATCCGCCGTTTCCAGCTTCGTGCCCGTTTAAGTCCACCATGACTCGCCGGGAGACTCCCCCCTCACGGACTCCGCCGTGCAGATTTCCCGCAGCGGGTTCTTCAGGCGTGACTCCCCTCCCCCTTCCAGGAGTGTGTGATCCGAGGTAGCAGCAGCGGATGCTGCCGTAGGAGGGCACTATATCTCTCCCACGTCAACCGCCGCCCACGCGTGCGCCGACTCAGCCATTCCCGCCATATACGGCAAACACGCCGATAAAACTGCATGATGCAGCAGTAATTCGACGGGCGCCCGTAATACTGGTAATGGCCGCGGAGTTTAGCATTCAGGGTCTTCTGCTGCTCGCTCACAGGCTCGTGTCGGTGCTGTTGACACCAGTCGGCGATCGCCTTCAGCCCTCTGCGGAGCCGCTTGGCCATCGTTCTCACATGCACTGTGAACTTGCCCTTCAGGCTGCGGGCGCATAAGTGCGTTAAGCCGAGAAAATCGAAGGTTGCAGGTCTCTTCCCCTGCTTCTTCGCATTCCTCGCTGCATAGCGTCCAAATTCAATCAGCCGCGTCTTCTCCGGATGCAGGGTCAGACCGAACTTCTCGAACCGCTTCGGTAAGACCCTCATCACCTTTTCCGCGTCCTCCCTGTGCTGGAAACACAGGATGGCATCATCGGCAAAACGAATCTCATAAGCTTCCCCTTTCAAACCGGGCTTCACCACTTCCTCGAACCACACATCGAGTGCATGATGCAGGTAGATGTTGGCCAGGAGCGGACTGATCGGCTGCCCCTGTCCCGTTCCTGTTTCGCTCATGAGCAACTTACCGTCTTCGATGACTCCGACCTTGATCCATTTCTGAATCAGGCGGAGCACGCTGCCGTCACTTACACGCTTCTCCACCATCTCGATGAGGATGCCTCGTACAATTTTGTCGAAGTATGATTGGATGTCCAGCTCCAGAATCCATCCCGTGGGCCGGGTACAGATCACCCGTCCCACTTCGTCCAGAGCCTGATGTTGACTGCGTCCGGGCCGAAACCCGTACGAGCAATCGAGAAAATCCTGCTCGTAGATGGCATTTAATAGGTCAACCGTCGCTTTCTGCAC
>PLKU01000067.1 GCA_003140705.1 Acidobacteriaceae bacterium
TCTGCGACGAGTTGCCCGCCGTCACTGTCCCCTGCGCGTGAAAAGCCGGCTTTAGTTTGGCCAGCGCCTCAGCAGAAGTATCCGCGCGTGGGCCTTCGTCAGCAGTGAAGACCAGCGCCGTGACAACTGTCTTCCCGGCCCTTGCTCCCGGAACAGAAGTGGTCACAGTCACCGGGATCAACTCTTCTGTGAACCGCCCCGCGGCCTGCGCCGCCAGAGCCTTGCGATGACTGGCCAGTGCAAACGCATCCTGATCTTCGCGCGAAACGCCATAATGCCGCGCGACTCGCTCGGCGGTCAGGCCCATCGNNCCCGCTCCGCCGTCAGCCCCATCGTCAGCAGCGACGCCGGATAATGCTCCGCCATATATGGATTGGGGCTTGGCTTGAGCCCGCCCATGGGCAGCAGGCTCATCGACTCCGCTCCGCCGGCCACCACAACGCGGTCGCCGCCCGCGCGAATCCGCAAATCCGCCAGCGCAATCGCCTCAAGCCCCGAAGAGCAAAGCCGATTCACGGTGACGCCCGGAACTTCCACTGGCAACCCCGCTCGCAAAACCGCCCAGCGCGCAATGTCCCACCCTTGCTCGCCCTCCGGCTGTGCGCAACCCAGAATCACGTCGTCGACCTCGGCCTTGTCGAGCGCGGGTACCCTCGCGAGTGAAGCGCCCACCACAAGCGCTGCCAGGTCGTCAGGACGCGAAGTGGACAAGGCGCCCTTGGGGGCGCGGCCAACAGGGGTGCGAACAGCGCTGACCAGTACGGCTTCCGGCATGAGAGGTGCTCCTTGATTTTCGCCTGCGCCCGGCGCGGGAATCGGTTACTCCGGCATGTCCACCAGGGTCCAGACGTTCTTCGCGTAAAAGTGGTAAATCGTGCGGTGGTCGACAACTGAATCGGCAAGAGCGTCGTGGTCCAGCCAATGTGTTTGATGTTCCAGACCGGCCTGCGCTTCATGCACCTCGCTAGGCGTTGCGGATTCAATGCCCCAATTGAAGCCAAGAACCCCGTTAGGTCCATGCGCTTGCAGCCGCTGAGTCTCACTTACCGAGGCCAGCACCACGGCCTGCGCGGTTCCCGCTGAGGGCTCGCTGGTAAAGAAGACCAGCAACGAGACTGTTCCCTGTACAGAGCACAACACAGCCCAGTCGGAAGAACCCGGACGCTCCAGCCGGGCATGGACGACGTTTTCCGGATGATGGGCTTGGTAGGTCTGTGGAATCAGACAGCCACGTCGGTTTAAATCCACCTGAACTTCCGTGGGTAATTCAGGAAACGAACTCACTGGAAGATGGCGAATCACGAAAGGAGTCGCGTGGCCATCTACGACCACCTTGCCGGACTCATTCAGTTGCGCCGGCTGTCGCTCCGCCGGCAACAGTGCGCTCTGGCTTCTCGCCGGGAAATGCCCAATCGCAAGAGATGCAGCCGCAAACAAAATCAGTGTGCTTCGCTTCATGATTAATTCCGAAGCGGCTTGCCGGTCTTCAACGTAAAGGCAATCCGCTCCTGCGTCTTCCGTTCCCCTGCGAGTGAGAGAAACGCCTCTCGCTCCAAGTCAAGCAGGTACTGCTCACTCACTGGCGTACCCGCAGTAACACGCCCTCCGGCGAGAATGTACGCAGCCCAGCGTGCAACTTTCTGGTCGTGCTCCGAAGCATATCCTGCTTCGCCCATCAAAAAGGCGCCCGTCTCCAGCGTGGCCAGCGCACCCGTCCCCGGAGCGGGAACCTGTGTCCTCGGCTGCGGTGCTGCATAACCTGCCTCCGCGAGAGCAGCGACCTGTGCCTTGGCGTCCAACAGAAGCCTTTCACGATTCATCGTGATGCGGTCCGCCGTATTCAATAAGCCAAGTGTCCGCGCCTCCGCCGCCGATGTTGATACCCTTGCCAGTGCGATGGTCTCAAATGTCCGCTTCAGCGCCGTAGCCATCTCTGCTGATTGCGCAAATCGTGAAGGCGGGTCGCGCGGATCCGGCGGCGCCATCGCCGTAGCTTGATCGACAGCCCGGAGCAGCATTTCCTTGGTCCCTCCACCGGCCGGAATCAGCCCGACACCGGCCTCGACCAGCCCAATGTAAGTTTCCGCGTGAGGCTGCCTCCGAGCGGCGTGTAAGCAAATCTCCGCGCCTCCGCCCAACGTGAGCCCAAACGGCGCAGCCACCACCGGCCGCGGACAAAACTTGATGGCCGCGGTCATCTGTTGAAAGCTGTGAATCACTCCAGCCAGTTCATCCCATTCACCTTCTTGCGCTGCCAGCAGCAGTTGCATCAGGTTGGCGCCCACGCTGAAATTCTCGCGATCGCTCGCGATCACAAACCCCGCAAAGTCGCGCACTGCGTCAGAGTTTGGATTCAGCACCGCCGAGATCAGCGAAAGCACGTCGCCGCCGATCGCGTNNCAGCGAGTGCAGCTCGATGCAGCCGATGCCATCGCCCAGGTCGATCAGCGAAGCGCCCGGGTTTGCCCGAACCACAACGTTTGACCTGCGAAAATCCGCAACGCGAGCGTGGCCGGGAACCGTCGCCACAGGCTCAAGCTTGCCTTTCTCTGGCTGGTAGCACTCGCGGCCGTCCTTCGCGTACCAGGACGTCTGCCCGCCCGCCAACATCGCCTCGACGCGCTCGCCGACTGTCAAACCGAGAGCCTTCATGCGCGAAACGGTCGACGCGACCCCCGCCGCATCCCACATCTCAAACGGCCCCAGCTCCCAGTTGAAGCCGGCCTTCATTGCCCGGTCGATCGAGGCCGCGTCGTCGCTCACCTCGCCAATGCGATCCGCCGCGTAACTCCACATACTCGCCAGAAACGGCCACAAGAACCGCGCCGCCTTGNNCCCCAGCTCCCAGTTGAAGCCAGCGCGCATGGCGCGATCGATCGACACAGCGTCGCCTGCCACTTCGCCGATACGATCCGCGGCAAAGTTCCATAGCAACGTCAGAAACGGCCACAGAAAAGCTGCCGCTTTATCCTTCGCCGGGTCGTTCGCCAACAGCATCCGCTGCTTCTCCGCCAGCGTAGCGGCGTTCTTGGCCATCTCCAGCGACGGCAAGCTCGCCTTCGTCGAAGGGCGGTACTCGAAGGTCGTCAAATCCAGCACCATGCGCTGGTCTTTCCCGTCAGCTCCGCGGCTCTTCTTGTAGAAACCCTGTCCGGCCTTGTCGCCGATCCATCCCCGCTTCACAACCTCATTCAAAACCGCAGAGAAACCACCCTGCG
>PLKU01000131.1 GCA_003140705.1 Acidobacteriaceae bacterium
AGGACATTCCCGCGCCGGACGTTTATACCGACTCGCAAACCATGGCCTGGATCATGGACACCTACTCCATGCACATGGGCCACACCGTCACCAGCGTGGTCACCGGAAAGCCGCTGAACATCGGCGGCTCACGCGGGCGCATTGAGGCAACCGGGCGCGGCGTGATGCTGGCCTGCGACGAGAGCCTGCGCTACCTGAATATGCCCATCGACGGCTGTCGGGTTGTAGTTCAGGGATTCGGCAACGTGGGCTCGAACGCCGCTCGCCTGATGATGGAGCGAGGCTACAGGATTGTGGGGGTGGCCGAGGTGGATGGCGGCCTTTGCAATCCGAATGGAATCGACATTCACCAGCTGGTCGAGTACAAGTACCGCAACGGCACCACTCTTGGCTTCCGGGGCGCAGAGGCCACTCCCAGCGATGAACTGCTGGTGATGGACTGCGAAATCCTGATTCCCGCCGCAACAGAGAACGTGATTACCAGCCGCAATGCGGATGCAATCAAGGCCAAGATTGTGGTTGAAGGCGCGAACGGTCCCACCACCGCGGTGGCCGACGATATCCTCGCCGAGAAGAAGATCTTCATCGTGCCTGACATTCTGGCCAACGCCGGCGGCGTGACGGCCAGCTACTTTGAGTGGGTGCAGGACCGCCAGGGATACTTCTGGAAGGAAGCCATCGTCAACGAGCAATTGGAAACCATCCTGCGCGACAGTTTCGACGACGTGGTTCGCTTTGCGGAAGCACACAACGTGAACAACCGCATCGCCGCATACATGCTGGCCATCGACCGCGTGTCGTTCACCATTCGGCAGCGAGGGATTTACGCGTAAATCTCCCGGCACAAAAGGAAGTCGGCGGCAACAATAGAGCGGGATGGGCTTCAGGCCTGTCCCGCTCTTCGTTCTGAGGATGTACAACTTACCTTATTCGGCACCGTCTCCAATACTGGGCGACCAACCCCTTCGGAGGAATGTCATGAAAGCCGCTCTCGTCGCGTTGCTTCTTGTTATGCCCGCATTTGCCCAGAACCCTCTCGCTGGTGGTTCAGTAGTATGCGGCTCAGGGGACGTAAGGTTCAAAGTGAAGCTCGACTACATCGAGCACGCACCCGCGCAGCCCGAGCCGGGCAAGGCGCTGGTTTACTTTATCCATGACGCGGGTACATCGGCTGTTCTCGCGTACCCAACGACTAAGATTGCAGTGGATGACGCGTGGGTGGGCGCCGATCACAGTAACTCTTATTTTTCTGTTTCTGTCGAACCGGGGGAGCATCATGTGTGCGCCACTTTGCAGTCATCACTCGTCGACAATCGCGCGGAGTTTGCGCACTTCACCGCGCAGGCGGGGAAGGTGTATTTTTATCGTACGCGACTGGTGATGTCGCGAGAGGTTGAGTTATTGGAGCTTGACTTGATTGACAGCGATCAGGGCGCGTACCTGATTTCTGTATATCCACTTAGCGTTTCGCACCCTACAAAACAGCAGCGGCCAACGGTCCGGTATTCAGGCACCAAAGCCTCACACTGACCAGGGAGGGATGTGTCATTGGTCCATCCGCCTTGTAATATTGCCCCATCTCATCCCGCACCCGCGTAGTCGCAGACCAGCAAGGTGAGATCGTCGTCCTGCAGGTGGGCCCATGATTCGACGTCGGCAATCAGCTTGTCGGCTGCGTCCGCAGGCGTGAGCCCCGCGGTACTGCGCAGCGAGGCCATCAGCGCGTCTTCTCCAAAAAGCACTCCTTGCGCGTTGCGCGCTTCCACAAGGCCATCGGTGTACAACAGCAGGCGATCTCCGGAGACCAGCGGAAAGGTCATGTCGGAATACGTTGCCTGGTTTGACGCGGCCAGCAGGAGCCCATTCTCCGCAATTTCAGTCACGGTTCCATCGCGAAGCATCAACATGGGCGGGTGGCCGGCGGCCGCATAGCGCAACTCGCGCGCTCTGGCGTCAAGATGCACATACGCGGCAGTTACAAATTGTCCCTGGGTGTTGCCGCACAGCGCCGCATTCATGCCGGAAAGCACTTGCGCAGGTTCAGCGGCTTGGGGGCGTTGCGAGATGGCCGCCATCTTGACCATGGAGGCAATCATTGCTGCCGGCACGCCGTGTCCCGAAACATCGGCGATGAACAAACCTGCCTGCCTGTCGCCTGCGACAAAAAAGTCGTACAGGTCGCCTGCTACCGCTGTCATGGGCACATAACGCGCGGCTACGCGGAAGTCGCCCGACTCCGGAAAGGCCTTTGGAAGAATCGAAAGCTGAATGCGCCGCGCCAACTCAAGCTCTCCCTGAATCTCACCAAGTTCCACATCACGCTCCAGCGTGCGGCGCGCGGCCACATACCCAAGGCTGCCCAGCAAAATCGCGAATCCATAGGGTTCAATGTGGGAGGGTATCCAATAGCGGGCCACAATGTTGTCCCACAGGGCGAACACCACAAACGACAACACACCGATGCGCACAACCTTAAAGTCGCGATCCTTCACGTTGTTACCCAGGGATCGCGCAATCAGTATCCACAGCAGCGCGGTCACAAGGCCGCCGTTGATTGCTGCAACCACCGGCGTGGGTCCAACCGCAAGAGTTGCCGCAAACATGCTTAGGAAGACCACCCATGTCGCCACGAGTAACCAAGGTCTCTTCTTGTCGCGGCCTAAAAATCCAGCAGCGCGAAAGAAGATGAACGCAGGAATCGGGACGAGATAGTCGATTGCTGCACTGAACCGGCCGAAAACGAGGCTCGAGTGCAGCGACGCGCCAACCATGTTGGACTGAAGCCACATCCGAAGGCCATACAGCCCCGCAAAGACTCCCAGCCACACGAGCAGGGAATCAAACCGCCGGCGCAATGCGCAAAACCCGATGGCAACCATGCCCACTGTGATAAACGCAGCCCCCAGAAACAGATAAGGCGCGTCGTAACGAAAGGCCCGCAGTACGTCGACTGCGGTGGGCTGTGTGTCGAGCAGGACCATGGCAAGGGAATCGTACACGATTACTTCCGGGCGGGCCACAATGGGAGCAAACTCACAGGGAACGCGCCGGTCCGTCAAAGCGGTGCAATAATGGAGCTACCCGGAGGTGCCTCTCCCGGCTTTGCGCAACCCGCATGAACCTGCCCAACTCCATCACGATGAGCCGGATCGTCATGATCCCGCTGCTGCTGTGGATTCTGTCGCCGCACTTTGTGTGGATGGGGTCCAATGGCGAACAGGAATTGGCGGCTTCAGTTCTTTTCATCCTTGCGTCGATTACCGATGGACTGGACGGCTANNCGGCTACCTGGCGCGCAAGCGCCAGCAGATCACCACCATCGGCATGCTGCTTGACCCGATTGCCGACAAGATCATGGTTACCGGCGCGCTGATCGCGCTGGTGGCCTACAATCCGCAGGTGGTGAAGGTGTGGATCGTGGTGGTGATCATCGCCCGCGAGTTCCTGATCTCCGGCCTTCGATCGATCGCATCTTCTGAAGGGTTCACCATTCAGGCAAGCGACCTGGGCAAGCTGAAGACGGTGGCGCAGATCGTGTCAGTGGTTGCGGCCATTCTGGCCCATCACTGGAATCAGTGGCAACTGGGGTTTGTGATCCTGCCCGTCCGCTGGTTCGCCATCGCGGCCATCTACTTTACTGTGCTGGTGTCAGCCATCTCCGCAATCGACTACTTTGCGGGGTTCTGGAAGCAGATTGACCACGCCTCAAACGACCGCCGCAAGAGGAAATCGTTTGTCCTGACGCGGCGGAAGTCCGCGAGCACGCCGTAGAGCATTTCCCCACTACCAATTGAAATAAAACACTGGGGCCATGGAGGCCAGCACGGCGCAGGCCTGCACTGCAAGCACGCCAAGGGCGGGTCGCGGAGCCTTGGGCAGCCACTTGATGGCGAAGAAAGCCAGCACCGGCAGCTGGCCGGCCATGAGCAGTTGCCAGAGGTGCGCGGTGGCGCCCTCGTCGGCCTCGCGGGCTACGCCGTAGAGCGCGATGTGGACAAGCACCAGGGCCAGCGCGGAGAGCGACATGGCTACAGGGATGAAGGCGCTGGGGATCTTGAAGAGGTTCAGGAAAGAGTAGCTGGGCTGGTTCATCCTGCCTCCTTGCGTTGGGGAGATGTGCTCGCGAATTGCCGACCAGACGACGTTGGCGCCAGCTTGGAGGCCGCCTTGACCGTCGAGCAACAGCGCTTCGAATTCCGAGCCGTAGCGCTGGCGCCAGGCGCGGGGATAGAGCCGGGTGAGCAAGCGCGCTGACATGGTGTTCATAAAGGCTCGAGCCTTTCGGTACCAGCTTTGACGAACTGCTGGAGAGTGGCCATTTTGGCGCGGAAGATGCGCAGACCTTCGCCGGTAATGCGGTAAGGTCGGCGCCGGTCTTCAGGCTCAAGCGGCTCTATCCAGCCCAGGCCTTCAAGCCGGGCGATAGCTCCGTACAGGGTTCCGGGACCGAGGCGCGTGCCGCAGAGTCGAGCGATATCTTCAACCATGGCGTGGCCGTGTTTCGGTCCACCGGACAGGCTGGCCAGCACCAGCAGAGGCGGGTCAGAGTAGTGGCCCAATTCGGGATTTGGTTCGCGCTTTACTACGTTTCGCGTACTACGCATGACGTAGTTATTCCACAGCTCGTGACCGGATGCAAGAGAAATCTTGCGATGTGCATTGAAAAACGATTGGAAACAGATAGCTCGCACCAAACAGCAAGCCCCGGCGAGGAAGCCGGGGCTCTATTGGGTGCCGCATGTAGTTTATGCCAGGGCCGGAACCGCGTCGGGCATGCTGATGGCTGTTGGGCCGACAGGCACTGCCATCTGCGCGGCAACCGCCTGGGCGGGTTGCGCATGACCGGTGCGGGTAAGCCGGTGAACGAAGTGGTAGGGAGGCCATGGGCCGGAGACCTGCATCTGGCATTCACGCATCATGGCGCTGGTGGTGGAAAACTTGTTGTGGTAGCGCGCCACGCACTTGCGGTCGATGAGGTGGGCTATGTCGAGGATCATCTTGCCGCTTTCCGTGAGACGGCAGGTGACTTCCTCGTCCAAGGGCATGAAGAGCCGGTGCATCTGGAAGCTGACCGCACGAGCGCGGGTCTGGCGCTCGCGGGTGCGGGCGGCGCTTTCGCGAAGATTGCTCAAGTACTCGCGGCCAACGCCTTCAGCTGGAAGGTGCTTGTCGGTGTCTTTCCCACAACAGTCGTCCACAAAGATCTTCAGGTGCATTTCAGTCTTGCCGCGCAGTTTGTCGATGTTGGAGAGAAACTGCCGTTGGTTGGAGCGAATCGATTTCCGCAGGCTCTCGTCGTCGTTGAAGACGGTTCCAAACCGGAAGGGAAGCACCGTCGAATGCTGGAAGCAGTCTGCGATCACCCTGGCGTGGTCGACGCCCGATTTCTGGTTCAGGGTTTCTGCAGGGTTGTGTTCGCTCACGATCACGGCCAGGTCGCTGGCTGGGTAGAGAAAGACCTGGTTACCGCTCACTCCGAGGACGGACTCCATCGGAACAGGTTTGCGATGACGGGCTAGTTCTGGAAATGCTTGTTTTTCACCGATGCAGTAGGCATACCATGCCATGACGAGACACTCCGATTGCGTACGCCGGTAAGCGCCGCTCGTTGGTAGAGCTTTGTGAGTTTGGGACAAACTGCATAGTTGGCGAGGTGCCGGACCATAATGTGCGGACCCGGTTGAGCTAGCGGAATACTAGCCCCTCGAAAAGACGACTGGCAATGATTCAAATCACTAAGTTGATAAACGGAAGCAAAACAGTGAACTCTGTATTTATAAAAATGAAACATTTGTTGATTATGCAAATACTGAGTCTGGTTTTGCACAGCTGTTTTGACCATAATGACCAGAAAGATCGCCAAAAGAGCCTGTAACTGCAATGTTTGCACCAAAATCAGGGAAGTTTAGCTACGCGCCAATGTGGGCAATTCCAGGCTGCGGCTGGCGGCCGGGAATCAAGGCAGTACACGCCGGATATGGAGATAGAGGACGATATTGACCAGAATGGACACGGCCAGCAGGGCCAACGCGCAGAAGGCAAACATCGTGACCTTGTTGCCGACGGTCTTCAAATCCTCAAGGAGTTCCTGCTGCTCCAGGGTGTTGCGGTCAGTGGCTTCGCGGACCATTTCCAATTGATCTTCGACGCGCTTGAGGGAGGTGTTTTGCTCGACGATCTGGTTCCGCAGATCGCGATGCTGCGTCTGCAACTCGGCCACGCTGTCTTCAAGGGGCTCAAGGTTGACGGGCGGCGGGGGCGGCAGCGGGGCTGGGTGGGGCGTCAGGATATTGGAGACGGCAGTCCCGAAGTTTCCGTCGAGCAGCGGCAGGAGCTTTTGCACAAACGGAATCGCCATTTTGAAGGCATTTGCAGCCCACTGCAGGCTAGCGGGAATATCTGCCAAAGGGTTTGGGCTGGGGAGGGCGCGGCCGGGTGGCGGAGGAGCCGGCGCGCCAAGGCGCAATGGATCACCATCACCGCCCAAGAGCGGGGATGGGCTGCCTGACCCTCCAATCGGCAATGGGGATCCAACAGCGCGCGGAAGCGGATCGCTGGGATTGGGTGCTCTTCGTCCAAGATCGCTTGGTCCGTTGAATCTAAAACCGTCTGACTCGTTCATGCCATCCTTCTCCCTCCACTATATAAGGGATTTACGCATCATAAGAGATTTCGGGCCCTGGGGTGAACTCCGACATTGCTCTGGCATAGAAGCGCGAGTAGGCCCCGGGGCAACCGTGCCGTTCAGGTGATCTGTTTTAGACGTCATCATGGGGTGCGGTCGCATATCCTCGTTCCCAGGAGAAGTAAGTGAAGCCAGTCTTTGGTCGACCGCTACGCAGCCTGCAACGCAATATTCTTGCCGGCATCATCACCATCGGTCCGCTGTTTGTTACCTACCTGATCTTCAGCTTTCTGCTCGGGATTCTGGCGAAAGCCGGCTTGCCATTCGTGCAATTGCTGGCCGCCATCCTGCCTGGCGAATGGCTCACGCAGCCATGGTTGCAGTCAATCCTGGCTGTGGTGCTCACACTGGTTGTGCTTTACGTGGTTGGCCGCATCACCTCGCAGGTAGTGGGCCAGCAGGCATTCAATCTCTTCGAGGCGGCGCTGGACCGGCTGCCCTTTGTGGCCAAGGTCTACGCCTCAGTGCGGCAACTTCTCGATAGCATGATGGCCAAGAACGAGTCGAGCCAGCGCGTGGTGCTGGTCGACTTTCCCATTGCCGGCCAGAAGAGCATCGGGTTTCTGACGCGCACGCTGGCAGACGAGGTCACGGGCGAACCGCTGGCTGCCGTGCTTTTGCCCAATGCCATCAATCCGACGTCAGCTTTCTTGCAGATCCTGCCCATGTCCAGGGTTACTGAGACGGACCTGAACATGGAACAGGCGATGAGCATGATCATGACCGGCGGCGCCGTGGGGCCGGAGACGATCCGGTTTACCAAACCGGCACTGACGGCGGCTGGAGACGAGGCAACTGTGGCAAAGCCGATTGGCTGAGCGGCCAATCCTGTTACGCAACGGTGTCAGCAGATTCTTCTACCGCGAGCGCACCTTCAGCGTGGCCGCTTTCCTCAGTGATCTTGCGCAGGCTGACATGTTCAAAGCGCGCCCAGACCAGGCCCACCGGAATGATGCTGATAAACGTAACGAACAGGAGGGTCGCGGCGCAGGCCGTTGAAGCCTCCGGCGCAGCACCGTAGAAGCTGGCCATGGCGGCAGCCACGAATCCGATCTGCGAAAACCATCCCAGGATGGGCAGTTGGAAGACGCTCGCGGTTCCGCTGACTGCGAGAATCAGGATGCACCTGGGTACGGTCATCCCGGCCAGCTGCGGGCTCGCCGTGAAGGCCCACATTGTCTCAAGGTAGGCCAGCGTGATGAGCATCCACATGGTGATCGAGAGGGTTGAGGCGATGGCGAAGTCAGCGAAGGAGCGCATGGTGTCCAGCCCGGTGCGGAAGGCTCGAATCTTGTTGCCCACCGCATGACCGAGCTTCTTTGAGATAAGCCCGAATGCGCCTTCCAAGAACGAGGCGACCATTCCGCCTGCCAGGCGTACTGCGATGAGAAAAAGTCCGGCGAGAAGGGTGATGGCGAGGCCACCGTAGCCGGCCTTTTTGAGCTCCTCAGGATGGGGGAGAGCGCCCGGTTGACCGAACCAGACAGTGCAGAGGATGACGGAGGAGATGATGATGGCCATCGATCCGAAGTCGAAGAGCCGCTCGACAATATAAACAGCGAGCTGCGTGCTCAGCGGCAGCCCTGTTCTCTTGGTGACGAGGTAGGGCCGAACCGGATCGGCTACGCGGCCAATCAGAGCAACCGCAGTGAAGCCGATGACCTGGGTTCCCAGCAGCGAGAATAGCGGGACCTTCTTGTTGTGCCTCATCAGCAACGCCCACCGGACGGAGCGAAACATATAGCCCAAATAAATGCAACCGACGGCGATGCCGATCTTGCGCCAGTCTGCCAATGCCAATTGCGCGCTGAAGACATGGAAATCGAAATGAATTCTGTCGCGTCCCCACAACAACAGTGCTGCCAGCGCCAGCAGTACAACCAAGCCCAGGATCAATTGCTTTTTACTCAAGCGTTCTCCGTTCCGTATTTATCCACGATTCACGAGTCTAGTTTCTCATCCTTGCACGGGAAATGAATTTTAATGAGTGGTCTGGGCGGGAGCTCTAGCGGATGCGGCGACCGCCTGTTTGGCCTGGGCTTCGCGGGCCAGCACGCGGCGGTTGAACTCATGAATGACGCGGGCAACGTAAGCCTGCGTCTCACGGTAGGGCGGAATTCCATGGTATTTGTCAACAGCCTGAGGCCCGGCGTTATAAGCAGCAAGCGCAAGGGCAAGGTTGTCGTGGTAGCGCGTGAGCAGGGAATCAAGATAGACGGATCCTCCGCGGACATTTTCTTCGGGCTTGAAGCTGTCTTGCACGCCCAGAGTCGCCGCGGTTGAAGGCATCAGCTGCATCAGCCCGCGAGCTCCTGCGTGGCTCACCGCGTGGGCGTTGCCTCCGCTCTCAGCTTTGATGAGGCTGGAGAGAAGGTCCACGTCGAGGTTGTGTTCCTGGCCGGCACGAGCCAGCATCTGGCCAAGGTCCGC
>PLKU01000303.1:0-7340 GCA_003140705.1 Acidobacteriaceae bacterium
GCTCCTGCATCTTCTTCTCGATGGTTTCCAGATCTTCGGGAGTGAAAGGCGTAGGCCGATAGAAGTCGTAAAAGAATCCGGCGTCAGTGGCCGGGCCGTGACCAAGCTTGGTCTCAGGAAAGAGCTCCAAAACTGCAGTAGCCAGCACGTGGGCGGCGGAGTGACGCACAACCTTCAGCGCTTCAGGGTCCTTTTCTGTGACCAGTTCCAGGCGCGTGTCCGCGTTAAGCGGAGTGGCGAGATCCACGAGGCGGGTAGCCGTGGAGTCTTCAGCGGCGTACATGCTGGCCTCTGCTGAAGGAGCGGCGGCGAGGCTCTGGTTCACTGCGCCGCCAACCGGCGACAGGCGCGCTACCACAGCGACTGCGGCAAGCCGGGGTGAGATCGAGTTGGCAATTTCAAGGGGCGTGGTGCCGAGAGTCACTTCGCGAATGGCCCCATCGGGCAGGTGTACAGCAATTGTCTGCGTGCTCATGGTGGGTTTTAGTCCAATGGGGCCGGAATTTTCAGTGGGCGGCCAACACATTGAGGATAGTGGGAGGATGGTCGTCAAGTCGAGCGACGCGCGCAATCGTTGCCGCATACGCAGATATGCGGCTGACGCCAAAGGGCGCACATAAACAAACGAGAGCCTGGATTACTCCGAGCCCTCGCGTGTAGTTGATAGATTCTGCCGGAATCCGGGCTGGCGGCTACAGCGGCTGTACATCAGCAGCCTGCCATCCCTTGGGCCCCTTCACCACGTTGAACTGCACGGCTTGNNAAGACATCTTCGCCGTTCTGACGCGAAATAAAGCCGAAGCCTTTCGCATCATTGAACCACTTCACAGTGCCTTGTTCCATTTTGGTCGTGTTTCCTAAATTGAATTGCGCTGGATGAATCGGAGCGACTACTGGCAGAATCTTGCTTGGTTGGGCGAGTGCTGCTGACGCCCGGTTCGGGCCTAACGCTGGCGTTAGTGTACCATTCCTCTGGAAAATGGATGCAGAATTTCTCTGTTTTCGTCCCAGTCTGTGATTTTTCCCTCCGGAACCTATTGATCAATATGGGTTTATAATCGCGTGTCTAGGCTTCATCGTTTGAGAGGCGGGCATGATTCACGATCCTGTTCCGAATATGCTGGCGCAAGCCACCGAGTTGCTGGAGGCCGAATTCGGGAGTTTGCCGGCTTATGAGACGGCGATCAATGCGCCGGCAATTGCGGAGGTGCTGGAGGCCACAGCGCACCGGCTGGCAGACAATTACCCCTACTTCCATCCTTTGTATGCCGGGCAGATGCTGAAGCCGCCGCATCCGGTGGCCAGGGCCGCTTATGCGCTGGCCATGACCGTCAATCCGAACAACCACGCCCGAGACGGCGGACGAGCCAGCACGGAGATGGAGATTGAGGCGGTTCGAGGGATTGCCACGATGTTCGGCTGGACGGAAAGTTCGGATTCGTATTTGGGACACCTGACTTCAAGCGGAACGATCGCAAACCTGGAAGCGCTCTGGGTTGCCGGACAGCTTGCGCCAGGGCGTCGGATTTTGGGGTCGACACAGGCTCACTATACCCACAACCGGATCTCCGCAGTGCTGAAGCTCGACTATACAAGCATCCCCGCAGATCATCGCGGGCGCATGAGCATGGAAGCGCTCGAGGCTGAACTGCGCAAAGGAGATGTGGGCACGGTTGTGGTGACGATGGGCACCACGGGTGTGGGCGCTGTGGACCCACTGGATGAGGTACTGACGCTGAAGGAGCGGTACGGCTTCAGGGTGCATGTGGATGGCGCATATGGCGGGTATTTCCGGTTGATTCCTGAGGCGTTGGAGGAGCCCGCGCGGAGGGCCTACGCGCTGACGGCAAAAGCCGACTCGATTGTGATTGACCCGCACAAACACGGATTGCAACCCTATGGATGCGGATGCGTGCTGTTTCGGGATCCTGGGATTGGGCGCTTCTACAAACATGATTCGCCCTTCACGTACTTCACTTCAAAACAGTTGCACCTGGGAGAGATCAGCCTGGAGTGCTCAAGAGCTGGAGCATCGGCGGTAGCCTTGTGGGCTACACAAATGCTTTTGCCGCTAACGCTGGGAGGTGAGTTTGCCCGTGGGCTGGCGCGAAGCAGGGCTGCGGCTCTGGAGTTGGACCGGCGGCTGCGTGAAGACGATCGTTTTCAGCCGCTCGTGGCCGGAGCTCCGGCGCTGGACATTGTGGTGTGGAAGCTGAACGCTGAGAATGAGGACGTTACCTCGGCATTGGCGAACCGTGTTTTTTTAGCCTGTGCCGAGCGGGATTTACATTTGGCCCTTGTAGAATTGCCATTGGCATGGTTCAGGCCTGCGGGTGGTACGGCAAATGGGGCCGCAGCAGAAACGTTTACATGTCTGCGCTCTGTGTTGATGAAGCCGGAGCATGAAGCGTGGCTCGACAGGATCTGGGAAAGACTGAGCTCAGCTTACGTTGACGTAGTTGGAGAATAGGGCCGATGTCAGAACCGGGTAGGGTTGGGATCGCAGAAGAAAACGTTGTCTTCCGCGCGGGAGACTGCTCGCTGACGATTCTTCCGCGGCTTGGCGGCAAGATTGCCTCGATCATGGTGGGCAATCATGAGCTGCTGCAAAGCCCGCTGACAGCCTACGGTCCGCGCACACCAGACATGGCTTTCGATCAGAGTGACGCCAGCGGCTGGGACGAGTGCCTGCCGTCTGTGGCTGCTTGCACTGTGGAGACCGAAAGCGGGATGGTATCGGTTC
Source organism: Acidobacteriaceae bacterium (assembly GCA_003140705.1). Taxonomy (GTDB): domain Bacteria; phylum Acidobacteriota; class Terriglobia; order Terriglobales; family Acidobacteriaceae; genus Telmatobacter. The sequence continues at coordinate 2,744 of PLKU01000303.1, forward strand.
CCGATCATGGGGACCTTTGGAGATTGGAGTGGGAACCAAAGGGGTCAGGAAGTGATGCTGCCTCAGTCACTGTTTGTGGACACTGTTTCTCGCTGCCATTGGTGCTGGAGCGTACTCTTGCGCTCTCAGAACGCCTCGGCGGATGGCGGTTGGAGCTCGAATACACGGTGAAGAATACAGGCGCCGAAGCGGTACCGTGGTCCTGGGCGGCACATCCCCTATTTGCAGTGCAGGCAGGAGATCGAATTGTGCTGCCAGACTCGGTCAATGAACTACGGCTGGAGGGTACTGGAGGCGGCAGGCTAGGAACGAGAGGCGACGAAGTGGCGTNNTTCTGGCAAACGGCAGCCGGACCAACTTGAGCGTGGCGCAACCTGCATCTTCCGGGATCGCTGACAAGTTGTTTGCCGGACCGTTGAACGCGACGGAGAATTGGTGCGCGTTGGTGCGACCCAAGGCGGGCGTGCGAATCAAAGTTAGTTTTGACCCGGCTGCAACACCGTTTCTGGGACTGTGGATCTGCTATGGAGGCTGGCCGGAGCACCCGGGAGCGAAGCAGATGTGCGTCGCGCTGGAGCCGGCCACGGCGCCTGTGGACTCACTGGCGGAGACCGGGCCATGGTCGCGGATTCTGGATTCGGGGGAATCTTATTCATGGCCGATGGTTGTTGAGATTGAATCCATTCCGAGCGTGAACTGATATGCACGATCCTGCCATTTTTCGTTCCATGCACAATGCCCGGTTTCATGCGGAGCCGGCGATTTTTGCCGCGCCGGGCCGAGTGAACCTGATTGGTGAGCATACCGACTACGCCGAGGGGTTTGTAATGCCGGCGGCCATCAACTTTGTTACGTTGGCCGCAGTATCGCCCCGAGGCGACGGCAAGATTGCGATCTACTCGGAGAACTACAGCGAAGAGAAATTGTTTGAAGCGGCCAACTTGCCGTGTAAAGCAAGCCAGCATTGGACTGACTACCCTCTCGGCGTAGTAGCAATCCTGGCCGGTGAGGGTCACGCGGTGCCTTCCTTTAGCCTTAGCCTGTGGGGCGATGTCCCGCTCGGTTCGGGGCTGTCGAGCTCGGCATCCGTGGAAGTGGCAACGGCGCTTGCGGTGCTATATGTAATCGGAGCCAGCTATCCCGGGCCTGTGCTTGCCCGGCTCTGCCAGCGAGCAGAGAACGAGTTTGTGGGCGCCAATTGCGGGGTCATGGACCAGTTCATCTCCGCCAACGGGCGAAAGGATCACGCGTTGCTGTTGGATTGCCGCGATTTGAGTTTCAAGCTGGCGCCGATTCCCGACCACGTGGCGCTGGTCNNCGGGCAGAGTCTGAGGCGGCTTGCGCGATCATCAACAAGCATCGGGGAGGAGTCCCGTTTCTGCGCGACGCAACTCTTGAAGATCTTAAGAGGTGGGGCCATGAGATGACGCCCGAGTCACTGAAGCGCGCGCGGCACGTGATCTCAGAGAATTTGCGCACGGTGGCTGCCTGCGATGCGTTGGCCAAAGGCGATCTGGTCGAGCTCGGCAGCCTGATGGCCGAGGCGCACGCAAGCTATAGCAAGGATTTTGAAGGCAGTTGCCCGGAGGCAGACGCAATGGTGGCCCTGGCGCAGGATCTGCCGGGACTGATTGGCGCGCGGCTGACAGGGGGGGGCTTTGGGGGCTGCACGATCAACCTTGTGGAGCAGAGCGCGGCTCCGGACTTCGTGGAAGCGCTGGGGGCACGCTATGCGGCCCAAATCGGGATTGTGCCGCAGATTCACATTTGCCACGCTTCAGATGGTGCAGGACGATTGGAATAGGCACTGCTGCCGGTCCATGGTCCATTGTTTTCCTTTGAACTCCAGATGCTGATTTGTTGATTGGCTAGAAGCTGTTTATAACGAACAGGCGCTCGGCTAAAGCCCCACAGCGCATATACCCATTTAGTAATCCTGTAAAGTACACGCTCGATTACTCGTGATCCGAATGGGCAGGGCATTCTAGAAGCGTTCCTTGTTAAAATCGAATGAGTTTCTTCCGCTGAAGACCGAGTAAGACAGGAATTGCTCAGTCGATCGTTTAGACGTCAAATACCCAGATCGTCGCTTCAAATATTTAGGAGCGCCGCGGAGACGCAGGAATCATGCAAGCAACATCGTCCAAGCCTTTTTCCTATGAGGCATTCCCCAGTGCAGGTGTAGTCGCTTACTTCTCGATGGAGATCGCAATCGATCCGGGTATGCCCACGTACTCCGGCGGCCTGGGAGTTCTGGCGGGCGATACGCTCCGCTCGGCTGCCGACCTTGGCGTTCCTCTCGTGGCATTCACGTTGGCGCACCGCAAGGGGTACTTCCAGCAGCATTTGGATTTGAAAGGCGTGCAGAGCGAAGAGGTTCAGCAGTGGAACCCTGCGGATTTCTGCACCGGGGAGCGGGCCCGGGTTACGGTCTCAGTAGAAGACCGCGTGGTGACGGTGAGGTGCTGGCGTTACGATCTGACGGGGCGCTATGGACACGTAGTTCCGATCTACCTGCTGGACACGGATGTTGATGGTAATTCGGGATGGGATCGCGGGCTGACCGATCACCTGTATGGCGGCGACACGAATTATCGCCTGCAGCAGGAGATTGTTCTGGGCATGGGCGGCGCGCGCATGGCGAACGCCCTGGGCCACAGGGTGAATGTACATCACATGAACGAGGGTCACGCAGCACTACTGACACTGGCCCTGCTGGAGAGACAGTTGGGCGGCGGGCCGCTGGGCGCCCCCACTGAATCTGACCTGGCACTGGTGCGCGAGCGCTGCGTGTTTACTACGCACACGCCGGTTCCGGCTGGGCATGATCGCTTTTCAACCGAGCAGACTATTCGCATTCTGGGGGGCGACAGAACGGCTCGGCTGGAAAAGCTTGGCTGCTTCCGCGACGGCATGTTGAATATGACGCTGTTGGCTTTGCGCTTCTCGCGGTATGCGAATGGCGTGGCTTTGCAGCATGCAAAGGTATCGCGCGCCATGTTTCCTGAGTTTCCCGTCGGTTCGATCACCAATGGCGTTCATGCGCCTACCTGGGTCTCGGAGCCGATCCAGCAAATGCTGGACGCGAATTTTCCGTCGTGGCGGCGCGACAATCTTTATTTACGAAATTCAATCGACCTGCGTGAAAAGGAGATCCTCTCTGCTCATGCACGCGCCAAAGGGGATTTGCTTGCCGAGGTTGCCGCACGCACCGGCCAGGTGCTCAACCCGAATGTGCTGACGCTGGGATTCGCGCGTCGCGTGGCAACTTACAAACGCGCTACTCTGCTCTTCACGGATCCAAAGAGGCTGTTGGAGATCGCCACCGCGGCTGGCGGATTGCAGATTATTTACGCGGGCAAGGCACATCCGCAGGACGAGCCGGGCAAGGCGCTGATCCAGCAAGTGGTAGAAGATGCCGCCACACTCTCAAACAACCTGCTACGGATTGTCTATCTGGAGAACTACGACTGGAGCCTCGGCGCGCTGCTGACTGCTGGTGTGGATGTGTGGGTGAACACACCGAAGCGGCCGTACGAAGCTTCTGGCACCAGTGGCATGAAGGCCGCGCTGAACGGCGTGCCGAGCTTGTCCATTCTTGACGGGTGGTGGATTGAGGGCTGCATTGAGGGAGTCACAGGCTGGGCGATTGAAGATGGCGCCGATGACGCTGAGGAAGCGATTTCACTCTACAAGAAGCTGGAGACAGCCGTGGTCCCACTGTACCTTGAAGCACCGGAGAAATGGGCGCGGCTGATGCGCACGACGCTGGCGTTCAACGGTTCCTACTTCAACACCAACCGAATGGTGAAGCAGTACACCCGGAATGCGTATTACCCGATGCACCTGGTAGAACAGGCCGGGGTAGAAGAAGAGGAGTTTGCGAGGTAAGGCTACGAATAGCTTTGAGCTGGCGTGTAACAGCTCTTAGCGCGAAGTGAAGGTGAAGAGCCAGGATCAGGCAGACTGANNCTCTTTTCTATTTGGCCTGGAGTCGTAGGAAAAAGACCTGCAGGTCCATCTGATTCCATCCTTCAATGATCTGGCTTCCATTCATGACGAGGAAAGACGACCCGGTGACAACTCCCGCTTTGCCTGTGGCGGGAAATCCAAGATCGTCGCCAAGATGAGTCATTGAGGCTTTCCAGCGAATGGCAACACGATCACCCTCAGCGATGATGTCTTCCACTTCAATGTGCAGATCAGGGAATGCCGCGCAGAAGCTGCGATGAAGAAGCTTAAAGGAATCGGGGCCGATTGCAGAGCCAGCGTCGGGAAACCCGTAGGCTTTGCCCTGCGGGTGAAACAGACGGTCGATTGCGGCTTGACTCTTCTGGTTCCAGACTTCCTCAAACCATTGTTCTGCCAGCAATTTATTTGCGTCCGACATGGCGGAAAGCTTAGAACAGGTTTCCTGTCGATATCAAGCTAATTTCCTGCGTGATTTAGTCGCCTGGCGCTTCTTCAAGCTCGGAGCCGAGTTTATGCAGCTTCATGACTCTCCATTGCAGGCGATCAAATAAGAGATAAACGACCGGCGTTGTGAAGAGGGTAAGCAACTGTGAAACCAGCAAACCGCCGACGATGGTGATGCCGA
>PLKU01000303.1:7407-7968 GCA_003140705.1 Acidobacteriaceae bacterium
TGGCATTCTTTTTGACGATGCCTATAAGCAAGATAATACCGATGAGGGCGATGATGCTGAGATCGGTGCCGGTGAGCAGGAGCGCGAGGATGGCGCCAACACCGGCGGGCGGCAGCGAAGAGAGAATGGTGAGGGGATGAACCAGGCTCTCATAGAGGATACCGAGCACGATATNNTGCGCGGTTCCCTGGAAGGTGGCGTGGATCGCGCTGGGCATACCCATGTCGCGCTGAGCTTTCTCGAGCGCGATAACGGCATCACCGAGGGCCACGTTAGGCGCGAGATTGAAGCTGAGCGTGACTGCCGGGTACTGGCCCTGATGATTCACCTGAAGCGCGGTGCGCTGCTCCTCATAGTGGGCAATGGCGGAGAGCGNNGAGCCGGCAACTGGCGATGCTCCGCCGACAACTTCGGCGGCTGTCGAGGCGGGGGCAGCGGCGGTGCTGGTCACGGTCGGCGGCATGGAGGTTGGAGCCCCGGTTGCGTTAGAAGCCTTGATAAAGATGCCGTCCAGTGAATCCGGGCTGAGCTGATATTTGGGATCGACTTCCATGACCACGT
>PLKU01000129.1 GCA_003140705.1 Acidobacteriaceae bacterium
ATTTACAATTCTGAAAGCGGGGCCCGGCTTGAGCCGGCGCACCGGATTCGACAAGCTCGTTGCCAGCCGGACGGTTGTGCAGTGGTGAGGTTCAGGACTGAATGAAGAAGATCGCCTTAATAGCATTTCTGCTGGCCTTTAGCGTGGCCGCAGGCCACGCCCAGGAAAGCCGCCAAGACATCAGTATCAGCGGAATCGGGCTCATTGAGCCATTCATCGCTTCGCAAACCGATGTTCAGGTCCACTCCAACTACGCATTGGGCGCGTTGGCTAGCTACCGTTTCATGCTCACGCCCTCAATTGCGCTCGAGGGTAACTACGGCATTACGTACCAGAACAAGATTCACTACTACGTCAACCCCAACAATTACCAAGTGGCTACCCGCACCCAGGAGATGTCGGGAGAGGTTGTGAAGACATTCAACTTCAGGAAGTTCAACCCATTTCTTGAAGGCGGGCCAGCTGCATTTATTTTTCTGCCCATCCGCAACACGGGGACCACAAACCTCGACGTTCGGCGGCAAACGACAGTTGGAGCGGTGTACGGCGCCGGGTTCGCGTACGAGATCAGCCCAAGCTTCGACATACGAGCGGAGTATCGCGGCATGATCTCGCCCGTACCGACGTTTGACGACACGCAGCTGAAGACGAACAAGTGGTACAACATTTACGTTCCCACGATCGGAGTCGCTTACCACTTCTAAAGTTTCTAATGAATCTTTATGCGAAAGAAAAGGGACGGGCTATGCCCCCTCGCTTTTCTTTCGCAGTGTGTAGCCGGGAACGTAACTACCGGCCGAAAGAGTCATCGGGCCATGAGGATCGAACGCATCTGATGAACTGCTTGAGGGATCCGTTCTGGTGGTGTGCTGCCAAACCCAAGGATGAAGCCGTGTCGGGGTTTGTCACCCTGATAAGAAGGCGAGAGCGGCCAGAGCCAAAGCCTTTCGCGGCCAGCTCTGGCTGAGATTTCCATGTCATTGAGGCCAGCGGGCAGGGTCATGGCAAGGTGCATGCCGGCTTCAGCGCCGTGCACTTCAAACCCTTCCCTGGCAGGAAATTCCGAGCTCAGACTTTCAATCAAGGCGGTTCGGCGTTGCTGATACAGCTGCCGCATTTTACGGATGTGCCGTGTGAAGTGGCCATCGTTGATGAAGTCCGAAAGGACCTCCTGATAGAGGTAGGCGGGGAAGATGTCCATAGCAAAGCGGACTGCGACAAATCGATCAACCAGATCGCGGGGAATCACCATATAGCCGAGGCGCAGTGATGGAAACAAAACCTTGCTAAAGGTTCCGATGTAGATGACGCGCGAATTCATATCCAACCCATGCAACGATGGGACGGGAAGGCTCTCATAGCGATATTCACTGTCGTAGTCATCTTCGACGATCCAGGCGCCGGCACTCTGAGCCCAATTGAGGAGTTGAATGCGGCGTGACGCACCCATGGTGGACCCAAGCGGGTACTGGTGCGAGGGAGTGACGAAGGCAGCTCTCGCCTTTGGAGCGCGCTTTATGGCAAAGTTGACATCCATTCCCTCCTGATCCACCAGCACCGGGACGACGCGGCAGCCGGCAGCATTCAAGACGATGTGCTGGAGGGGATAACCGGGTTCCTCGACCCATACGGCGTTTCCGGGGTCGAGGAGTACGCGTGAGGTAATATCGATGGCCTGCTGCGATCCAGAGACCACCATGATCTGATCAGGTTCACATTTGACTCCGCGCGCGGTGCGCAGATAGCTGCAAATCGCGGTGCGGAAACGCTCCGATCCGCGAGGATCGACATGGTGGACCGCGCTTGCATGGGGATTTCGAGTGTGGCGGACGACCAGATTCGACCAGATTCTGAAGGGAAACTGGTCCAGCGCCGGCTGGTGAACGCCAAACGAACCCCATCCTCGCAGCCTGGGCGAATAGGTAAACAGAGGAAACAGGGAGGAACGGCGCGCGACGGGACGCGGACCGGACGGAGTCGGTTCCGCGTTGTCGGAAGACTGCATGACAGACATGAGCTGCTCCGGGAGAGACGCGGATACAAATGTGCCCGCACCGACGCGGCTTTCAAGGTAACCCTCTGCGAGCAGCTGCGCATATGCATTGAGGACAGGAAAGCGGGAAACGCTGAGTGTAGAGGTCAAATCTCGGCTTGAGGGAACTTTCTGGCCTGGAATCAAGTCACCGCTGAGGATTGCGGCGCGATATCCGTCGTAGATCTGTTTATGGAGAGGCGTGGGCGCTTTGCGGTCGACGGCAAGCGCGGGCATGGTTCCCTGCAACGAAGTCTTCACAGGTTGCAGTATAGTGGCTCGCATAAAGCGTCAACAAGTGGCTATGGTCACTGACCACTTATAAAAGCGAAATTTGATGTGGGAAGGTGTATGCATTGGGAAAGGTTGGTCCCATAAAAGGCAACGGCGATGATTTTGCGGCTAGTTGCAGATTTCGATTGCATGGTCGCCGCCCTTCGGAACGCTGAATTTAGTTCAATTCAAGATCTGCAACCCAAAAGGATATCGAAATGACATCCACCTCTGCGCCAGATGCGGTTCGAGGCTCGAGGATTCTATTGCCGATCTTTGCTGGCGGCTTGACGGCAGGGGTTCTGGACATGACGAGCGCCTTCGTCACCTTCGGGCCGGGCGTGCCTCGGGCGATCGCCGGCGGTCTGCTTGGGAGGGAGGCTTTCCAAGGTGGCTGGGAGGTCTATGTTCTTGGGTTTGCACTTCATTTTCTTATCGCGATCTCCGCTGCCGCGATCTACTGTGGGTCAAGCCTGAAGCTGACGTTTCTCAAAGAAAACTTCGTGGTATGCGGCTTGTTCTTTGGCATCGCCATCTACCTTGTGATGAACCTGCTTGTGTTGCCTCTGTCGGCACTCCACGTGGCTCACCCAATCGCGCTTCACGACCTGATCCAAGGGTTGCTGGTGCACATGTTCCTGATTGGGCTTCCAATTTCCATCAGCTTGCGGATTTTCTCGAAATAGCTTTAGGCACTGGTCGACCCAAAGAAAGTTCTTGCGTACCGGACAAAAGTGCGCAGCTTCCGGACCGAGGTAAACCGATGACCGTTGAATTCTTCTTCAAGCAAGGCAGGCTGTTCTTCGCGATAGCGATTGCCGCATTTGGCGTGGAGAATCTGATTTGGGCACACTCAACGGACCCCTTTCTACCCGAGATTCCGTGGGTTCCAAGCTGTCCGGCGTTGGGCTATTTGATGGGTGTGGCGCTGCTCGCGGCCAGCGTGAGCATTGCGGCAAACCTTCGAGCCTGGCTGGGGGCGACCTTACTCGGCTTTCTCTTCTTGTTGTGCTTTCTGTCTCTTCAGATAGCGAGAGTGGCGGCTGCTCCGTTGGATGTGGGTGTTCGCACGTGCGCGTTTGAGACGCTCACGATGTGTGCCTCGGCCTGGATGCTGGCTGCATTGACTCCGGCGGGCGGAGAGCTTTCGCGAGGGAAGAGAGTGATGAATGGCTTATTGCATTCCGGACGCTATTTCTTTGCGATCTCCATGATCGTGTTCGGCATCGATCATTATTTTGTTTTCAACTTTATCGTGAGTCTGGTTCCACCCTGGATTCCGGGAAGCGGCTGGTTTTGGGCTCATGTGACTGCAATTGGGTTCATTGCAGCGGGAGTGAGCATCTCGGTGCGACGGCTGGATCGATGGGCGGCGGGCATGCTGGGGTTGATGTTTTTTCTCTGGTTTCTGCTGCTTCATGCGCCCAGGGTGCTGAGCTACCCGCGTTGCCTTGATCCGGATGAGTGGTCGAGTGCGTTTATTGCACTGGCGGCGTGCGGAGGCGCATGGATTTTGGCGTGGTCGATCCCCGCAAAGTCTTCCACCGGGTTTGGCGACAATCAAGGGATGCGTTAGTTGCTGTTCACGCCTCCCTTTTGAATTGCTGGACTTTTGGCCATCGTGCGATCTCTTTTGTTCGAGATTTGGGCAGCCGGCTAATACCGAATCGTCTAAGCCTCGGTCGGCAGAGGTGGGCGGCATCTCAAGTTTGAGAGTCGGGCGCTCGGGCCAGGCTTTCGCCTCAGTGGCTCATTGGAGCCTATGCACCCGCTGACGGGCGATCAAAGGTCCATTTCCAGGCGCGTCTTCATTGTTCGAGCGATTGCATTGCCATAACGTCCCGGAATGGCGTTCTCAGCATGAAATATTCGTTGATTGGGCGATCGTCTGTCAGTGTGGGTGTCGCAGGGGAAAGCGCGATGATGTCGTCGATAGACCTCTCGTGACCGAGCAAGAGATTGATCTGTTGGTCTGGCGACGCAGCCGGTCCCCATTCCATCATGTCGGACACTGCTCCCGGGGGCATCCTTTCTACCAGTTCCGCGGCAGTGCGCACCGGAATGGGGTGATCACTCGCCAGGAAGTGCCAGCCTCCGCCTTCAATCCCGGGAAAGACACGGACAAATGTGAACGAACTCTTGATGGCACGAGCTACGGCGGCCTTGGTGGGCGCGTCAGCCGCGGGAAGCCATTGTTGCAAGATGCCGCCCGGCTCCAGTCGCTGCCTGGCCACAGTGTAAAAATCTCGCGAATAGAGCAAGCTTGAGCCTGCCGTTTGCACTGGCGGCGGTGGATCCAAAATTATGGCGTCGTACTTAGCGGGGGAGCGCTCAAGGAATCGACGTCCATCGTCGATGACCACATGCGCGAAGGGCAACGCCATCAGCTGCGAAGCATCTTCATGGTAGAAGCTGAAGAGACGCGGGACGCTGGGCACGAGTTCGACGACTGTCGTGGAAATGTTCCAGCGGGTGGCCGAGCGGAACGTAGTTCCCATGCCAAAGCAAATCACCAGGGCGCTGCGTGGCGTGTGGTCGAGTGACGCCAGCGTCATGTGCGCCATCATCTTGGTGATCGGAGTCAGATAGGTTACTCCCATCCCATTCACCAAAAGCCGCCGCTCCTTACCCAGCCCACAGGCGATCACGGTTGCGGTCGAGTCGCGCAACTCCCTGCGAACAGGGAACTGGTTCCCGAAGTCCTTCGTTGCCAGGAAGATGGACATCGCGACCACCAGAGTCGCGTAACCTGCTGCGCGGCTGAACATCTGATAGCGAGGTGCATAGCCAGCGGAGAACGCCATGGCGAACCACGGAAGGGCAAGCAGCAGCACCGACCAGTGCTCGCCCAGCAGCGGTAGCAACAGAAATCCGCAGACAAGCGGTCCCAGGATGCACCCCGCCACGTTGATGGCATAAGCATGCCCGGCCCGGTCAGGATCACCTCCGGACCACCGGTCCACGAGCATGGGTGTGAGGAACCCGGTCATCCCGGCAAAAGGCATGACGCCCACGAAAACACGTGCCACCAGGTGCAATGGAACGCGAGTGTCAGCAGTGAACAGTGGCAGTACTCCCAGCAGCGCCAGCGATATCCAGGTCAGGCGGCTCTCGAGCATGTGGTTACGGCTCCAGATGCGGTAAATCTGCGAGCCCACATAGGTGGCCAACAGGTAGCCGACCAGGATCATGCCAAAGGAATAAACAACTGGACCGACATACGGCGTGAAGAGCCGAATCCAAATCAGCTCCATGCCCATTGTGGCGAGTCCCGTGGTGAACAGCAGCACCAATATTCCTCTGTCGCAGATGATGGGGCCGGCCAAAGCTTGGATAGGATTTGTGGAGCGAGGCTGAGACGAACGAGCTGAGCGTGACACCAGAAAGGCTGAGACGGCGATGATTCCATTCAGAGCCGCACCGACCAGCAGGGTCCTATGAAACCCGAGGGGCTCGATGAGGAGCAACGGAAGGAACGACCCCAGCACCGCGCCCAGTACATTGGCGAGATAGAGGAAGCTGAATGAGCGGCTATCGTTTTCCCGATGGCACGAGCGGATTGCAAACATGGCCACCGGAATGGTTGCGCCCATGCAAGCGCAAAACGGGATCATGGTCGCCGAAAGCCAAAAACCTGCGATCAGGTAATACGAGACCGAAGAAACGGTAGCGTGGTTTGCAAGAGCCTCCAGCAGTCGATGTCCCCAAACTAGTTCTGCGGGAACCACGAAGGCGGACAACCCGATCATGGACTCTAGCAGGCCGTAGAGTTGCAATGGATGAAACGTAATGCGGTCTCGGTAGCGACGAAGCAGAGCTCCTGCAATGAGGGCCCCCGCTCCCAGTCCCGCCATAAATACTGAAAGGACGATCGAGGTGAGAGCCGTGGTTACCCCAAACTGCGCCATCGACAGACGTAGCCATATAAGTTCGCAAAGAATGCTGCAGAACCCGGAGATGAAAAAGAAACAGAAGAACCAAGCCATGCATAGCCCTTTCGGAGGGGAATTCGAGATCGGACTCGAGAATCGGCACAGACTACCGACCGCGGATTCGCTGACACCGCAAGGGGAGATTGGCTATTGACTCTCATAAACAGTTAGACGAATTCTCATTCCCCGAGAGACTTCACCGGGATAGGTATTCATAACTTAGAGCATTTCTCCTATTGC
>PLKU01000464.1 GCA_003140705.1 Acidobacteriaceae bacterium
TGGAGTTGAAGGAGAAGCTGCGCGGTTCAAGCTTGGGAACGTCGAGCCCGCAGTCTGGGCAAGCCATGGAGGCGGAAAACAACTGCTCGTCGCCTCCGGCGATGGCGACAAGCGCCAGCCCGTTCGCCAACTGCAGCGCTTTGGCAACGGCAGCGTCGAGCCGCTTTTCGACTGAAAGCTTGCCTTGGGCTGGCTGGGCAGCACCTGAAACCGAGTTGCCTGGTGTTGTGGGCTTGAGCAGGATCCGGTCAATAACAGCTTCAATTGCGTGGTTCTTACGACGATCAAGGAGTAGGGGCTCAGATAAGTCATGGAGTTCGCCGTCTACCCGTGCACGGAAACCTTGCTGGTCCAGTTGGTCAAGAAGATCTTTGAATTCGCCTTTGCGCCCGCGAACGATTGGCGCCATCACGGTGACGCGTTCACCCATTCCCAACTGCAGAATGCGCTGCACGATCTGTTCCGCGGTCTGGCGAGAGATTGGGCGCCCACAGTTGGGGCAATGTGGCGTGCCGACCGAGGCGTACAGAAGGCGCAGATAGTCGTAGATCTCTGTGATTGTTCCCACCGTGGAGCGGGGACTGCGGCTCGTCGTCTTCTGCTCGATAGAAATGGCCGGGCTCAGACCTTCGATCGAGTCGACGTCGGGTCGCTCGATCTGGTCGAGAAACTGGCGCGCATAGGCGGAGAGAGTTTCTACGTAGCGGCGCTGGCCCTCAGCATAAATGGTGTCAAAAGCAAGCGAACTTTTGCCCGATCCGGAAAGCCCCGTAACCACCGTAAGGGTGTTTCGCGGAATGCGCACGTTGATGTCACGCAAGTTATGCTGGCGCGCCCCCCGCACTGAGATGTGAGTAATTGGCATGATGAGTTCCGCGAGCCTGAAAAAGAACAACTTATGTTGAGCGTGATGCGAATGGGCAAAAACCGCTCAAGACTGAATTAGAGATGCTGCGGCACTAGATTAGGACTCCGGGGCCGACCTTCAGAATACATCGAATCGCTGCCTCTAGCAGGAGCGGCGAACCCAGCAGCAGCTGGACTCCCGCTTCGATTTCGACCTCAGATGGATGCCTACCGAGCGGTCGCTTTATTCAATAGGAAACAATTTGCCAATGAGAGATGTTGAGATGTATAAATCGATGCGTGGTGATTTAGGTCGAATTTCCACTCGAAAGCACCGGGATCACCGCCTCGTTCCCCAACCCAAGGAGTGCGACCCATCCAATGACCAGAATTCTAGTCTTGATGATTGCTGCTTCCGCCGCACTGCTGCAGAACGTGTCTGCGCAAAACTTGCCGACCTCGTGGGTCGACAAGGATACCGACCACCGAATCCTTCGACTCTCTGACGAACCTGGCTCTTCTGGCTTCTACTTCAACGTGAATGCCTTCACGCCCGACGGTAAATCCATGGTCTACAACTCGCCGGACGGCATTCGCGTTCTTGATCTGGTCAGCTACAAGACCCGGCTTCTTGTACCCAACCCGCCCCGGCCCGCCGGAGCTGTGCCCGGAACACCTGGCCTTTTTCGAGGAGGGGTGCATACCATCGTTGTCGGCAGAAAGACCAACTCCGTCTTCTACTCAAAGATGGATCAAGCTACCAACTTGAGCACGATCTACAAAGCCAATGTCGATACTGGCGAAGTAACAAAGCTCGCAACAATGCCTCCACGTGCGAGTGTTGCAACCATCAACGCCGACGAGACACTTGGCGTGGGCACGTATGACGAAAACGAAACGCCGCCTGATCAGGAATATGGGCGCAACCGAACGCAAGCGGCATCGGCAGCACCGAGCGGAAGTCAGACACAGCAAGCAGGGAACCTGGTCCAGCCGGATGGCAAAGGCGAGTTGATGGAGCACCGCCTGGCTGCACGCATCCCAGTAGTCCTCTATACGGTGAATCTAGAGACGGGAAAAGTCTCCATTTTGCTGCATTCGACCGATTGGATCGGTCACATGCTTTTCTCGCCGATCGATCCAACACTATTGATGTATTGCCACGAGGGTCCATGGCAGAAGGTCGACCGCATATGGATGATCCACACCGATGGTACCCATAATGAGTTGATTCACAAGCGGACCATGGCAATGGAGATTGCCGGACACGAGTTCTGGGGTCTCGACGGGCAAACCATCTGGTACGACTGGCAACTCCCAAAAGGCGAGGACTTCTTTCTTGCAGGCTACAACCTGAGTACCCACAAGCGCGTTGCGTACCATATGCAGCGCAACGAATGGTCAATTCACTTCAACCTCACGCTCGGCGAGGATTTGTTTACGGGGGATGGCGGCGATCCGGGCCAGGTGGCGAAGGCACCCGATGGCGAGTGGATCGAACTCTTTCATCCGCAGCTCCTTACCGTTGGACCAGGAGCGATCAATTCGCCGGATATCTGGCAGCCAGGGGTCTTCCATTCCCAACATCTCGTGAACATGTCTCACCACAATTATCGGCTGGAACCAAACGTTCGCTTTTCTCCAGACAAGAAGCTTGTTATTTTCACGAGCAACATGTTCGGCCCCAGTTATGTCTTCGGCGTCGAAGTTGCAAAGGCCGATAGTCCAGATCCATCTGATGTGCATTCGACACCAGAATTGGCGAGCCAATTCAATCCGACGAAGCCCAAGCCAGTGAATCAGGTGCAGTAGCGAATCCATCAGCGGCGGCCCAGGTCGATGCAACTCGNNAGCTATGCAGGGGCTATAACCCATTGTGGAGGTTTAGCGCGGGCGATGATTCAATACTGACTGGCCGTTGATTCAAGATGAGCTTTGTTCCGATGGGATCCATGAACAGGAGTAATTCGATGACGCTTGGGCAGTGCAAATTGTCAAGAAAGACCCTCGGCCGATCAGGACAGGCATTAATAGGACTGGCGTTCCTTCTTGGA
>PLKU01000299.1 GCA_003140705.1 Acidobacteriaceae bacterium
TCTCGAGTGCCGATCGAGAAAGTAGTCGACTAGAATCGATAGGTCTACAGCCCGCTGCCGCAAAGGCGGAACTTCGATGGTGACCGCGTTAATGCGGAAGAAGAAGTCCAGCCGAAAAGTTCCATCTTCGGTCTGCTGTCTCAGGTTTCCGTTTGCCGCGCAGATGAGCCGTGTGTCGACTCGCCTCGACTCCTGCGCGCCGACGCGCATAAAGCTACCATCCTGCAGGACTTGCAGCAACTTTGCCTGGGCCGCCATATCCAAGCTGCCAACTTCATCCAGAAAGAGGGTTCCCTGGTGAGCGAGTTCCAGGCGGCCCCGTTTGGTTACATAGGCTCCAGTGAAGGCTCCCTTTTCATAACCAAAGAGCTCGGACTCAATGAGAGAGTGTGGAATTGCAGGGCAAGTCACCTTGACCCATGCCGCTTTTGCCCGATTGGAACGCGCGTGCAACAATTTGGCAAAGATGTCTTTGCCCGTGCCATTCTCTCCCTGTAGCAGAACAGGAATGTTTGTGTCTGCAATCCGTTCCAGCTTTTCCCGGGCAACAGCCATCGCGGATGATTGTCCGAAGATCACATTCATCGGAGGCAGTTCTCGAGTATCCACAAATTCGGCTGCGCGTGGCAAAGGCATCTTGATTTCCCCGGCGAGGAAGTCGCTCACTGGTCTGTAAGCAACTGCTGAGCCAGACTCTAGCTTTCAACGATGGTCGAGATACAACTAAAGTAACCTTAGAATCAGTGAAAAGGTAACCACTTTGGGTCTTTATGCAGCGTTCTTTGGGTGAGAGACAGCTGGATGTGAAAGTCCTTGCACAAGTGGAGAATCTTTTGCCACTTTCGGTGGTAAGATTCTTCTCAAGTGACTTTACGGTTACGTCCCCCGGGGCCTCCCTTTTTTTGGTGAAATAGATCCCGCATCGGCGGAGATTTTATAAAACAGCTCGCAGTCGATAGCTTTGCGAAGCGTTTCATCCTTTTTGTGCTGGTTCACAAGAGGCACAACGGCACCTTGGGAGGGGTTTTTGGGGCAGGCGCAATTTTACGAGGATGGCAAGCCAATCAGAGGGACAGGGATGAAGGCACAAGAAACGAAGCGCCCACAAATCGCGGTTCTCGATGCAAATCCGGCCATCCTGGATTACGTGCACCGCATCCTTTCGGACAGGTTCAACGTTAGCCTCTTTACTGAGGCCACGGAAATGACACGGAGCCTAACGGAATCTCCGGCGCCTGATCTTCTCATGATGGATTGGCATGTTTCCGATGACGACTCCGAAGATAATGCTCTGCGTTTGCTTTCTAAGACCCGCGCCTCGAATCCGGCGCTTCCGATCATCATGCTGGCTTGCTCAGCCGAATTGAAGGAAGTTGTGGCGGCCGCTCGAATGGGCGCAACCGACGTGATCCTCAAGCCGTTTAGGAAGAGCGACATTGATCTTGCAGTACAACAGTGCCTGAAGGAAGCTACAAAGACCGTGGTCGGTGACGACATCAAGGAAATCCCTCTCGATGCGAACACATCATTTGTGAGATGCAGCAAGAGGATGCGGGAGATTGAATCGCACTGCACGCTTGTAGCGCGCGCAGACATCCCCGTTCTGATCCTGGGAGAGAGTGGCACGGGCAAGGAAGTCGCGGCCATGTTGATCCACAAACTGTCAACCAGGAGCCGGCACAGCTTCCTGAAGGTAAACTGCGCAGCCATGCCCGCTGATCTGCTTGAGAGCGAGCTGTTCGGTTATGAGCAAGGCGCATTTACCGGCGCCGTCAAATCGAAGCCGGGCAAGTTTGAGATCTGTAACAACGGCACGATTTTCCTGGATGAAATTGGGGAAATGCCGACCGTTTTGCAGGCGAAATTGCTGCAGGTTCTTCAGGACGGGAGCTTTTCTCGTCTCGGCAGCAGAGCAAGCGTCAAAGTCGATGTTCGGGTGATTGCCGCCACCAACGTCGACATCAAGGCTTCGATCGCACAAAAGGCATTTCGCGAGGACCTCTATTACCGCTTGAACGGTTTTACCGTGAAAATGCCCCCACTGCGCGAGCGCACTGAGGAAATCCCAATTCTTTCGCAGCATTTTATGCGCAAAGTGGCCGCCAAGTACGAGTGCGATCCATTGCCGATTTCCGCTGCGCTTTTACAGGCATTGTCGGGTCATTCGTGGCCAGGCAATCTACGTGAACTGGAGAATACGATCAAGCGTTACCTTGTGCTGGGCGACGAGAAGGCAATTATCGACGAGTTGAGCCCACGGCTCAACNNGTTTGCCGCTGCAGGAGAAGATCCGGACGGCAACGGCGGCTTGAAGTACCTGGTGCGAAACTTGAAGGGGAGTGCCGAATCTGCTGTGATTGCACAAACCCTGGAAGGCACCGGATGGAACCGCAAGGCGGCCGCAAACGATTTGCAGATCAGCTATAAGGCCCTGTTGTATAAGATCAAACAGTACCATCTCAGTCCGCCACAAAAGCAGTTCAGCTTGGGCCAGAAAAGAGCGCCTGAGACCGCGAGCAGGTGAACGTGAGTCGTCAAGGCTGGACGAGGTCCAAATCCAGCTTGGAATCAGATGACCGAGAATCACCTGAAATCCAGAGCCTGGAAGAAATGGACGAGGTGTCGAGCAACGATTCCAACGGTGCATTTTAGTCGGATCGAATTCGACTGCATATTGGAGGCTCTGCAACGTAAGTACGTCAACATTCTTTCAGGGCATCTACATACTCAGTAATTCATGCTGGTTACCGGGGCTGGCTTCCCTAGCACGAAACAGGTATTGGCATCAATGTGCCAATTCTTGATCATTACTTCACAGCTCAGATTTTTCCGCGCTTACGGCCTGATTGCACACAATGAGAAAGATTGCCCAATCATGAGCATGACTAATTCGCCCAGGTCGGAAAAGGTTGTGATCCAGTTTGGAGGCAAGAGGGTCAAAGGTTACCTGGAATCCCCGATTTGGAACACAATTGAAGAGTTGCTGAGCAACGCTCCTGCGAGTTCACCGGAGACCTTCAGGGTCCGACTTCTCGAATCGGAAACTGTCGAAGAGATCCCAACCCGGGATGTCAAGGCTGTATTTTATGTGAATACCTTCGATGGAGATCCGGATCACAAAGATTTGAATTTTCATTCCAGGTCGCCGATCGTCCACGGAATCTGGATGCGGCTTCAATTCCTCGATGGCGAGGTGATGGAGGGTATTGTCTATAACTCTCTTCGCTATTTAGTAGATCCTGGCTTCTTTCTGTTGCCAACCGACCCCGACAGCAACAACAAGCTCGTCTATGTATTGAAAAGCTGGCTTGTCGACCATCGAGTCCTTGGAATGCGCAGGCTCTAGCCTGTGACTACTAAAGCGTCCCTGAGGATCGAATAATCAAGAATCTCGGCGGCTATTCCCGTCAAATTCTTCAAGGTGCTCTCCTTGCGGACTAGTCGACCACGGCATCGAATCGAGCAACAGCTTGAGAGGGTGATTTCGGGCGGCAAATCGACCATGAATTCGAAATCGTTTTCAACAAGATTGCCGTCGATCAGGTCCAGGTAGAAATACACGCCCCGGTTGCTCAAGTCCCTGGTATAGGCTGGAATTTCTCGGTCACCGATAAATAAGGTGAGGGGTGCATTCATTGAGAAGCGCGGCCTTCCCCGTCGGTCGTTTTCTCTTTTGAAATTGTCGGTCATGTGCCCCATTTTCAAGACGCCATCGTCCGGCCTCGAAGTCGATCTCTGAATTTCCTCTGAATCACCCAGGTCAAGAAAACCTTTCAGAGTTGTTGCACAATAGTACCCTACTGCTGATTACCGCAGCGCCATTTTGTTTGGTACTTAAGCATAATAGCAATCTCAGTGCCGAACTGATTGTTGATAAATATTGAGATAATGGACCTTGTCGAATGACAATATGCAATTGTTTGCATAGTAAATGGAGGCCCAATTCCCATTTGCCGAAATTTAACAGTGGGTTGGAAGAAGCGAAATCGCGCCGAAGACGCAGTCCTGTGTCAGAAATCAGGGACTTTCTATCGCCATTTTCGGTGACCTGGATGCTGAAGCTCGGGTAGAGCCTGGGATGAAAACAGAATGAACAATGGGATGTGATGAGTGCGATCTCTAGCTTGTCCGTCTGGCCGCGATTCAATGTCAGGCCAGGGTGGCTAAAAATGTTGTGCCGCAGCCTGACGGCGCAGTTTGGAACATAGGCGCAGAAGGAATGGGGTAAGTTCGATCGCGGAAGAGGGTCCGGGGTTTCCTCTACGAAGGGCTTCCGAGGCAGGGCTGGGGAAGAATCGGTTGTAGGCTCTTGCTTCCATGCTGGAATTCATTGGGTTCGAACCGATGACCACTTACATGCCATTTCCAAGGGTGAATAAAAACGGGAACATAAGCAGCAATTCGAAGCTGAACTGAGAGGTAGCTTTCATGCGGTCTTCAGGCATGTTCGCTTTCCTTTTTGTGTCACATAGCGACACTGCTGCTGATTCATTGCGACTGCCAGAGATTGGGAGATCGTGAAACAAGCCACTAGGTGGACTCTCCTGTCAACGCCGTAACCTTTGCTGGCACCCGCATCATTTCGATCCATGAATAACCCGATTTAAGAGGGCCCCGGGGTTGCGGCCGGGGGATTTCTTTCTCCGGATCTTCGCATGCACCAAGGTCTAAAGACAGAACTTGATGTCTGCAGAAATGCGGATTCGCGATTCCAATCAAAAATGCGCACAAAACACTGGGATTCTGAATCCGGATCTTTTTGGAACTGACCATTGGGTATTTGGTGCTTCTGCGGGCGGTCATCGCGTCATGGTGGGGAGGCACCAGCTGCGGGATGAAACGGTATGCCATCACTGGGACGATTCCCAATTCACAGAGAACTCGCCACCCGTTCCGATCCCCCCACTTGGATGGTGTCGTGGGAAGGTAAGTTTAGCGCAACCACGAACAGGTGACCTGAATCATGATTGCACAAGCTGCAGGCACCATCGAGCGCCCAGGCAGCCCCTAAGCTCACGATGAGCACCTTCCAACTTAGGCAACTTCTGCTGTACAATTCATCCATCTTAAGAATGGGACGGATTGCCTGACTCAGGCACGTATGAACGTTGGTCCGAAGTTTGACGGAAAGCGCGATTTGCTTGCTTACGGATTGCAGTGGAGCGGCATTCTTTTCATGCTTTCTCAACTTCAAGCGCGAGACTCCCTTTTGGTCCTAAACTATCATCGGATCGGAGATCCTGAGAAGGACCCTTGGGATCCCGGCATGTTCTCGGCGACGCGTGAACAGTTCGACGAACAGATCTCCTACCTTAAGCGCAATCACTCGCTGGTAACTCTTGATGAGGCCCTGGCGTTTGTAGGCGGTACAAGCAAGGAAAAGACCCGCCGCTGCCGAGTACTGATAACCTTCGACGACGGCTACCTGGACAATTACGAAGTTGCTTTTCCTATTCTCCGTTCGAATGGAGTGCAAGGTATTTTCTTTCTCTGCTCGGACCAGGTTGGATCCGACTACGTTCCCTGGTGGGACCACGTTGCCTATCTTGTGAAAATTGCATATGATCGCCGGATCCCTCTTCACTACCCAATCCGGCTGGATTTCAATGCCGCTGGGAAAGGCCTGACGGAGAGTTTGCGAAGCATCCTCGACTTTTACAAGAAGCCAGAGAACCTTGATTCGGAACGGTTAATTCGAGAGCTGAAGGAAGCGTTGGGGGAACAGGACCTGCCACCGGCATCAAGGCGCTTTCTCAACTGGGATGAAGCCCGCGAGATGATTGATGGCGGGATGGCGATTGGGGGCCACTCGCACTCTCATACGATGCTGAGCAGATTGGGGCGCGATGAGCAGCGCAGGGANNACCATATTAAGTGAGCAACTTGGCGTCAAAGCCTGTGTGCTTGCTTATCCGTACGGATCCAGCACGGCCTTTTCAGAACAAACCAAGGAAGTAGTTCGGGAGATGGGTTACCAAGCCGCATTCTCCTACTATGGCAGAGTGGCGAACCAGCGAGAAACGATAGAACGGTACAACCTCAAGCGAGTGCCCGTGTCCGGCCAAAGCCTGTCCCGGTTTCAGGCTCAAACGAGTATTTGCCGGCTCACTGGCAACTTCTGGCCGTAATTTTATCGCTTTCCAGCAGCTTGCTCTCTCAAGTGCGCTTGCCTCTGGCCATCAGGGATTTACAGCTACGGTAGCTCCTCAGGAGCACCTTAGAAACCATGGACGGAACGAGGGCGACGCCAAAGGCGCAAATCAGCCTAGGTTGCCAAATCCTATGTCTGAGCGCGAGCAGGGCGTGTTTTCGAGCCCCCGCATAGTCGGCTGACTTGAACAGCTCCTCGGCAATCCACCCATGCGCTTCGGCGAGTACCTCGTTAATCATTGCAGGAGGAAATGTTGCAGTACCGCTCTCACGCGCGATCGCACCTTGCACCGTCTTCAAGAAATTCTGCGCAATCGCTTTCTTGTGCAGCGTTAGCCGATCCTCAAACCCAAGCTGATACAGCGTCGAGGGGACATCGGCGAGACAGACGTCCCCCCACTTACAGGTACGGAAATGAAAGTCGTAATCCTCACCCGATAGAGTGAGTGATTCATCAAACTCCTTAACCTCTGCGATCCGCGCCCGCGTCAACATCACGGTTGAGGTGTGAACAAGATTTCCCCGCAGCATCGAAGTGTAGATATTNNACGTAAACTCGTGCGCCGGTCTCAACCTCTCGCCCGGAATCAACGACGTCGGATAGAGCGCGGGATTTGTCAAACAAGCTCTCGAACGAACTGAAATGATTGTAGGAATCGTACATCGTCCGCAGATACCGATGATTTACAACCTTGCCGGCGGCATCGACTGCCTCAAAGTTGGTCCACACCATGCCCACTTCCGGAAAGAATCGAAAACATGCGAGCTGGGTCTCCAATTTCCAGGGCTGCCACTGATCGTCGGAGTCCAGAAATGCCACATAGTCTCCTCGTGACTCCCTGATCCCCATATTGCGTGCTGCCGAGACACCTCCGTTGCTCTGGTACAGGTACCTTACACGCGAATCATCACCGTACCTGGAATCGATCAGCGCCGCGGTATCGTCGGTCGAGCCATCATCTACAAGAACAACTTCCCAATTAAGGTGGGTCTGCCGCCGGACACTGTCGATAGCTCGGGAAATGCAGTAGGAGCGATTGTAGGTTGGCACGATGATGCTGACGAATTGATCACTCATCTGGCAAATCCTTGAATGGCCTCCCTTTGGGTTGCAAACAAGTATAACTGACGCACTTCAGAGCTGCCGGGCATAGGGGCTGGCTCTCAGAGCACCATGAAGAGGAGGCCGGCTGGAAGGATTTGAAAGCAGCGACACAGCAATGGCTTGTTGGACGCGCACCCATCTTCGGTATTGGAATAGCCCAAAAGATGGACTGGTATCATGGGAATCGGCAGTCTATTCTCATGCACAGCCAGGAGGTAAAATGGAAGAACCAACGAAAACTTTGCTGACTCTTACATTCTTTCTGCGTTTCATTTTGCGCGAGCCGACTATTTTCATGGGGCGTCATTGGTGGTTGACGCGATGCACTTTTGTCGGCCTGGATTCCACTGCCGTAAACGGAGAATGACTGGATGGAGATCGTGCATCAGTGCGGCAAGAGTGGCCTTCAGGTTCTATTGATCCGTGGGTTAGGCAGTGAACGTGATCTCGCGGAACGAGAGGTATCGGAGGCAGGGATACCGCTTGCGCTATCGAATCGAGCGGTATGGGCCCCTCTTCATCGTTGGGAGCCCTGGTTCTTGCTGGTTCGTGACGCGAGTGGGCACGCGCGCGCTGGAGTTGCGATTGAAGTAGTGCGCCCCCGAGTCATGCCCGGATGCTTGATTCTTCGCGTGGCAAAGTTTGGAGGAAGCCTGCCGGGAGAGGTTTGTAGAGTGGTGCTAGAAGCGATTACCAGCCTTGCAAAGGGTACCCCTCGGGTCTTGCGGTTACAGATCAACGTATTCTCGTTTAATGGACGCGAGGCAATTGGGAAGATGCTGAAGGAACTCGGATTTTTCGAGGTTCGGCCGCCAAGCGCGTATCGACACACGCTGGTAATAGATCTGAAGCCCACTGAAGACGAGATCTTCGCATCACTAGGCACGTCGGCCAGGAAACGGATTCGAGAGACGACCAAGATGTCACTGCGGTCCGTCGTAATTACTGATGCAACGTATGCAGAACGACTGAAAGAGTTGCAACAGCAAGCCTTGCAGCGAACTCGCGGGCATATTCCTTCGGAAGATTGGCACGGTATTTTGAGGATGACACGCGAACATCCGAATCTTTCCCGGGTAATCGGGCTGTTTCAAGGTGAAGATACTGCCCCGAAGAATATGGCAGCGTTTCTCTGGGGGTGCAACCACGGAGATCACGTGGAATATCGCGCGGCTGGGTCGAAGCGGCAAAGCGACGTTCGGATACCATATGGCTATCTGCTGGTATGGGACATGATTCGATGGGCCAAGGCGACGGGGGCTGAATGGTTCGATATGGGAGGCGTCACGCTGGAAGAGGGGGAAGATACTGCCCTTGAGGGCATCTCCAGATTCAAGCGGTATTTCAGTCGTGAGGTTGTGGAGGTCGGTGCGGAGTGGGTGCTGGAACCAGCCCCGGTCAAGGCCAGAATCGCAAGAATGATTTCGCACAATGCACGGCGCATAAGCGCTTGGATGGGTAAGAGAAGCTAACCAAGCGAGAAGTTCGAACCTCTGAGTCTGGCGTCATCTGATCGGTGGTTGCTGGTCGCGTCGCTGGGCAGAGCATCGTTATGACGATGGTTTAGGTTGCATGATCCTGAAGCGGTGCAGCCACGTCCGCACGGAAGTCAAGTGCACTGAGATGGAAACCGTTGCCAATAGCGCCAGAATGGCGGGTTGTGACACAAACGGTCAAGGTGCGACCGTTTACCNNGACCTCTTCCATGCCATGGAAGCGCGCTCCCAGCTGCGCCACAGGCCCACGTCTGGAGGTATGCAACTCTCCTATTGTCTCTGCTGAGGCGAGATTCGTCAATCTGGCATGGGCAAGCTCAGGTTGGCGTGCATTTTGCATCGACAGAAGGGAATTCCGGGTGCTGGCAGTAGATTGGGAGTGGCAAAATAGGAGACAGTGCGAGGCGGAGGTTGCAATATGCAGGCTGCCGTAGTCAATGTTTTGGGCCAGGCGCCCAAGTACCAATCGTTTCCCAACCCGGTGGCCGAAGAGGGCGAGACGTCGATTCAGGTGCGCGCCGCCGGACTGCATCCGATTGTGAAGGCGCTTGCCAGCGGCACTCACTATGCCGGCGGCACTGAAGTTCCCTTTGTTCCCGGAGTAGACGGGGTGGGGACGCTGGAAGATGGAAGCCGAGTCTACTTTACCTTTGCGCGCAAACCGTGGGGAGCAATGTCGGAGCTGACTGTTGCGCCACGGTCAAGGTGCATCCCAGTCCCCGAGGGGCTGGATGATATTCAGGCGGCAGCGATTGCCAATCCCGGAATGTCGGCATGGGTGTCAATAAAGGAGCGCGCAAACTTGATTGTTGGGGAGACTGTGCTGATTCTTGGCGCTACCGGTGTTGCGGGACATCTTGCGACTCAGATTGCGCGACAGCTAGGAGCTGGGCGGGTGATTGCAGTCGGACGGAATGTTGAAGCCATTGACGCAAGCACTATGGATTCGATTATCGCGCTTGGCCAACCTGAAGATGCGGTACGCGATGCATTTGCCGAGGAGGCTGAGAAAGGGATCGATGTAGTGATCGACTACCTTTGGGGCCGTCCGACTGAATTGCTTCTCGAGGCGCTGGCCAAGGGCTTCAAGGCGAGTTCCACTCACCGCACGCGGCTCGTCGAGGTCGGGGAGAGCGCGGGCAAGACAATCAATCTGCCAGGTGTGACTCTCCGCAGCATCGATTTGACCCTGTTGGGAAGCGGATTCGGCTCCGCACCGCTTGACCGGATTTTTGCCGCGATTCCCAGGTTGTTCTCAATGGCTTCCGCCGGGAGCCTGAAAGTAGATGCCGAACAGGTGCCTTTGAGCGACGTTGAGCGGGCATGGAACCGTGTCGAAAGGGGTCGAAGGATCGTTTTCACGGTCTAGACAGGCAAAATCTCGGTGATAATTCTTCCTTTACAACCGTGACCGGGAACACTTTGGGTGGGTTCCGGTGTCTAAGACAATAGAGCGCGCGGGACATCCGGAGGAAAGCGGGTGTTCCGTTTCCCGCGCACTCGGGGCAGCATCGGGCTTTCAGCGGCAGATTTCAAGCCGCAGGGTCGAGTGGCCGCAAGACGTAGGTTC
>PLKU01000146.1 GCA_003140705.1 Acidobacteriaceae bacterium
CGATCTTCCGGTCACGAATGCGAATCCGCATCACCGACGGGTGGTCCGCCTCATGGAGGAAATAAACATAGTCTCCATTCTTCGACCAATTGGGAAAACCCATGCTGACCTTCGCGATCTCCTCCCATTTTTGAGATGCGAAATCGAAAAGCATCAGGCTGCGCGATGCGAATGGCATGGCAATGAGAGATCGCCCATCTGGCGACCAGCGGGGCGAGAAAAGGCCCTTTGAATCAGGCAGTGTCGAGACTTGATGGGTACTGAGGTCGAGGACCCGGATGGCGCTGTTGGGATCCGCCGGAGCGCCGGCGAATGCAATTCTGGTTCCGTCTGCCGACCATGTGGCGTCCCATTCTTCCAAGGGGTCTTCAGGAATCAGCTCGCGTGGTGTTCCGCCATCGGCCGCAACGGTATACAGCTTCCACAATTTCTGTCCGGGCAAAAAGCCATAGAATGCGATCTGCCGGCCATCCGGAGACCAGGTGGGAAGCTCGGGGTTAAGAGGCGGGGAGGTGAGCTGCATTCGCTGGCTGCCATCCGATTTGCTTTTCCAAAGCGTTGTATCCGGATAGTTGACATAGGCTACCCACTGCCCATCTTTAGAGAAGCTGACGCCATCGGCTGAAATTCCGGAAAGAAACGGAGCGAAGGTTGCAGACTTCGTATCGTAGCGATTCAGCTCTCCGCGCGCCAATGCCCCCACCACGAACAACTTCTTGCCATCCTTGCTAGCTAGAGGCGAGAAGAAATACATCGGCCCCGAAGTCAACTGGAAAGGCTCGACGTTGGCTTTCCTAAACCAGTTCTCCTGTTCCGCACGAGCCCATATATTTCCTCTCGATTGGAAAACAAAATACTTCCCATCCGGAGTCCATCGGCCGCAGCATTCTTCCGGCGGAGTGTGCCAACCGGGCAAGAGGGGATGTGGATCCTTCCCGTCAACATCGACCTGCCAAAGCTCGCCCAGAGAGCCAGTTGTGGTTCCGTTGGTGAATCGAATCACCTTACCGTCTGGGGACCAGGCAGGCCGGTAGGCTTGGTTCGGCGCGGTGAAGAGCTTATGGGATTCGGAGCCGTCACTCTTTGCCAAATACAGGTTGGAGCCATCAGCATAGACAATCATTTGCCCATCGGGAGACCAGGCAGCGGCGCCTCCCGAGGTCTCACCCAGTCTGCGGGGCGACCCGCCAAGTACAGGCACGGCCCACAGCGGTCCCTTGAATTCGGTCTGCCCCACCTCGTCCGCGACCAGCAGGTCTGCTGCGTCGGGGGAGACCGCGAGCAGCACCATGGTCGGGTCTGGAACTTTGACCGGCGCCACCTCTCCGCCGGAGCTGGATACTTGCGCCGCTCCCAAACCAGAGGATGCGAATTCACTCAAGTAAAGCCTGACTCCGTCGGTCGCTATCAGATTCTTTGAATTTCCGTCATGAGTGATCTGGACGTAGCCCGATAGTTTGGGTTGAGGCAGTTGGCGAGATTGTAGGTAGATAAAGATCGCGATGACGGCGAGGGTCAGGCCACCTGCGATTGCCCATTTCTTCCATGCAGCTCGTCCTGGAGCGGAGATGGCGGTCGGTCCCGACGGACTCACTGTCCCGGACATCGCTGAAACCTCGGCGCCCACCGCAGATGCTGATATTGCAGAGCGTCCCGAATCTGTATCGCGCTTCAGCCGTTGCAGGTCGGCTCGCATCTCCGCCGCGCTCTGATAACGCAGGTTGCGGTCTTTCTCCAGGGACTTGTTGATAATGCGTTCGAGTTCGGCTGGAACACCGGGATTCAGTCGAACGGCAGGGGTTGGCGCAGCATCCAGGATGGCTTTGAATATCTCCGCGGAACTGCCTGCATGAAACGGGAGAGCGCCGGTCGCCATCTCATACATCACGGCGCCGAACGAGAACAAATCGCTGCGGGCGTCCAGGTCCTTGCCTCGGGCCTGCTCCGGCGACATGTAGGCGACTGTACCCAGCGCAGAGCCTGGACTGGTCAGTTGCGCTTCGACAGCAGTCATTGTCTCCATCGAAGCGGCCCGGCTGGAAAAGCCCCCGGAGGTGACCTTGGCCAGACCGAAATCCAGAATCTTGGCGTGCTCGCGCTTGGTCACAAAGATGTTTGCCGGCTTGATGTCGCGGTGAATTATACCCTGAGAATGCGCGGCGTCCAGCCCATCGGCAATCTCAATGGCGAGGGAGAGCAGAGTCTCTGTTTCCAGCGGCTTTCCCGCAATCAGATGCTTCAGCGTCATGCCGTCCAGAAACTCCATGGCAATGAACGACTGATCACCGTGCTTGCCGATCTCGTAGATCGTGCAAATATTGGGATGATTGAGAGCCGAGGCCGCCCGCGCCTCCCGCCGAAACCGCTCCAGAGCTTGTGGGTCGCGCAACAGTTCGTCGGGCAGGAATTTGAGGGCCACGAACCGGCCCAGGTCGGTGTCCTCAGCCTTGTAGACCACGCCCATGCCACCGCCGCCGAGCTTCTCGACGACGCGGTAGTGCGATATGGTCTGGTCGATCACTTACAGATATGTCCCCTTACGGTCGCTTTATCTTACGGCTGCAACCGGGGACAGTCAACGAAATGTGAAACTTGCGAGGTCGCCTCGATCGCGAAAATCGTGCCATGGACCAGGCTTTCTGCTGATAATGTCTCACCCAGCATTGCGATTCATTCCAGGATGGAATCGCTCCGGGATCGTCGCCAACTTAGCTCTAGCCTCGTGGTGTTCGCCGAGATTACTGAAGCGGTTCGTTGGCTCCGCACCTGTCGCCGCATCCATTGAATCGATCATGACAAGCATAGATGCGAGCCAAA
>PLKU01000390.1 GCA_003140705.1 Acidobacteriaceae bacterium
CGTCCTGCGAGGCGTAGAAGCCGCCACGCTCCCGATCGCTGAGCCAATCGTTCATCCAGCGCATTATGTCCTGCGCGACCGCAGCAAACTCCGGCTCAACGAAGGTCTGAAAGGCGTGGACGTAGTTGCCGAGCAGGCCCGCATTGTCGTAGAGCATCTTCTCGAAATGCGGCACCACCCATCGCTCATCGACTGAATAACGGTGGAATCCGCCGGCGAGCTGATCGTAGACGCCGCCGCGCGCCATCTTTTCCAGCGTGGTTTTGAATGCTTCCTGGGCTTGAACAGTTTCAGGAACTTCAGGATCGCGGCTCATTGCTACTTCAAGAAGCAGGTCCAGCACTGAAGGGTGAGGAAACTTGGGCTGACCGCCGAATCCGCCATTGCGGGGGTCGAACAGCTTGACGGCCGAGGCAGCAATCTTGTCGACCAGAGATAGCGACAGGTCGCCATCGCGACCGGAGAAGGACTCATTGTGCTCGATCGCGGCCATTACGCTGGCAGCAGATTCGAGGGCTTCATCGCGGCGGTCGCGCCAGACCTGTGCCATGGTTTCAAGAACGCGACCAAAGCCGGGGCGCCCGTACCGGTCACCGGGTGGGAAGTAGGTCCCACCGAAATAGGGGCGGCCATCGGGAGTGAGAAATGCAGTCAACGGCCAGCCACCCTGCCCGCTGATGGCCGAGACTGCCGCCTGGTAGCGCGCGTCCACATCGGGCCGTTCGTCGCGATCGACCTTGACGGCGATAAAAAGCCGGTTGATGAGCGCGGCCAGTTCAGGGTTCTCGTAGGACTCACGATCCATCACATGACACCAATGGCACCACACCGCGCCGATGTCCAGCAGGATCGGTTTGTCTTGAGATTGCGCTTTGGCGAAAGCCCCTTCACCCCACGCGTGCCATTGGACGGGCTGATGCCGAGCCGAGCGCAGATAGGACGAGGAAGCTTGTTCCAGCTGGTTGGCGTTGGCGGAAGTGGAAGAAACGTCCTCGATCATGAGTTGAGCATAAATGGCGGAGTGGAGCCGCGCCGGCAAAGCTGCATGACTGTTGCGCGCCAACCAGGCAACTCCCTGCTCCGTTCTACCAGGTTCATTTGCGGTCGACACGCCTGGTGCGTGTTAGCTTTTGTCGAGTTCCGCCTCGATGGCCGCTACTAATTCCGGCGCATCGGGTTGGGTATTGGGCGCGAACCGTTCGACGACATCGCCTGAACGGCTCACCAGGAATTTCTCAAAGTTCCAAAGTATTTCAGGCTCGGGATTGGGCTCGATGCCGTATCCCTTCAGCTTGTCGCGCCATGACACCTCAGTCACGCTGACCGCCCTGGGCTGAGCGGCGATCAACGTCGCATAGAGCGGATGCTTTTGATCGCCGACAACAGTGATCTTGTCGAAGAGCGGAAACTGCACACCGTAGTTGAGTGAGCAGAAGGATTGAATCTCCTCATTGGTGCCTGGCTCCTGGGCCTTGAAGTCGTTGGTCGGGAAGCCCGCGATGACCAGCCCCTGGCCCTTGTATTGCTCGTAGACTTTTTCAAGTCCCTCATATTGCGGCGTTAGCCCGCACTTGGAGGCCACGTTTACCACCAGCAGAACTTTACCTTTGAACTCGGCTAACGATGTGTCTTCGCCGGTGATCTTCTTGACGGGAATGTCGTAGATGGATGTACTCATGATCATGACTCCTGGATGATTTCTTGACCCGTCCAAATTATGCGAGTAACTGTTTGGCCACTTTGACATAGAGCTCGACCGCTTCAAGCAATTCCTTCTTGGCGAGCTTTTCAAACGGCGTGTGCGCTACATGAATGGAGCCAGGACCGAGCAGCAAAGGCTCGCCCCAGTTGCTTAGATGCGGAATGTCGGTAGCAAATTTGGCGACCATGGTGGGCAAGCCGTCAATGGCGCGCATGCGGATGAAAGGACTGTCGAGAGTGAACTCTACGTGGGCAAGGTCGCCGGCAGCGTCCACAAGCTGGGCGCGCACCTGCGCCGAGTCAGTGACGGTGCGGACCAGCACCTGCGCTTCGGCCTTGTCGGCGACAACATTGGGTGCGTGGCCGCCGTGGATCTGCCCGATGTTGAGCGTGCTTGGACCAATGCCTTCAAGCACCGGCAAGGGCAGGACGAGCAGCCTGGCCATCACTTCAATAAGCTTGTGCACAGCGCTTTCGCCGAGCTCGGGATAGGCCGAGTGGCACATTTTGCCGGTCGCCTTGAAGGATGCACGGAGAGCACCCTTGGACGCCAGAGCCAGACGATTGTCGGTGGGCTCGCCATTGATGAGAAAACGGTTGCCTTTTGGATTGAGGTTGGCCGCGTCGGCCCCAGCTGAGTCGCGCTCTTCGCCAGAGACAAAGAGCAAGGCAACACGGAATCCATCTGCGCGGAGTTCCTCGGCTGCGGCCACTTGCGCGGCGATTATGCCCTTGGCGTCAGAGACGCCGCGCCCGTACATGAAATCCGCATCTTCGGTGAAGGGGATATAGGGCGGAACTGTGTCCATGTGCGTGGAAAAGACCAGGTCAGGGGCCTGACCAGCGCTACCTGCGTAGACATTCCAGCGCGGACCGCCCCCAACGTTCTCAGCAGGCTGTTCCACGGGGGTCTTCTCGACTTCCCAGCCACGCGCGGAGAGAGAATCGGCCAGGAAATCCCCTACCGGGCCCTCGTGGTAGGTGGTGGACTCGATTTCACACAACAGGCGTGTAAACCCGATGGGATCAAGTCTTTCCCGCTTCTTCGGGGTATGGTCGATCGCAGGATGAACCGTCATGATGATCTCAGAATATCGCACGAGGTGTTTGAGGCTGTTGATTTCAGCTGGAATCCAGCGTTTCGAATCCTGGAAAGATATCTGAAACTCCCCGCAGGATGCGTGGCGGCAGATGAAAAAAGGACGCCGCAGAGCGTAGAATGAGGAGTGGAATGACCACCATCGCAGCGCCCGGTGAAACAGTCGCGAGTTTTGGAGGGCCTCATCCCACGGCTGCCAAGATGCGCAGCGTGGAATTGACCGGGCCCGCGGGGCGGCTTGAGGCGCTCTTGAATGAAGCGGCACCCGATGCGCAATTTGCGGCGCTGGTCTGCCATCCACATCCGCTGGGCGGCGGGACACTCAACAACAAAGTTGCTTATCACGCCATGAAAGCCATCAACGACCCCGCGTGGGGACTTGGCTGGCCAGTGTTGCGCTTCAACTTTCGTGGCGCTGGCCTGAGTGAAGGCACACACAATGGTGAAGCCGAAACTGGCGATGTGCTGGCAGCAATGGGCTGGCTTGAAAACGAATACAATCTTCCCCTCGTAATCGTGGGCTTCAGCTTTGGCGCGGCGATGGCGTTGAAAGCTTGTTGCCAAGCAGGTTTAACAAGCGCAAACGTGCGTGCGCTGGTTGCACTCGGGCTGCCCACAAAAGTTGACGACCGAGTATATCGATACGCATTTCTGCAGGACTGCAAGATCCCCAAAATGTTTCTCAGTGGAGACGGCGACGAATTCGCGTCCGCCACACAGCTGGTGCAAGTGGCAGCCGCCGCAGCCGAACCCAAACGCCTGGTGCTCCTTCCCTGCGCCGATCACTTTTTTACCGGTCAACTTGAGCCGATGCAGGACGCGATGGCCATTTGGCTGCAGGAGCAACTCCCATGACACCGGTAAGCGATGCTGCCCTCGAGTCCCTGCATGCAACAGCCACGTCCATCTTCACCGGCGCGCTTGAAGCCTGCAACATTTCATCGGCGTTCGACCGCCGAATCCGGTTCGAGGGCAACACGCTGCATCGGCTCTTACCTGACGGCAGCGGTCCGGCGACGATCAATCTGAGCAGTTACAAGCGCATCTTCGTCATTGCTCTTGGCAAAGCCGCCAGCCCGATGCTCGATACCCTGCTGGACCGGATGAAGCGGCGCAAGGGAATGAGGGGCATCTGTTGCTCCAACCAGCTGCCCAAACACCGCAACTGGCGCTTTCGCTACTTTGAGGGTGGCCACCCACTGCCCAACGAAGACTCCTTTGCGGCAGCCCGCGCCACGCTGGCGTTGCTGAAGAAGGCCCGGAAAGACACGCTGATCTTTTTCCTTATCTCGGGCGGCGGATCGGCCATGTTCGATCTGCCACTGGATCCGCAGATCACGCTCGATGACACCATCTCGTTCCATCAGTTGCTTGTGGGTTCGGGTGCGCCAATCAATGAGATCAATACGCTGCGCAAGCACTTTTCCGCGGTGAAGGGCGGACGCCTGGCCATTGCCGCGCCGGAGGCAGCCAAAGTTTCACTGCTGGTGCCCGATGTGCCGCTCCGCTCGCTGGATGCACTCTCTTCCGGCCCCACGTCGCCCGATCACTCTTCAGTGGACGACGTGCGAGCTCTGCTGGCGAAGTATGAGCTGGCCCCTAAATTGCCATCGTCTGTCCGCGCTTTCTTTGAGCGCGAGGATCTGCCTGAGTCGCCGGGTAACAAGGTCTGGCGTCCGCCTTTCTTTCCCAAGATGCCGTGGACCGGAGCAGTGGCACCACGCCGCGTGACTTCGGCTACCTCAATGTCTGGCGAGGATGAAGCGTTCCGGGATTCGGTGTTTGAGATTCTTCTCTCCAGCCACGATTTGGGCGAGAACGCGCGCAGCCTGGCCGAGAAGGCCGGCTTTCATGTGGTGGTGGACAACAGCTGTGACGATTGGGACTACGCCGATGCCGCGCGCTACCTGCTGGAGCGCTTTCATGATCTGCGCGCAAATCACCCGCGGTGCTGCCTGATCTCAGTGGGCGAAGTTACCGTGACGTTGAACAGGACCCCCGGCGCCGGCGGACGCAACCAGCAGTTTGTGATGGCGTGTGCGCTGGAATTGGAAGGCCATCCGGGCGAACGGCTGACAGTGCTCAGCGCTGGCTCCGACGGGATTGATGGCAACACCCAATCCGCAGGGGCTGTGGCCGATCCCACCACTGTGACCCGCGCCCACGCTTTCGGGTTCCACCTGAAGTCGTCGCTGGCTGCATTCGATGCGTGTCCCATGTTCACGGCTCTTGGCGACTCTGTGGTAACGGGGCCAACGGGCCACAATCTGCGCGACCTGCGGCTGCTGATTTCAGAAGTCGATTAAGCCTGCCGAGGCTGCCCGTGGCCACCTGATGGCCGCATGAGGAACTCTGAAAAGCCGTTCGCGCGGTTTCGCGGTATCAACAGCATTCCTTCCGCAAGAACCCATCCGATGCGGTAACATTGCTCTCACATCGATTTCGAGTGGATGAGGATTTGTTCGTGGTTCGAAAAGGCACGCACAAGACAGCCGCTAAGGCGCCCGATATTCGCACCGTCGCCGCTCTAGCGAAGGTCTCAATCGCCACCGTCTCGAGAACCATCAACGGCTCGCCAGCCGTGAGCGATCGGCTGTCAAAACGCGTCTGGATGGCCATCGAACATTTGAATTATTTCCCCAACACCCATGCGCGCAGCCTTGTCTCAGGGCGCAGCCGGATTCTCGGGATCATCGTGGAAAATATCACCAACCCCTTTTTCCCGGAGCTGATCCAGAGCTTTGAAGAGATCGCGGTGGCCCATGGATACGAGATCCTGGTCAGCTCGTCCAATGGAGACGCCGCAGTTCTCACCAACTGCGTGCGTCGCATGCTGGAGCGCAAGGTTGAAGGCGTAGCGGTGCTGACCTTTGGACAGGAAGAACCCGTTCTCGACCGGCTCGTGCACCACAACGTTCCCATGGTGTTGGCCGAATTCAAGTTGGAGGACCCCAAGGCAAGCACCATCCTGCTCGACTACACAACCGGCATTCGCGCGGCTGTGAATCACCTGGTGGAGTTGGGCCATCAGAAGATCGCGTTCCTCGCTGGTCCGCACAAGCTGCACTCGGCAATAACACGCGAAAACGACTTCCGCACAGCGATGGGCGCCGCAGGACTGACCATCCATAAAAAGTGGATCATCGAGTGCGATCACACGCTGAAGGGCGGGGTGGCCGGCTATGGAAAGCTGCATGCGCTCGCGACACGGCCGACAGCGATTCTCTGCTCCAACGATATGACGGCAATTGGTGTGCTCCGCGCGGCCTACATGGAGGGGCTGCGTGTGCCCCAGGACCTGTCGGTCGTTGGGCTGGATGACATCGACTTTGCCGAGTTCACATTGCCTCCGCTGACCACCATCCGCTTGTCGCGCACCGATCTGGCACACGCGGCATTTGAGGCTCTTCGCCAGCAGGCAGAGGACCCGGCTAATCCGAAGATCGTGCGCGAATTCCTCGTCTCGACCAGCCTGGTTGTGCGCGGATCGACGGCCGCGCCGGCTGCGGGCGCGCGATAGAAACCTTTCGCAGCATGCCAGATTGCGGGACCTTTTGTGCTGCAGCATAAATTCCTTACGGATTTCCTATCAGGCGCTCACTGTCGCGCCTCCAGGCTAGGAATCGAAGTAAAGCAATTTCAAACTGAGCCTGCCTGGCCTCAATACTTCCATCGAGGTACAGGGACAATGCGCGCAACAATGAGATCCATCCATGGGGCCTCCTCGCGGCGTCGCTATTTTCGCAATACATTTTGCAACACGCGATGGCAATCGGATGTGTTTTCGCTGTCATGCTGGGCATCGTGCCAAATGCGCTCAACGCGCAAAACCCGAGTACATTGGAGCAGGCGCCAAGCACCAGCACCGACCTATTTGTGATGATTGGATCTGATTTTGACCGCCCGGGCCTTGTTCCGCGTGCGAATTACAACATCGGAATCGGCCACACGGTCGGCTTTTTAAAGAAGGATCCTGTGGGAGATGAACTTATATTCGGGTACACCTATGAAAACGCCGGAACGCATGGCTTTCTGCATACCAACTTTGGCGAACACACCGAGAGCATCGGTGAGATGAAAAACTTTTCAATTCCCAAGTCCAAGTTCTGGACCGGTTACACGTGGATTCAAACGGGCATCACCAGCTATACGGGCAACGCCCATGTGCAAAACAGGCTGGATAGCGGCGTCTCACTGGGCGCAATCGCGCACCTCAACTATCACGCCTCGATTTGGATCCAGGAGAGCTACAGCAAGGTTGTAACCGTGCTGTGGCATACCACCACAGGCGTTGGATACACGTAAAGCTGGTAACCGAATGCTCGCCCAGTAACTTGCCGATCAGGCCAATTTCCAGGGCTCCCGATAGGGTCGCGTCATCAGTTCGCTGGCGGCAGCGTCGTTTAGGATCTTTTCGTTCGCCACATCCCACTGGAGCTTACGGCCGACCATCATGGAAATGAGACCGAGGTGGCCCGGCAGCGTGGAGTGATGCGCAGTTTCTACCGGAGTGATGGTGGGCTTGCGCGACTTGACGCTGTCAAGGAAGTTGCGGCGATGCTCATGGGACTCATAAAGCTTGACCTTACGCAGATCCTCGGGCAGCGAGTCCCCCTTGAGCCATTCAGGATTTGAAGCGTCGAAGCCGTCACGATCGACCCAGACCCAACCGTCGGTCCCAATCCATTTTGTGCCCATCACGATCTCCGGATGACCGCCGGCAATGGTGATGCCAACGTCATTCGGATAATGCGTGACTTCCTTGCGGTACTTGCATTCAATCTTGTAGGTCGTCGCGGTATTCCAGACGGCATTGGCCGCAGGAAAATCGCCGTGGCCTTCCACTTCAGACGGGCCGGTTAGATCGAAGCCAAGACCCCAATGCGCGATATCGCCGTGGTGGCCGATCCAGTCGAGAAGCTGTCCGCCGCCAGTGTTGTAGTTCCAGCGCCAGTTCTGGTAGACACGGGCATCGATATACGGCTCCATCCTCGATGGACCAATCCACGTGTTGTAGTCCAGTTCCGGCGGAGGTTGGGTGACAGCGAGGTCCCACGCCGGCGTTCCCGGAACGATCAGCGCGGGGTCGTCGATCTTGTTCGGCAGCGCGGCGAGCCGTTGCATGAGGGCAGGAACGGTATGGGGAAAATCGTGGTGACCGCCGGGCAGGCCGACTTCAACACGGACCACATTGCCGATGAGGCCGTTGCGCACGATCTCCGCCGCCTTGTGAAACGTGGGCAGAGAGCGCTGCCACGAACCTGTTTGCCAGATGATGCTGTTGCTCTGCACAGCCTTGACGATTGCCTGCTGTTCGGCAATGGTTTTGGCCAGCGGCTTTTCGCCGTAGATGTCCTTCTTTCGATTTGCGGCGTAGGTAGCCAGCACCGCGTGCGAGTGATCGGGTACGGCGATCATGACGGCATCAATATCGTCCCGCGCCATAAGCTCGCGGTAGTCGTGGTAGGCCTTGCAGTCCTTGTTGCCATATTTCGCATTCACGGTGTCAACGGCGGCCTGCAGATGACCCGTGTGAATGTCGCACGCTGCGACGACCTGGCAATCCGCTTCGCCGAGAAACGACTTGGTATTTGCCGGTCCCATCATGCCCCATCCAATGACGCCAATGGTTATGCGATTGGAGGCAGACGGGCGCCCCATGCCCCAGGCCACGCTGGGCATGGCTGCCGCGGCGCCAGCTACCTTGAGAAAATCGCGCCTGGTGAACAAAGACCTTGACTTCGAAGTGGATTGGCGGTTTTTCATCCTATTCTCCAAGTTCTTTTTCCGCGAATCAGGCTCTTTGAGCGAGCGGCTGAATGGCTGACATTAAATCGGCGGAAAATGTTGCACACGAAGATTAGCACGCCGAGGGAAAGCCGCGTGGTGACTCTGCCGGCAGAGGGCAGCACTCATTGAGGAACGAGGACGCCGCCTGAGCGCATGGCCTCAATCTCCGCATGGGTCTCATCCGCGGCGATGCGGCGGTTGGTATAGATGTGCGGCTCTCCGAAGGTGACCTTGGCGGAGAAGTTGGGCGCACCGAGAGCTTTCCATAGCTGTGGCAAAAACGCCGCGTTGCCAAACCAGCACAGTTCACTTTCCGGCGCACCGTTCCCCGACAGGTAGCGGATGGCAGCGGAGGTGATGGGGATGCGCGCATCCACAGCAGGGGTGTAGAAGCGGGAGTGAAAGCGCAGCAGCTGGGTACCGTCGGTGCTGGTGCCCTCAGGGAAAAAGAGCACGGGGACTGAACCTTTGAGTCGCTCGGCGATGACAAGCGTCGTGGCCTCAGCACTGGCACGGCTGGAGCGGTCCACAAAGATTGTTCCGCCCGCGCGCGCCAGCGTTCCGAAAAAGGGCCAGCGGCTGATTTGGATTTTGGAGACCAGGTAACAGGGCAGCGCCGCGGCAAAGATCGCGATGTCGAGATAGCTGAGGTGATTGGCAACCAGGAGGCCGCCTGTAGGCGGTTTACCTGTAATCCTGAGCTCAATGCCAAGCAGGCGCATGGCCATGATGCCTGACTCGTGGATCCATAAGGCGCGACGCTCAAGCGTGTCGGGCCGGAAGAGGCGCAGGAGCAACGAACGAATCAGAATGTAGATCAGTACCAATGCCAGCGTCACAGCACGCCGGAAAGCACGGAAACTCATTGCGTAAGGGGAGCCAGGAAGCGATTGCGCGCCGAGGCAGAGAGCAATTTCAGATCGAGCAACGTCAGGAAATCGATGGTGCCAAACTCCCGATCCCAGGCCGGCGGGCCACCGATGCGGGCGCCTATGGCAAGGTAGGTTTTCAACAGCTTGGGCACCTTTGTGGGTGCCGGCGCTATTGAATCTGGATTGAGGTCTGGCCGGCAAGGCGACGGCTGTGCGTGTGCGCCCTCCTGCTCGATGGGACAAGCGTACGCGGCGGTCGGCACGGTCTCGAACTCCGGTGAGACCCGATAGTGCTCCAGCTGGCGGTACGTCTGCCAACCTACCTCGGGGTCCCGGGAGTTGATCGACGAGCAACCAAGAAGATAGCGCAATCCCATGTCATTAGCATACTGCGCGATCCCCCTCCACAGCAGTGTCAATACCTCAGGAGTGCGATGATCGCGATCGATGGAGGCGCGGCCGAGCTCGAGAATGCCGGGTCGCAGTGGTTCATAGGGGGCAAAGCTGAACTCCTGCTCGGAGTAGTACCCAAGGTTGCGCTCGGCAGTTGTCCCGGACTGCATCCTGTACGTGCCCACGATGCGGCGAGCGGGATTGTTCTCAAGCTTGTCTTCCACCAGCAGGTGCTCACAGCAAAGGTCGAATTGATCCGTGTCCAAACCGGTGCGGTAAGAGCTTTCAAGGCCTTCGCCTAGCTCGATGTTGAAGACTTTGAAGCGTAGACGGCAGGCGGCCTCGCGATCTTCCGTGGATTCAGCAAGGCGCAAACGGTAGCGACCCACCTCGGCACGAATACGCGACCTGGCCGGCAGCAAGGGCAGGGACGGAGCATAAGTGGAAAGGGGGAGTTCCACCAGAGGGGTGAAACCAAGCGGTTGCTTCAACGGAGCCTGCTGCCCAGCGTGCGCAATCACAGGAGTAGTATCCGGCCGGAATTGTAAAAGGAAAGTCAAGCAGATGCAAATATGGTGCAAATACTTTGACTAGTCTTCGACTCGCCAACCGGCGAAAAGGCTCTCCATGGGGAGAGCCTCTGGTCGAAACAGCTGCGAAATTTACGAGGAATTAAGCGCAGCCGCCGGCGATGGAAGGAATGACCAGAACTTCGTCTCCTTCTTTAAAGCTGTACTTTTCATTGCCGAGGAAGCGGATGTCTTCTTCGTTTACATAGAAGTTAATGAAGCGGCGAATCTGTCCGTCTTCGCCTCGCAGGTGCTGGCGAAGCGCCGGGAAACGGCCTTCAATATCCGTAACAAGCTCGGGGAGATTTGCGGCGGTACTGGCGATTTCTCGTACGTTGTTGGTGTGCTTCTGGAATGCGTTCGGTAACAGGACTCTAACGGACATGACTTTCTCCTGCCAGGCTGAGGGCCGGGCTTAGTTCGACGCTTGCGGCGTTGTGCTCTTCAACAAATGCTTCGAAGTCGGTGAGGCGTGGACGAATTGCATGGCTCACTTTGTAGGCGTCCTGCAGGCAATCGGTAGTTTTGAGGCCGTTGCCGGTGATGCAGGAAACGGTGAGTTCGTCG
Organism: Acidobacteriaceae bacterium; assembly: GCA_003140705.1. GTDB lineage: Bacteria > Acidobacteriota > Terriglobia > Terriglobales > Acidobacteriaceae > Telmatobacter. Next base: position 10,992 of record PLKU01000390.1, read on the forward strand.
GGATGGATGCGGCCGTGCGCGTAGAGACGCGCCGTGACGGCCGTAGTGACGCCGCCTGCGGTCTCAGTGAATATGCCTTCAGTCTCAGCTAGTTCCTGAATGGCGGAGACGATCTCGACGTCGGACACGTCCTCTGCCCATCCGCCTGAGGCGCGGATGGCGCGGGAGGCGTAAGGCCCGTCCGCCGGGTTGCCGATCGCCAGCGAGCGCGCAATCGTATTCGGCCGCTGCGGTTCATGGTGAGCCAAGCCGTTCTTAACCGCATGGGCAATGGGGGAACAGCCGGTGGCCTGCGCACCAAAGAAACGCACCGGCTTGTCCTCGACCAGCCCCAGCGCAACAAGCTCCTTAAACGCCTTCCGAATTTTCGTGATCAGCGACCCGCCCGCCATC
>PLKU01000518.1 GCA_003140705.1 Acidobacteriaceae bacterium
GCGGCGAGGTCGCGGATGAGGCCGCGGTCGGCGGTGAGGAAATCGTATTCGGGCAGGTCTTCAAGGCGTGTCCAACGCACCTGGTGAAAGATGCGATTCTGAATCTCGCCCGAAAACTCATGGACTGCGAAAAACTGCAGGTCGACTGCGCCGCCATGGCGGTAGTTATGACGGATGTGGGTGACCCGGGGGCCTATGGTTGCCTGGATGCCGAGTTCTTCGTCGAGCTCGCGGGCAAGGGCCTGCTCAGGACTTTCGCCAGCCTCGATTTTTCCGCCCGGGAATTCCCACTGCAAGGCCATCGGTTGGTCCGGACGCCGTTGGCCGATGAGAACTTCGCCACCGCGGACGATGAGTGCGGCGGCAACAAAACGCAGGGCCGGACCAGCGGGCCTTGTGTTGGGGTCTGGTTGGGCTTGTTCCACAGCTCTAGTGTAAATGCAGCTTGCGGTACGGCTGCTATCGGGCTCCCTTCAATGCCAAGCCCGATGATGGGTGGGCGCCAAGCCCGCTTATTCTCCCCCAACCGCAGCGGTGATTCCTTCCACAGTGCTGGGCCGGAAGTAGCCCCATCCGTTNNGCCGCCGCCTCAAGCAGGGCGGGGGAGGGATTGACGGGGAAGGCGCGGCGTGCGATTTCAAGCATGGCCAGGTCGTGAATGGAGTTGCCGAAGACCACGTCGGGGGCCGTGATTCCAATGCGCGCTAATGAGGCAACCTTGCCCTCGTCTGTTGGCACGTCGACGGTTTGGCTGGTGATGACGCCTTCAGCAACGCGGACCTCGGCGGCCAGAACGCGATCCTCTGGAATCCCAAAATCACGCACGCCTTCAGCAACGACCCAACGGTTGGTGGAGCTGACAGCCCAGATTTCAACACCCTTCTTCAGCAGAGTGGACACGAGCGAGGCCAGCTCAGAAAACACTCGGGGGCGAACAAACTCCTGGACGTACTGGGCCGCGGCGGCACGTAACTCCTGGTCTCGCAGGCCGGCGTAGATTCGGACCATTTCACCGCAGATCTCCAATTCACTGACTTGGCCGGATTGGTATGCGCGATGACGAGTATCGATCCAATCGCTCGTGGAGCGGGAGACCAAGCCTTGCTCAAGGGACCAGACCATGAATCCGTAGCCGGCATCACCGCCCCACAGCGTTCCGTCACAATCGAAGACCGCGACTTTCGGGTTTGCGGCCAGAACCAACTGCTCGAATTCCTTGGCGGTCCACTTGGGAATTTCAATCTGCGTGTGTGTCAAGCAATCCTCAATCCGGCAAAAGCAGATTTTCTAACTCTATTTTCTTCTAAATCAGCGAGATTTTGCACGTGAAGGTTCAAGAATGACCCAATGAGAGCAACGGCATCCGCCGAAGGCGAGAGCCATCCGGATGAGGCTTAGTTTTCAAGCAGGAGTAACCGCGCCGGATCAAGAGTGACTTTCCACGGCTGAGGCAAAAGATTTAGCGAGCGCCAAAGCTCTTTTGGGACATCGGCCTGCAAGTGGTGAGGCTCACCGGGATGGGGTGCAGCGTGCAAGGCCAGGTAGAGGGTCATCTCGTGCGGTGCTTCGCTGGTGGTGACAAGCCAACAGGGGAAGGTGTTCTCTTCATCCGCGGATGGCTGGAAAAGAAGCTGGTGCGAGCGAATGCCAACATGAGTCAGTGCTTCGGGTCCCGGGGCTAGCGTCCGCAGTTCGCAGTTCCAGGNNTCCAGGCGTCGACCGCGATTCGATCCACGCCAATGCGGCGTGCGCCCGCAATGTTCTTGCAGCCAGTTAAGCGCGCAGTCGCGACTGTTTGCGGACGCTCGAAGATCTTGTGCTTCGGGCCGCTCGCAATGACTCTGCCACTGTCCAGCACAAGCAGATCGGTGCAGAAGCGAAAGGCCTCTTCCATATCATGAGTTACAAAGATTACTACGCCGTCATAGCCTGCCAAGGTTGCGCGGAGTTGTTCCTCCATCTGTCGGCGCAGGTGCGGATCGAGCGCGGCAAACGGCTCATCGAAGAGCAGGGCATCGGGTTCAATGGCCATGCAACGAGCGATGGCGACCCGCTGCCGTTGCCCGCCTGAGATTTCTGACGGGTTGCGGTTGGCCAGGTCGGCAATATGCATTCGGTCAAGCTGCTTCTGTATGCGCGCCTGGCGCTCACTCGCCGTAAGTGCACTTAATCCAAATCCGACGTTCTCGGCCACGGTCATGTTGGGGAAGAGGGCGTAGTCCTGAAAGACGACGCCGATTTTTCTTTGAGCGGCGGGTATGTTGATGCCCGCTGATCTATCAAAGAGAACGCGACTGCTCAGAACAATTCGCCCACGATCTGGAGTAACGATGCCGGCAATCATGCGCAGGGTCATGGATTTTCCGGCACCAGAGGCACCGAGCAAGCCGACTGCTTCTGAACCTGCACGGAATCGTACCTTCAATTCAAATTGCTCCAGGGTCTTTGCGACATCGAGGTCAAGGGAGGCAAATTGCGTGGATTGATCTTGCCTGACGGGCAACGGCGTAACCGGAGCCGGGGCCAGAGAGGAGACCAGGTGCGGGCGCGCGGGCCTCTGCAGGGCGCCCTCGCGGTTCAAGAGTCGAATGATTGCCAGGGACAGTACAACGATCAAGCCGACCCAAAGGAAGGCCTGGCTCATGTCGCCGCCCGCGGCGGCGGAGAAGATGGCGATTGGCATTGTCTCAGTACGGCCGGGGATGTCCCCTGCAACCATCAGAGTCGCTCCGAATTCCCCCATCGCACGCGCGAAGGCAAGCACGGTTCCTGCGATCACACCGGGTGCAGCCAACGGGAGCAGCACTCTGCGGAAGACGAGGCGCTCTGAAGCTCCAAGCGTGCGTGCTGCATCGAGAAGATTCGGGCTAACCTGGTCGAAGGCCCCGAGGGTGGTCCGGTACATCAGCGGAAAAGCCACTACGGTTGCGGCAATTACTGTTGCCGGCCACGAGAAAACAATGGTGACGNNCGCCGATCTGCTGCAAGAGATGGCCAATGAAACTTCGCCGCCCCAGGAGCAGGAGGAGAAAGAAGCCGACCACCGTGGGAGGAAGAACGAGGGGCAAAGTCAGGAAGCCGTCAACCCAGGCGCGCAGACTGCCACGCACTCCGTACATGATCCAGGCAGCGAAGAGCCCGAGAAAGAAAGTGGCGATCGTTGCAGCGCATGTTGTAGCAAGCGAGATATAAAGCGGCGACGGATCGATCGGCAGAGTCACTGTGCCGCTATTGTAAATCCATACTTCACAAAGATGGCTCTCGCAGCGGGAGCGCTGAGAGATTCGACAAAGTCTCGCGCGGCGGCTTCGTTGTGGGTTCCCTTCAAAACGGCGACAGGATAGACAATGAGATCGTGTGCAGAAGCAGGGGCTGTTGCCACAATGCGGACTTTAGTGGAAATTCGCGCATCGGTCGCGTACACAAGACCCGCATCCGCATTGCCGGTCTCAACATACGTGAGAACCTGACGGACATCCTTTGCCAGGACAAACTTGGCGTTGAGCTGGTTGAGAAGGTGAAGAGACGCCAACGTTTGTTGTCCATATTGACCGGCTGGAACGCTGGCCGGGTCGCCAAGCGCAATTGTCCGCATGGAAGCTGCCGTAAGGCCCTGAAAGCTCTTCAGGGTGGAATCGAGCGGGGCAATCAGTACCAGGGAGTTTTGCAGCAGGTTGCGGCGTGTCGCGGCAACGATCAAACCCTTGGCCTCAAGATCGTCCATGGGCTTTGCCGCGGCCGAGAAGAACACGTCGGCTGGGCCGCCCTGATCAATCTGCATGGCCGAGGTTCCCGAGGAGCCGAAGTTATTGTGGAATTCGAGGTGCGCGTGACTCAGTTTATAGGAAGCTTCAACCTCGGTCATTGCATCCCTGAGGCTGGCGGCGGCGGACACAGAAAGCGATGTCTGTGCAGAACAGGGAGGCTGACGAGTTAGCGATGCAAGGATAACGATCGCCAGAATGGAGTAATGCGGCGGTTGAATTCCTCTGACCATGAGTTTCACTTTCACAGCTTCTCCTAGTTCAGTATTTAATTCAAGGCGAGCCTTGGAGGAGCCAGAGTTACCAGGGCCTTTTGAATGCTCAACATGATTGACGATTACTCTACCGCAACGACTAAAGCCTCTCTCCCTAAGGTTTCCTAATCTGAAGGAGCCTGATTGGAGATGCACAATTTGTGGTGCTTGTTGCCTCCCGGAATAATCGATTTACCGAATTTTGACGTTGACACTTTTCGTCCGTTGTTGCTACTTTCCATTCGCGGACGTGAATCGGGAAGAATCCACCGCTAAGTACAGGGCTTCGAATATCGAGCGTATTGAGATGGCGCTTTGAATTCGGCAAACGTGTATTTGGGGTGGATTCTGCGTTTTTGATGAAGCCTTAACAATTGTGACGAACAATCGCAAGTTAAGAACTTTTGGAGGCATCATGAATTTGTGGAATCGAGAGATGGGGCGATTTGTGGGCACATTGCAGCTACAGCATTCTGAGTGCTCCGTTGAGGAGAGTTCACTGCAGCACAGCGCATGCAATAGAGCGTCAGGCGACAAGGCGAGGAAGGGAAGTCGAGTCTCCAGGTGGTTTCACCTGGCGGTTGCATTTTTATTGATTTTCCCTGCAATGCACACGTTTGCTCAATACGAAGATGGCAGCCTGAACGGCACCATCCATGACTCAACAGGCGCGGCTGTTCCCAACGCAGCAGTCACGGTTACAAATGTGGATACGGGCATCGTAACCAAGACGACTTCAGGCGGCGGCGGCGAGTATGAAGTTCCATCCCTACGAGTGGGGATTTATAACATTGAGGCGGTCGCGCCCGGCTTTGCGCCCACGGTGGCAAAAAACATCTCAATCGCTGTGGGCGGGCGCCAACGCATCGACCTGACCCTCAAGGTAGGACAAGCCAACGCAACCACTGTTGAGGTGAGTGACGTGGCGTTGCAGTTGGAAACGGAAACCAGCGAGCGTGGACAAGAAATCTCCGGATATCAGACAGAAGCGCTGCCCCTTGTCAGCCGCAACTTCTCCGATTTGCTGGCTCTTGTAACCGGTTCGCGGCAAGCGCCGACGGCCGCCACCACGAGCTCCATTTCAAGCCTGGTGCGTGAGGGTGCGTATAACGTCAACGGACAGCGGAGCATGTTCAATAACTTCATGCTGGATGGCATGGACAACAACGCATATGGCGAGAGCAACCAGGGGTTCGACAACCAGATCATTGCCGTTCCCCCTGATTCGGTTGCGCAGTTCAATCTGGTGACGAACAACGAGAGCGCCGAGTATGGGCGATCCTCGGGGGCGACAGTCAATGTGGCCTCGGCCGGTGGAACCAACAGATTTCATGCAGTCGTTTACGAGTTTCTGCGCAATACCGATCTGAATGCCGCGGGATTCTTCAAACCCCTTTTGATCGGCGGTGCTGGAGCCACTGTGCCCTTCCAGAAGCCCACCTTCAATCGCAATCAGTATGGCTTGAACTTCGGCGGCCCCATCGTCAAAGACAAGCTATTCTTCTTCCTGGACTACGAAGGTTTCCGGCAGACGCTAAGCCCTCTTTACGTGCTGACATTGCCGACGCAGAACGAACTCAACGGCGACTTGGTAGTGGCTGTACAGAATCCACTTANNACGCCGATTCCGGCTGGCGCCATCAACCCGCTTTCTACGGCGATCCTCAATTACTACAAGCCGTTTGCCAGCCAATTACCGGTCTCCGGCGTTGCTACAACCGGGCTGGCCTCCGATGACTATGCCAAGGAAGTGCCTTTCACCGATAAGTCGGACAAGGGCGATCTTCGACTGGACTACCAGCAGAACCCGAGCAGCGCATGGTTTCTGAGAATCAGCGACCGCAAGGAAACGGGCGTCAACCATCCTACAATTCCGCTTCCGCTGGACGGCCAGGCGAATGGCACGATTCGCATTCTTGATCAGCAGGTAGCGCTCGGGTATACTCATCTGTTCGGCGCCAATCGAGTGCTGGACGCGCGCGTGGGACTGTCGCGGACTAAGGCTGGCAAGTTTACGCTCTCAATTGGGCAGAACGACTTCACGATCCCGGGGCTGCCCAACAACCCAATCGTCGCCGGCGGCCTTCCTTCAGAGAGCATCTCCGGCGGCTTTACTGCTTTCGGGCGCCAGAGCACCAACCCGCAATGGCAGGATCCGGCGCTGCTCGATCCCAAGATCAACTACACGTGGGTCATTGGCAAGCACTCGCTGAAATTTGGCTATGAGTACGAGAAAATCTGGATGGCGGTCAATGATAACAATCCGCTCTACGGATCATGGACCTACGGCGGCGGCTACAGCGCTGTTGGCAGCGCGGTTGCCGATAGCTACTGGGCGGACTTCCTGTTCGGGACGACCAGTACCTACCAGCTGGCCAACTATTTTGTGGTGCATCTGCGCCAATCGCTCGACAGCGCCTATGCACAGGATGACTGGAAAGTGGCTCCCAAGCTGACAGTCAACCTGGGCGTGCGCTGGGAGTATGGTTCGCCCTATTCGGAATGGAAGAACAATATCTCCAACTTCGATCCGGTCAACCAGGTGGTGGACACCATCACCCCAGGTGCTGCGGCAGGAAACGGTATCCAGCCCGTCACCGGCAGCGGGGTTTACGGCAGTACCCTGATTAACCCCGACCTGGCCGACTGGTCGCCGCGCGTTGGATTTTCCTACGAGGTGATGTCGAAGACGGTAGTCCGCGGCGGTTTCGGCACTGGCTTTGTCCACTACACACGCGCCGGTTCAGGCGATATTCAGGCCATCAATGCTCCGCAGGCGCAGTTTGCCGTTGTAACCCAAATCAAACCGACACTCACAAATGCGTGCAGCACTCCGCTTCCGGCGCAGATCATCTCGATCGGAACGACGACTCCCAGTTGCTACGCGACTGCCGGCCAGGGCTTTCCATCGGGCCTTGTGACCACATTCAACCCCGCAACGGACAACATTACCTGGGTGCCTAAAAACACTCGAGACAGCTATGTCGAGAGCTACTTCCTGAGCGTACAGGAGCAACTAGCCAAGAACACGCTCCTCGATGTTGCTTTCGTCGGCAATCATGGACTGAAGCTGCAAGGCTTCCTGAACGCCAACCAGAGAGTGCTCTCCACACTTGGCACGAGCAACGTCCAGAGGGCCTACGCCAACTGGCCCAGCGATATTACGGAAGCTCTGAATGAGTTCTACTCCAATTTCAACGCGTTGCAAGTCCGCTACGAGCAGCGCTTTGTGGGTGGATTGACTTTGCTGAACTCGTTCACATGGGAACACTCGCTTGATAATGCCAGCGCCTCGCTGGAGGGCAACACACCGTCGCCCCAAAACGGCCTCAACCTCAAGGCAGACTATGCCCAGTCTGATTACAACTTGCCCGTCGCCAACGTAACCAGCCTGGTATACGATCTCCCATTCGGCCATGGCCGGCGATTTGGGTCGACCATGAATGGAGCAGGGGATGCTGTACTTGGCGGCTGGCAGATCAGCGCCATCAACACAACTCAGGCTGGCACACCCTTCAACCTGACCTATACGCCCAACACAACCCAACAGGTTTCTCCGCAAATTTCGGCAACCTATCGCGGCGCCAACGAATACCGGCCGGACTATGCGCCTGGCACAAAGATCACGCAAGGAAAAACGAATCGCGCGGCGAACACCGGCTACGTGAACTATGTAAACTTCTCTGCCTTCGTGCTGCCACCGGTCAAAGACGCTGGCGGGAACTACCTGAGCCCGTTCGGCTCCGCCTCGCGCAATCCCGGCCGCACGCCGCCATTTAACGAAACCGATCTCGATATCAACAAGAGGTTCAACACGCCGGTTGAGAGCGTGAAGATTGAGTTCCGCACGGAGCTCTACAACCTTTTCAATCACACAAATCTGTATCTCCCGGGCACGATCAACGGAACGCAGGGCACCACGACAAGCACGCTCGGGACCGGAGTGACGCCGACAATCGCGCAGGTCACTGGCGGGGTTCCGAACGCAGGTGGACAAATCACAAGCACGTTTGAGCCCCGTATTATTCAGTTCGGATTGAAAGTCATCTACTAAAACGCACGAGATCTGTGTGCCAGTCAAGAATTCGGCTGGCACACTGGTCAGCCTATTGCTTCCGCATTTCTGGAAGATCGCGCCTGTCTCCATTTTCATGATTGGCTCGCGGCACCTCATCGTGTGAAAGCGCACTCCTTGCGCGGAGTAATGCGACGCGATGGAGAGGCATCGCCTTTTAGCAACCAGGCAATCGGCATACTATGGGCATGTGCGCCTCAGCACACCCCAGATCGTGCTCCATCTAGTAACATTCACTGCGTCTCAGGTGAGACAGGGAGCCAGAGGTATGACCGTGAGAGCAGAGATTCTGCGTGAATTAGGCCGACAGGCAGAACCCTGGGATGTGTTGGTGATTGGCGGCGGAGCCACCGGCCTGGGAGCTGCGGTTGAAGCCGCCTCGCGGGGCTTTCGCACACTCCTGGTGGAGCGGTTCGACTTTTCAAAGGGGACTTCAAGTCGCAGCACAAAGCTTGTGCACGGCGGGGTTCGCTATCTCGAACAACTGAATCTCACACTGGTTCTGGATGCTCTGCGGGAACGTGGCCACATGTTGAGGAATGCTCCTCACCTGGTTCACGATCTATCATTCGTCGTTCCGGCCTACAGCTACTCTTCGCTGACCTATTATGGTCTTGGTTTGAAGGTCTATGAGCGATTATCGGGGCGCTTGTCGTTTGGACGATCGGAACTGCTTTCGCGTGAGAGCACTCTAGAGAAGCTGCCGGGGCTTGTCGGGGATGGGCTTCGCGGGGGCATTCTCTACCACGATGGGCAGTTTGACGATGCTCGCTATGCGATTGCCTTGTTACGCACATTGGAAGATCTCGGAGGGACCGCCATCAACTATGTGGAAGCCGTCGGGTTTCTTCAGCATCACGGAAAGACGATTGGCATCAAGGCGCTGGATCGTGAAGGCGACACGCTGTTTGAGCTGCAGGCGAATGTAGTGATCAATGCCTGCGGCGTTCAGGTGCAGGACACACTGGAGTTGGACCATGGCAAGGGAGGCTCCTTTCTTGCTGTCAGTCAGGGATCACATTTTGTGCTGCCGGGCTCTTTCCTGCCCGGAAATACAGCGTTGATGATCCCTAAGACTGCGGATGGCCGAGTGCTTTTCGCTATCCCATGGCACGGAGCAACGATCGTGGGGACCACGGATGAACCCGTAGATCAAGCTGCTACAGAGCCAAGGGCCATGCATTCGGAAAAGCAATTTCTGATGGAACATATTGCCCGCTATCTCGGACATGCGCCGAAGCCATCTGAAATCATGAGTGTGTGGTCAGGCTTGCGGCCGCTTGTGCGAAAGGGTGGCGTGAAGACCTCAAAGCTTTCGAGAGACCACACAATCATGGTTTCTGCATCCGGCCTGGTTACCGTGACGGGCGGGAAGTGGACGACTTATAGACGCATGGGACAGGACACAATCGACCGAGCCTGCAAGGTTGCCTCGCTGCCGACGCGACCATCAAAGACGCTAGAGATGAAACTGCACGGCTGGACGATGGAATCGGCCGGAGCGGCAAGTGAGTGGGAGCGAGTTTACGGATCGGATTTACCGATGCTTTGCGCACTTTCGTCTGAGGGCAGCACCCTGGATGCGCTAATTCATCCGCGACTCCCATTTAGGATGCGTGAGGTGGTTTGGGCGGCGCGCTATGAAATGGCACGAACAGTGGAGGATGTTCTTGCCCGGCGTACGCGGGCTCTTTTCCTTGATGCGCGTGCTGCAATTGAAGCCGCGCCCGCGGTCGCGGCTCTTCTTGCCAAGGAATTGAACAGGAGCGAAGCCTGGATGGCAGAGGATCTGGCTAACTTTGTTGAAGTGGCAAAGGGTTACCTTTACAAGGCCAGTGAGGTTTCATGAAAGGCTGGAACCTTCCATTTCTCAAACCCTCAGCGCACATAGCCCAGCTTCCGGAGGAAGAGGTCAAAAGGAAGTACCCACAACTGCGATGGCAGATACTGGAATCTACTTTTATTGGTTACGCCACGTTCTATCTTGTGAGAAACAATCTTCCAGTCGTCTCGATGGAGATAGGGAAGTCACTTCATTACAGCAAAGGGCAAATCGGGGACATGCTTGCGCTGACGGCAATCGCGTACGGCGTGGGGAAATTTGTCATGGGAACCTGGTCGGACCAAAGCAATCCCCGGTACTTTATGCCATTGGGATTGCTTTTGACCGCGTTGTGCAATTTCGCATTTGCTGGCGTCAGCAGCTATCAAATGCACCTGGCGCTGTGGACGTTGAACGGATTAGTGCAGGGAATGGGATGGGGTCCGTGCGGCCGTTCCCTGGGTCACTGGTACAGCATTCGCGAAAGAGGCACGGTTTTTGCGTTCTGGAACATCGCGCACAACGTTGGAGGCGGACTTACCGGCCTGATTGTCGCTTACAGCACGGTATTACTTGGTTGGCATTCGGCCTTCTATGTCCCGGGGATTCTTGCGATTCTTTGCGCAATCTATCTTTTGCTGCGTCTTCGAGACACACCACAGTCCGTTGGGCTTCCTTCTATTGAGGAATATCGGAACGACTACCCGAAGACGGGAAACGCCGAGAGGGAGGATGAGCTAGGAACGCGCGAATTGCTTGTGGATTACATTCTCAAGAATCGGTATCTCTGGCTGTTCGCCGGCGCGAATTTCTTTGTGTATATCGCCAGATATGCCATGCTCGACTGGGGTCCGACCTACCTGAAAGAGGTGAAGCACGCCAGCCTTGGAGAGGGAGGAATCAGCACAGCGATGCTGGAGTTTTCAGGAATCTTCAGTACCATTCTGATGGGTTGGTTATCCGATAAGGTTGGGGGTCGGCGCGGCATGGTCAGCCTGCTGTGCATGATCCCGGTTTTTCTTTCATTCATCGGCATTCTCTACGCACCCGATGACAAGCTATGGCTTGACCTGGTGCTGTTTGGAATCATCGGGTTCTTTATCTATCCACCGGTTATGTTGCTAGGCGTGACTGCGCTGGATTTCAGCTCGAAGAAAGCTGTTGGCACGGCGGCGGGTTTTGTGGGTCTGTTTGGCTACCTGGGGCGCACGCTGGAAGGCAAGGGAATCGGTACTCTGGCGGAACTATACGGGTGGAATTCAGCGATTTCAGCGATTGTGATTTCCACTTTTCTGGGCATTGCGCTGCTGTCGCTCACGTGGAAACTGTCACCGCGCAATGCGAGAGTGGTGAAGGCGGGGAATTGATGCCTGGTTGGAAGCGCTGGGTTGATGCGGCGCATGGATCAGGTCGGAACGCGGAATCTGTGGGTGATACAGGATTCGCTAGGAGAAGCGGGTCCGCCGCCACAACAGAGTACCGCAAACTCCCAGGGGCACGATTGTGCCAATGATGAGAACAATCATCCAGGGAATGCTGACTGATATTTGCTGGACCTTGGTTCCGAGAGCGAGCCAGACGAAGATTCCCACCGCGGTGCACATGACCAGCACCTCCCACCATCGCCTTTGGTGCGGCTGTCCGGCCAAGGGATCATCGCCGGCAACCACGGCTGCCACATGGACTGAGTCCAACCGGTATCGGTCGCACTCCCGATCCATGGATTGCTTCCAGTTCGTCAGTTCCGAAACGGGCGGTGCGGCCGTGCTGATGGATAGTGCTCCGGCGATCATGACCAGCGATCCGGTGATGACGAGCACTTTGCCTGTGGGGCTCAGTCCGGACAATTCGGAAAACACCAGCGCACCCCAAGCCAGTCCCCAAAGCTGGTTGGTGTTTGAGAGAGGGATTCCACGGCCGATACCGATATACTTGGCCGCGAAATTCTGAAACAGGTCGCCAACGACCCAACAGAAGCCTCCGAGGAACGGCCAGAACAGCATGGGGCGAGCTCTTTCCAGCTCGCCGGTCAAATTGCCCACNNTGCCCACTCCGCCAAAGAAAATTGCACTGAGAATGAACACGGTTATCAACTCACCGATGGTGAAGACGGTGACGAATGAGAGCGGATTCATTCCGCTGATATAAGCCTTGCGGTAGGGAATATACATGGTGCCCAAGAGCAAACCCGCACCGAGCGCGGCCAGAATGCCCACAGCGGCCTTGCCAGGCGTATTCGAAGATTGTTGCGAAGTGGCATAGGCAAGAATCGCTGCGCCGCCGACAATTGCGAAGGCCCCTCCCAACACCTTGAACCAACCCTTGAAGCCGGAACCGCGCAGTTCCTTGAAAAGAAGGCAGCCCCAAAGAAGGCCTACAAGGCTATTTGTGTTCCACAGAGGGAAGGCAATTGCCAAGCCAACATTGCGGACGGCAAAGATGGTGAGGGTGTTGGCGACGGCCCACAGCATTCCAGCCAAGACGGCCCACACGATCAGGTGCGGTTTCGCGCGCAGATCCGCGAATACAAAGCCGGTGCCTTTGAGGAGCGTGGGAACGGTCCAGCGAGCTACGAATGCGCCCATGACCATGCCCATCGAGATAATGAACGGAGAAAAGCCAGCGTTGACCAACTTCGTGGGCGCTTCCGCGGTCCCGAGCCAGACAGCGGCGGCCAATCCGCAGAAGACGCCGAGCTTGTGCAGGGAAAGCGTGGATCGCCCGTCCGTAGGTGTCAAAGTTCCGCTCACGAATTCACCTCAGCGACATAAGAAGGATCATGCCCAGGATTAGCACAGCAACCGGAACCCAAAGATGGACGTCGGTGAGGATGGCAGCAACGGTCGATCGTTTCATGCGTTGACCTTTTCTCTCAGGCTGAGATGATGCTCAGAGCATGGTCTGCCCGCGTCTTCGATGCGGGAAGGAGCGGAGCATAGATGAGAATGGAGAGCGGGATGCGGAGTGTACATTCGCGACCGTGTTGATCGAGGCAGGCCCGGCAAGATGGACGAGACTCATTTGAATTTGACTCCACCGAGCCATTCCACACGTGTGCACTCGACAGAGGATGATTAATTTTGGAAGTCGCTTCTGTCAATCAGAAAGTGAGCACGAAACAGGTCCTTGCGATCGACGATTACACAGCGAGTTCTGGGGTGTGGGTTGGTGGATGCAGCGCACTCTTCAGAAGTGTGGAGGGAGTCAGTGTTGCATAGTCTGGTGTAGCTGGCGCAAGGCATCGGCCAATGCAGCGCCGTTTCCTTTTTCGAGGCTATCAAACAAGGCAATCCACGATGCGCGCCCAGCCTCGAAGGGTGGGGCAGAGCTGAAAAAGCGACGCGCGCCGTCAAAGTGCCATCCTGTGTTCTGCAACTGAGCAGCGTTTTGCAAGAGGGCGCCGGCGGTCTTTTGTGCATCAGTCTTTTGCCCTGCGCCCCATTGGCAAGACATCTTCACGGTGTCGCGGACCAAAGCGAACGACGCCGCGGGCGACGTCAAAGCCGCATCGTCGATCGTGGCTGCCTGCTTGGTGCAGTCATCAAAACGGCTGGTGGTAAGATCCGCCTGCTCCATATCCAGCTTTGTTTCGGCTGAAGGATCAAGCTTGAGCCAGTGCTCGGCTAACAAATACGTCTGATCGAATTGGTATAGCTTGTTTTGCTCGATGTATAGCGCGCGCCTCAGCACATTGAAGTCTTCGGGAAAGGCTTCAACGCATTTTGCGAGAACTTGGGACGCAGCAGCAATGTCCCCCTGATCGGCCAGAGCAATACTGAGATTGGTCTGAATCGTCGCCCACGTCTGGGGCAAATCCGCCTTGGATACGACTTCTGATGCGTCGCGAGATGCTTGCAGGGCTCGCGCGAATAGATCCTTTGCTTGCGCTCCGCTGCTCTGCTCCCCCTGGTCCGCCAGAACTCTTCCCATGTTTGTCTGCGTCATTGCCCAGTACTCCGGGAGGTCAGCCTTGTTGAGAATCTCCAGGGCCGCTTTGTCTGCTTCAACAGCCTGAGCCCACGATTCCGCTGCCTGTGTCCCGCCGATGCGCTCTCCCTGTTCTGTAAGAGACATGGCCAAACTGACCTCTGTCGCAGCCCAGGTCACAGGCGCATCCTTCTTGGTCCGCACCTGCAGTGAAGCCTGGTAGGCTGCGACCGACTGAGCTAACAAATCGATCGCTTCCTTGCCGCTGGCACGCGTTCCTTGCTCCTTCAGAGTCGCGCCCAAGCTGTACTGCGCGGCAGCCCAGGGCAAAGGCAGCTCTGCCCTGTTAAAGATCTCAAGGGCCGCGCGGTAGGCTGCGACGGCCTGAGCCAGCAGTTCCGTCCCATGTAAATGATTGCTGTGAGTCCCCTGATCTGAGAGAGCCATACCCAAGCGAGTTTGCGTGCCCGCCCAGGCTTGGGGGACATTCGCTCGGGTGAAGACCTCGAGCGCGGCCCGGTAAGCTTCGACAGCTTGAGCGAACAATTCGACCGCCTGGTTGCCGCTTTTCCGCACACCGTGATCAGTGAGAGCCTGACCGAGACCAGTCTGGGCCCTTGCCCAACCCTGGGGTAGATCTGCTTTGGTATACACCTGGAGCGCCGATCGGAAGGCCTGCTCGGATTGTGACAACAAATCCGTCGCCTGGGTGCCACTCCTGCGGACACCCTGATCAGTCAGAGCGAGTCCGAGATTGGTTTGTGTCCGGGCCCAGTCCAGGGGCATGTCGGCCTTGGTATAAATCTCCAGCGCCTCTCGGTCGGCTTGCACTGCCTGTGCAAACAAGTCTGACGCGCGCGCGCCGCTCGTCCTCTCCCCCTGGTCCATGAGAGCGAGACCAATGGTGCTCTGGGTTGAGGCCCAGTCCTGAGGCATGTCTGCCCTGGTGAAGACGTCAAGGGCCGCCCGATAGGCCTGCACTGCCTGGGCCAACAATTCCGTGGCCTGTCCACCGCTGGTTCGATCCCCCTGGGTCATCAGGCTGTAACCGATTTTGGTCTGCGCCCTTGCCCAGCCCTGAGGTTGGTCCGACTTTGTATAGACTTCAAGCGCTGCTCGATAGGCCTGTACTGCCTGCGCCAACAAGTCCGCCGCCTGCGTCCCGGAGGTTGTTCCCGCTTCTCTGATCAGCGCGTTTCCCAGGTTGCTCTGAATCCTCGCCCAGCCCTGGGGCAAGTCTGCCCTTGTATAAACTTCCAATGCTGCTTGGTTGGCCTTGACTGCCTGGGCCAGCAAGTCGGCCGCCTGGGGCCCCGCTGTTCGATCCCCTTGATCTGTAAGCGCCAGGCCGAGGTTGCCCTGTGCCTTGGCCCAGTCCTGGGGAAGGTCTGCCTTGGTATAGAGCTCAATGGTTGCCCGGTAAGCTTGCACTGCCTGGGCTAACAAATCCGTTGCATGAGGGCCACTGCCCCGCTCCCCTTGTGCCAGAAGGGCATTTCCCAGGTTCATCTGTGTCTTGGCCCAGTCCTGGGGCAGGTCATTCCTCGTCCGCACCTCCAGCGCCGCTCGGAAAGCATCGGCTGCCTGTTGATACAAATCGGAAGCCTGAGCCGCACTGCTCCGCTGGCCCTGACTGAGGAGAGCGATCCCCAGGTTATTCTGAGTGGTTGCCCAGAGCTGGGGCAGATCAACTTTTGTAAAGACCGTAAGCGAATCCCGGTAAGCTTGCACTGTTTGGGCAAACAGATCCGTTCCCTTCACCCCGCTGCTGCGCTGGGCTTGGTTGAGTAGAGCGTTACCCAGATTGAGTTGGGTCGCAGCCCAGCCTTGAGGCAGATCGGCCTTGGTTCTGACCTCAAGCGCCGCGCGGAAGGCCTGAACTGCCTGAGCGAACAATTCGGTTCCCAGCGTGCCGCTGCTTCGTTCTCCCTGGTTGGAGAGAGCCAGACCCAGATCGGACTGTGTTATCGCCCATTCTTTGGGTTGATCCGCTTTGGTCCGCACTTCAAGCGCTGATCGAAAGGCTTGTACTGCGCGGGCTAGCAGATCCGTTGCCTCGGTCCCGCTGCTTCGCATTCCTTGATTCAAGAGAGCGTCGCCAAGGGTGGTCTGCGTACTTGCCCAATCTTTGGGTGTGTCAGCCTTCGATTCTACTTCGAGCGCTGCTCGGAAGGCCGCCACTGCCTGAGCAAGGGAATCCGTTGCCTGCGCCCCGGTACTCCTATCTCCTTGCAGGATTAAGGCGGCGCCGAGTTTACCTTGTGCCCGAGCCCAGTCCTGCCGTTCGTCTGGCGCAGAATATGCGCGCAGCAGTCCCTGATAGTCCTTGATCGCTTGAGCTAACAGCGTTGCGCTTTCACTGGCTTCGCCCACATTGCCTTCAGCCCTCCGCGCATCCGCCATCCGAAGCACAGAATCAAGCCAGATGTTGCGCAGAGCCGCGTCGTCAGGGTACCGGTTGTGTTCCGCGGCTGCCCGGAGGCTTGTCTGTTCGAGGATCTGAGTGGCCTGGTGATACTGACTATTCAGTTGATAGGTGCTTGAGCTTTGGAATTTCTTATCGACGAAATCACGAAGTTGCTTCCGGCGTTCTTCAAGGAACTTTTTCTCTTCCTCATCCATTGATGCGCCAATGTCGTCGGCGGCCTGATCGAACATTTGAGCAGCGGCGCCATAGTGCTTCAGCGCCAGTTCCGCGAGAGCCTTCTCTTCAGTAGTTGCCTGATCCTTGCGTCGCTGGACGTCTTCAGCCCATTGATGAACCTGCTTGTCGGCATCCGAAAGCGCAAACCCGTTCGACCTGGCCCATTCCGTCATCGCTGCGGTCAGTTCGTCTGGCTTCTGGCTTTTCGCGGTAGCCAGTTCTTCCTTGAGCGTGCGAATTTCCTGGCTCCTTGCATTGTTCTGGAGCGAAAGGCGATGGAGCATCGCCTGAATTTGATGGGGGCCAAGCAACGCAACGGAACCTTTGGGCAGTAGACGAATGGTCACATTCACGGGAAGGCCGTTCAACTGACCGTCTGCCGGCTCAAAGACGACCAAATCGCTCACGCCGCCGATATCAATGCGCAGGTCCCCGCGTTGGGCGGCCTCAGGAGAGACCAGCAGGAGGGCCTGACCGGCGCGATTGGTAGCGTCTCGCGAATCAACGACCTTTTCTGAGCCGGCAACGAAACTTAACGATACTCGAACGCCCTGAACCGGCTGAGAAGGATCATTGTGTGCATCGACTACGATGACATTCAACTCGCGTTGAGGGCTGCTCGCGGGGGGCGCACACCAAGCCGCTGGAGCACCGATGGACAGTGCGATCGCCAGGATTCGGACCTTGCGCAAACCGGGACCCCCTCGGCCGCCAAACGAACTGGGCACGTCTCAAAAGAACTTCGAGAGTTATGCCTTTTTATCACACGATGCTTCGCAATTGGGAGGTCGGGAAGGCTGGAATGACTTCAGATAAACAGCTGATGCCAGAAAAGGTTGGGGAAATCACGGAGCCCGATGGCTGTCATGCGTTTGAATACGGCAACGCGGGGTAATTTCCGTGGTCGCCTTCCATCGGGTCAGTAGCCAAAGGTCGGCTTTTTCCAGTCAACATCTGCCCGAGATGTGGTTCTTTGGTGGCGCAATGATCAAAACTTGGCGAAGCTGACCATCACTTCTCTGAGTGCCTCAACCGGTTTTCCCTTGTTGGTAGCAGGCAGGAATTTGTAATGCATCACAGCAGCTGCAGCTTTCTCATCCAACCCGAATCCGAGGCCGCGGCGAACGTGAACATGCTTCGGCAATCCCTTGTCACTCACCAGCACCTCTACGATGGCCACCTGAACAAACGGATGTTTTGCAAACGGGTCAGTGAAATCCGCGTCAACCGTGTGAATTGCGAAAGGGGGCGTATTCNNCAACGGATGATGATGTTTGTCTTCCAACTGCGATTCACTTGGAGGAGGCAGATCTCTCTCTGTGATGAGGACTTGAGGGACAGCTCTCTGCTGATCGGCGCTAAAAACTATTCGAACGTCGATCCAGACGGGTACCGGCTTGTCGCCTAACCGACCCGGCTCAAAGACTGAATGCTTTACAGCTGCGATTGCACCCTGATCGAAAGCCTCGCCGTGCGTTTTCAGTACCTGGATGTGTGCGGGAATGCCGTCAGCACCGATGACCATGGCGAGCACAGTCATTCCTTGAAGATTCTTGCCGGGCACATCCGATGGGTATGGCGCAAATGCGACGCGAACCAGTTTCGGTGCGGAGACTTCAGGGCCCGTGTAATACACACCATCCTCGTCAGGCACCTGATGAATCTTCTGGCTTAGTGAAACTGCATCTTGCGCCCAGATGCCTGTGGTCGTAAGAGCTATGAAAGCAAATAAGAATTCAGCCTGCCGCATTCGATTCTCCGTTCTATGCAAGTTCATCGTCTAAGATCTTCTATTGTTGGCGGGAAGCACAGCCCGCGTCAATGCCGCTCCAGGCCAGAGCCCAATCCGACATGCAACCAGATTTCTCAGCCATCGTTGATTGTCGCCTCGGGAAGTGAACTAAGGCGAACCGCCAGCTTTAGCGTGGTTACTGCCGCTTTCGAGCCAGGGGCGGTGCCATTAAAAACTGTTCAACATTTTTCACCAAAATACCACTGGGTGGNNTGGGTGGTTCTCCACTTCTCGTTTCATTGGAGGAGTTGAGAGCGAGACCCACCCAGCGGTTGCAATTATGTTAGATACGCAAGCAATCGTCTACTTGGAAGTTAGCAGGACCGCCTTTCCTTTAGATTTGGATGAGCGCAGGAAGTAGATGCCTCCGTAGAGGGCCCAGAGG
This sequence comes from Acidobacteriaceae bacterium, assembly GCA_003140705.1. Taxonomy (GTDB): domain Bacteria; phylum Acidobacteriota; class Terriglobia; order Terriglobales; family Acidobacteriaceae; genus Telmatobacter. The sequence continues at coordinate 18,664 of PLKU01000518.1, forward strand.
CCAGATATGCCCAGGGCGAGGTAAGGTTCCTTCCATGTGCCGTAGCCAAGGAAGGGAACAATGAGGTAGGCAGTCATGCAGGCCAGATTGGCTAACAGGCCGAACCCGGGGATGAGCAGATGGAGAACCACGTTGTAGTCCGAGCGCCCATGAAAGGCGACGATGCACAAGAAGCAGCTGAGCGCGTAGAGGATGAAGGTGCCGAAGTTGGATGTCAGGGTGATGGCCAGCAGAGAATTGGGCAGTGCCGCCATGGCGTCGTGCGAGGAGTAGCCGAAGCTGGAGAAGATGCCGTGGGGTAGCGCGGCGATGGTTGCATCGGTCGGGGCGCTGCCGTCGGCGAAGACCAGCGAAACGGCGACGACGCCGATGAACGCTGAGATGAAGGCAAGCGTCCAGATGGCGCGCCGGGGGGACAGAGATCCGGCGTGCAGGATGCCGAAGTGCTCGGGAGCCT
>PLKU01000389.1 GCA_003140705.1 Acidobacteriaceae bacterium
CCCCCGGGTCGGTTGCGTATATTTTCAAGAAGAACAGGCAAGGAGAGCCACCCATGAGCAGCATCCCGTATCCCAACCAGCAAGCCATCTTCTATCAGCAGTATGAGTCGGTGCGTCGCGACGAGGTCATTGGCATTCTGCTTGCGCTGTTTCTGGGCGGCTTTGGCATTCACCACTTCTATCTGCGCAACACCGGCCTCGGCGTTCTCTACGCCTGTTTCTGCTGGACGCCGATTCCATGGATTCTGGGCTTCATCGAGTGCTTCTTCATGCCCGGGCGCGTCCGCGAGTTCAATGCCATCCAGGCAGTGGGTATTGCCGCCGCTCTCGGCATTCCCATGCCCGGTTGGGGACAGCCCATGCATGTCACGGTCAACATGCCGCCCGCAGCGCCGGCAGGACAACCCGCNNCCGCTTCTGTTCCGCCTGCGGAAACGCGCTGTAGTGCAGGAGCGCCGGGATCGTCCCTGATCATTTCTCATGAGCTTGGCAGCCGTGACTTCTTGCCAGCCTGTGTCAGCTGCGCCTTGGACTGGGAAGGCCGCAAATAGTGGAACCGCACCAGGTAGATCTTCTCGCCTCTTCCATGCTTGGCTACTTTGAGAAGGTCGAGCACTCCCGTAAATCCTGACTCGCGGGCCAGCGCTGGAGTGATATCCGGAAGGCCAATCAGCTCGATCGAATCCACCAAGATTTCGCCTTCGTCCATCCGATACCGGCCGCCCACTCTGACGTGGGGGCGCGTCCAGATCCGCACACTGCAGGTGATTTCCCCACGGCGTACTCCTTCGCGAAGGCGCTTGGCGAACATCATGGTGAGAGTCTATCGCCAGCCATACTCGAGTGGAAATCGGATGTGTGCAGGCGAGCGAAACAAGGCGCGCAGCTCACTCTCAGCAGCGCGCCTTATTTCATCCCGAATTAAATTTGGATTTGGACTCTAGCGGTGTCCGTGGCCGACGGCATGACCGCCAGCCCGGAATCCGGGCAGCGCGTGCTCGCGACCCGCATCATGGCCAGCATTGCCCACGTGGCCTTGTCCATCGCGCGCTTCGTTTCCGTGGAAGTGGTTGAACGATTGTGCTCCGCGTTCTGGCAGCGGTCCGTGATAGCCGTTACGCGGGTCAAATCGGTTGTCGATGTGGCCATAGAAGCCATGAGGGTCGTGGAACCAGGGACCGGCCCCGATAAATCCACCGCCGACAAACCAGTCAGGCCCGTAGTAGCCATACGGGGCGCAGTCATAAGGTGGGTAATCGAAATCGCCGTAGGAGCAGACGGGAGTCACACCAATACCGACAGCAACCTGGGCCGATGCGGCCGGAGTGCAGCAAAACAGGGCAGACGCGAGAACTGAAAGTACAAGAAATCTTACGAGGCTCATGGTTTTTTCCTTCACCTGTTTTTAAAGATGAAAGCGAAGCCTCGAGTTGTCTCGCCGGCGTGCAGTTCCAGGAAAAGCACTCCAACTGTCTGTCAATAAACTACATATTTGCGTGCCCAGACCGCATGGACTCGTTGAATTGCGGCTTGGTAAAGTTCAGTCCCGCTTCCAGAGCAGCCTGGTACTCTGCAGCGCGGGCCATCAGCTGCGGCGTGGCCGTCGCAAACTCGCCGTTCAGCACCATCAATCCCTCGCCGGCTTCATCGCCTGCCATGCGCAACAAGTCTTCCTCAGTGGTATTCAGATACTGCGCATCCCGCGGATCGGCAATCCATACCGGCTTGCCCTCGCCCAGCACGCCCGAGAGCCAGTACACCTTGCACAAGAGGTACTTCAGCCGTGCCGCGTCGTCGGTCTCCGTGAATACAAACTTCTTCTGCCAACGGCTGTNNAGTAGCGCGTGGTCACCGGCACCGGCTGCCGATTGCCGGACTTGACGAACTCCAACTGGCCCAGGTCCACCGTCTTGCGCACCGCGTTGTACACAAAGGTCTCCGCGTACGGCTGCTCCATGGCAGGCACAATCTCAGCGAAGGTCAGTGTCACCGACGCAGCTACTTTGGCGTGCAGGTTATGCGTTCCACCATCGGCAAGGTGCAACTCTCCATGGACGATGTACGTGTCCGCGCCTGAAACCGAAGTGTGGAACGGCCACCGAAACTGGCCGAATGCCACCGGCAGACCGCCCAGCGTCACGTAACACTCGGGGCGAGGATTGCGCAGACGCTTGGCTTCGCCCGCAAGGTGAGCCGTCATGGTGGGCAGCAGGTGAGGCTTGTCGAAGTCGAATGCCTCGCTCAGTTCCAGCTTGAGAGTGCGGCCCGCGAGTTCCGCGGCCGGCAAGCCAAGTTCAAAGACCGCCGTGGGCTTTCCGTGAAAGTCAGTGCCTTCAGTTGCAGACACCATCACCAGTCCGGCTTGTTTGGCGGCAGTTTGTACTGATGAAACGAGAGAGGTTTTCAGTTCAGCGGTCATTCGCGGGGAATCCTATATTCGTGGGCTCAGAATCGGTGCGCAGCCGAGGATCGGCAACGCACATCCAATTCTAAGCGAGCAGCCGGGCACGCGTCGCATTTACAATATCAATTGTGTCCACCGCAGCGTCGTCGCCGATCATTCTCGCTGAAAACCTGACCAAGGTATATGCTGCGGGGAAGATTCAGGTCACCGCGGTGCATGGCGTTTCGCTGGCTGTGGAGCGCGGAGAGTTTGTGGCGATCGTAGGCCCTTCAGGCTCTGGAAAGTCCACCCTTTTCTACCTGTTAGGCGGCCTTACTCGCGCCACCGAGGGCCGCGTCGTCGTCGATGGAGTGGATTTTGCCACTCTTGACGACGGCCAGCGCACACGGCTCCGCAAGCACCGGATTGGCTTCGTCTTTCAAAAGTTCAACCTGCTGCCCACGCTCTCAGCCATGGGCAACATTGAGATCGCATGGGCAATCAGCGGCAACAAGGGCCCTCTGGACCTGAAGTACCTCGACCATCTCAGCGACCTCCTCTCCATCAAAAGCAGGCTCAAGCATCGCCCTTCAGAGCTTAGCGGAGGCGAACAGCAGCGGGTCGCCANNGGCCAGCAGCAGCGGGTCGCCATCGCCCGGGCCCTCATTACCCGACCGGCTATAGTGCTGGCCGATGAGCCCACCGGCAATCTGGATACCAAGAACTCCGACGCCGTGCTGCAAATGCTGGTGCGTTCCAACCGGGAACTGGGCCAAACCACGCTGATGATCACCCACAATCCTGAAGCCGCCTCCATTGCCAACCGCATTCTCTACATGCGCGACGGTCAGATTGTGAGTGAGAAGAAACCATCCCAGCCCGATGCTGCTGCGGCGGCCGCAAGTGCATCTCTTGTGGTCCCATCTTCGGTGGCCGCCGCGGTTTGACCGCATTTCGGCTGCCCGGTATACTCAATCTTGCACTATGCGGGAGTAGCTCAGTGGTAGAGCATCGCCTTGCCAAGGCGAGGGTCGCGAGTTCAAATCTCGTCTCCCGCTCCA
>PLKU01000374.1 GCA_003140705.1 Acidobacteriaceae bacterium
GCCGGACGCAAACAGGTCGTCGGCCGCCCCATCCTCTACAAGACCACCCGCGAGTTCCTTCTCCGCTTCGGCCTGAAAGATGTATCCGAGCTGCCGTCGATGGAGGAGTTCGAGAAGCTGGCAAGCATCGAGCTCGACGAGCCCGAGCCCAGTTCTGATTCGGCAAACGCAACAACGCTCGATTTGGATCTTGAAATTGACGAAGAGGGTGAAGATGAGATCGCCCTCAACTCACTACCTGCAACCACCCCGACCGCCGAGACGGCGGCCAGCACCGAACCCCCGCCATCCGAAGAGGCAGCGCCTGCTGCGCCTCCGGCTACCGAGCAGGCAGAAACCGAGCATTCCCCCCATGGTGAAGAAGTCCAAGAAGAGCGATGAGGCCGAAGTCCTTAAACCCGTAACCATCAAAGCAGAAGTCAAAGCAAAGCCTAAAGCCAGAAAGAAGAAAGTCAAAATACTTGACCCCATCGGCGACCTGTCCGATGGCGAAGCGCAGGTGGCCGTTGAACCCGCTGTCGAGCCTCCGGTGGAAGCTACAGAAGCTCCTGCGCAAGCACCAGTGGCAGACATCCCGGCAGAGGCCAGCTCAAAATCGGAGTCAGATGCCGAAGCTGCAGGCACTGAAGACGAGCTCGATGACGAAGGCGTGCCTGAATTCAAGCCCAGGCCCCCGGCCAAGCTCGAACGTCTGCAGAAGATTCTTGCCAAGGCCGGTGTTGCCAGCAGACGCAAAGCTGAAGAGATGATCGAGCAAGGCCGCGTCCAGGTCAACGGTAAGACTGTGACTGAGCTGGGCACCAAAGCCGATGCCGGGCGGGATCACATTCGCGTGGATGGAAAGCTTCTTCAGGGCGCTGAGCGTCTTCGCTATTTTGTCCTTAACAAGCCAAGGGGATTTGTCACCACAGTCAAGGATCCCGAAGGCCGCCCCACCGTGATGCAGTTCTTTGACAAGATGCATGAGCGCCTGTATCCGGTTGGCCGCCTCGACTATATGAGCGAGGGGCTGCTGCTGGTGACCAACGACGGCGAGCTCGCCAATCGGCTCACACGGGCTGCAGCCGGCGTGGAGAAGACTTACCTCGTAAAGGTTGCGGGCATTCCTACCGAAGGCGAGCTAGACATGCTTCGCTCAGGTGTGGCGATTGAGCGCGGTAAGCCCGGCTCTGCGAAGGTACGCACGTCGCCGGCCCGCATCCGTCAGGTCCGCCAGGGCGACAATCCCTGGTACGAAGTGGTCCTGATCGAGGGCCGCAATCGCGAATTGCGCAAGATGTTTGAGGAGGTCGGGCACTTTGTGGAAAAGATCCGCCGCGTTGGCTACGGTCCGTTGATCCTGGATCAGGAGCCCGGCAATTTGCGCGAACTCGATCCCCGCGAGTTGGAACTCCTCCGCAAAGCGGCCGACGGCACACTCCGCACCCCCAAATCAAAGGAACTGCGCCGGCGCAATGCTGCTGATGCAAAGCAGTTGCCCACAGTTTCACCTAGGCCAAGCGGTCCGCGCCCGGCAAGGCCTTTTGCAAGCAAGCCTTTCGCGAGCAAGTCGTTTGAAGAGCGCCCAGCGGCCGGCCCTAAGGACTATCGTCCTAAGAGGTCATTCGAGACAGATCGGCCTGCTGGTTCGTCTCGGCCGCCCAGCAGAGAGTTTCGACCCACGGGTTCGTCGGACGCTCCACGGTCGGCAGGTGCAGGCTATCGCCCCAACACACGCCCATCCAGTCGCCCACCAGAAAGATTTGGCCGCGGGCCAAGCGGCGAGGGCCGCCCGTCAGCAGGAAGAACGTACGGCGCCAAACCGACAGGGGCGAAGCCATTTGGAGCTAAGCCGTTTGGAGACAGGCCATACTCTTCAAAGCCGTTCGCGGCAAAACCCTTTGAGTCAGGTCCTAATGTGGGCCGGAGCTATCCCCCGAGACCAACCGCCGGCAAGACCTACGGTGACAGGCCGGCCGCAGCCCGTACATTTGGCTCAAAGCCACCACGTGACTTCGCATTCCCGCCAAAGCCGGGATGGAAGAAGCCTGAGGCCCAGCAAAGGCCGCCTTTCAAGCGTCCACCTCCGGATCGCCCGCCTGCACCGCGCCGAGAATCGCCCGTCCATGAGGATGATCTTGGCCCGGTGAAACCACCGAACCTCCACATTGAAGAGATCCACGAATCGGAGCGGTTTGCTCCCAGTCGCTCCAGCGCTCCACGGGCCTATAGCTCCCGTCCGAGCGCAGCATATTCTCGCCCGGACCGGCCATCTTCGGGCCGCTCGGGGGGCCGCTCGGGCTCCGAGCGTCCAAGCCAAAGCCGTTCCAGCTCTGGCCGCCCCTTCCGCAGCGAAGGCGGCATGGCGCGTCCATTCACGACCAGCAGTGGAAAGCCCCGTGCCGGCGGCGCAAGACCCAGCAGCAAACCCGGTGCTCCGGCGGGTAGGTCTTCATCTGCTGGATGGAAGCCCGGGAAGCCGTCTGGCCGGTCCTTCGGCGGTGGGTCAGGCACCCCACACGGAGGACCAAGCTCAAGGCCTTACACACCGAGGGAGGAGGGCGCCTCCGACTTCCGCACCAGCGCGGCCAAGCCCTTTTCCAACTCCGCCTCGCGCGCTGAAAGAAAGTCTGGTCCGGGCTGGAAACCAAAGCCCAGCTTCGGAGGGCCATCCAAGCCTCGTTCCGGCACCCGATCGAAACCCAGGCCAGGCAGTTCAGGCAAATCGGCCTACAAAGGCAAACCCTCCGGTCCCAAGCGCACGGGCTCATCCGGCGGAAAGAAGCGCAGGTAGGAACCAGTTGTCAGTTGTCCCCGGGCATGGGGCGTTGATGGGCAATCATCCACGACGTCCCAAACTTGTCGCGTAACATTGAAGAGCGATGTGCGAAGAAGGTTTCCTCCAGCTTCATAAAGATCTCTCCTCCATCGGAGAGCAGTGCATAGATGCGCTCTGCTTCTTCGGTACTGTCGACAGCAAGTGAGAGATACTGCTGCGCATGGGTTGAAAACGCTGCGGAGATGCGTCGCTTGCCATCAGAAGCGCATCTCCAATGATCATGCGGGCGTGGAGGACGCAATCATCGCTCAGGCCCGCGGGACATTTCTCGGTTCGGGCATATCGCCAAAGGTCATCATCGAGACGATTTTTCCGCCGAGATGCTGTTCGTAGAAACGAAAAGCCTGAGCGTAATTGTCGCCAAAGTTGAGATACGTGTGCATTTTCATGGCTTCGATCTTCCCTTCAGGACATCATTGGCACCGGTACCAATCGATGTCAGCTTAAAAAGTTTTTGAGCGGCACTCCGGACCGCTTTCATTCGAGTGCAACGCTCGCATCAGCATGCCGGTTTGCCAATCCAGTCATCAGGAGGTCTGCATGGGCACCCTTGAAAACTTCCCCCGCATTACGCCGTTTCTATGGTTCGACTCAAATGCTGAAGAGGCCGTCGAGTTTTATCTGACCGTGTTCAAGAACTCGCGCCGGCTCAGCGAACTGCACGCTCCCGAAGTCGGGGCTTTGCTGAAAGGGAGCATCCTTACGATTGCCTTTGAGCTTGACGGGCAGAAGTTCACCGCGCTCAACGGCGGCGCGGGACACCCATTCACCGACGCCTTCTCCCTGGTTGTCGNNCCGAGCCACAAATTCACTGAGGCGGTGTCGTTCGTCGTTCGCTGCGACTCGCAGCAGGAAGTGGATGACTATTGGTCGAAACTCACACCCGGGGGAAGCGAGATTGCGTGTGGCTGGCTGAAAGACAGGTTCGGGCTATGCTGGCAGATTGTGCCGGCACGGCTGCCGGAGCTCATCCAGAATCCAAAGGCGATGCAGGCCTTGATGACGATGAAGAAGATCGACATCGCAGAGATTGAACGCGCCGCGATGTCGTAAGCTATACATGCCTGTCCGCAAAAACGAAAGGAAATTCCATGGCCAACAGCTTTGGCACGGACATCCTTATCCAAGCGCCTGACCCAATGGCCGCTGCATCGTTCTACGTTGAGCAGCTAGGCTTCGAGATTACCGGTGAAGATCCAGGGATGATCAGCTTGCACGGCCCGCACATCAATCTCTTCATTGAACGCGGGCCGGCGTTGGGGCCCGTTCTTGAGGTCACGGTTGACAGTGTTGAAGCGGCCAAGATCCGCTTGCAAAAGAGAGGCTGCGTGATGGTCAAAGATGAGCCTGACTTCCCGAGAACCTATGTAAAAGACCCCTACGGTCTCATCTACAACCTGACATCCTGAAATTGTTACCGAATTCGCCCAAAGCGCATCTCATCTACCATGACTACTGAAAAAGCAACATTTGGAGCTGGCTGCTTCTGGGGTGTTGAAGCCGCGTTTGCCGCAATTCCAGGCATAATATCAACCGCGGTCGGCTATGAGGGCGGCCAGCTCGAGCGGCCCAGCTACAAAGACGTCTGTACCGATTCGACGGGGCATGCCGAGGTTGTGGAGCTCGACTTCGACCCCGCACAGGTTAGCTTCGAGCAGCTGCTCGACGCATTTTTTGCGCTTCACGACCCCACGACCCTCAACCGCCAAGGTCCTGACTGGGGAACACAGTACCGCTCCGCAATCTTCTACCACTCGGCCGAGCAGGAAGCCCAAGCCCTCGCCAAGATTGAGCAGCTCACTGCCGCAGGCCACTTCAAGCCCAAACGCATTGTCACGAAAGTTGAGCCCGCCCAGACCTTCTGGCGAGCGGAAGAGTACCACCAGCGCTATCTTGAAAAGCGCGGACAGGCAAGCTGTCACATTTGACAGGCTTGAAATAGGGAATAGAAGACTGGCTGCCTCGCACAGTGCTGCGCGGTTCTCGTTCCTACAAGTGTATTGGCGTTACGCTTCGCTCTGGACATCTTCACCGGTGACGTCGGCAAGGGCTTTCGGTCCAGGCTCGTCGATCCACAAGCAAACAATCCACCACACTATTACGACGACATACACAGCACCGCCGGAGTTGAAAACCTTGTCCCGCAGTGCCAATAACCGCTCGTATTCTGCCTGGGTGGACGGCACTGCCTTCATGGCAATCAACTGCCATACCCCTTGCACCGCCATCTGCGCTATGGCCAAGGTTGAGAGCCCGATGAGAATCCGCTGAGTATGACTGCGCCATCCTGCCGCGAAGCGACGCCCAAACAACACAACCAGCAGCCCCAGTTCCACGGTCAGCACGTTGACCAGCAGATCGAGCTTTTGAGCAAGCAGCTGCATGAGCCGCAATCCGGCCACCAAGGAGTCCACTTTCAAGGTCTTCCATGCGGGCCACGGTCCCCAAAACGCCACCACGAAGCCGGCGACCACCAAGGCCCCTGCAGCATTTGCGATCCACTGTGCACGGCCTAGCCCCTTGAACGCCCGCCGCGCCATCTCCACGACCACCAGCAGACCGAGGAGAGCCAATAGATCGGCGATGGCGATGAAAATCTCGTTCAACAGCATCGGGGGCAGCTTTCCGAAGAGCAGTCTGCTGGTGAGCAACCGCAGGGCTGTCAGCACAATGCTCGCTGTGAACCACGGGAAGAACCGCATCCGATCCCGACCCAGAAGAACCACCAGCAGCACCATCAGCGCCGCGAACGTAAGTGTCCAAAGAATTTGGAGTGCCGTAAAATTGAAGTTGAAGTGCATGTTCGCCTTATCTGGCCTGCGTGCTTTTCCCAACACAGGCTCTCTACAAGTCTAATTGCCCACTTTTGTTGGGATCACGGAATCGGGGATGTATTTGATTGCCCTGGGAGCCGGCATCCACATCGGGACGCATCCTGAAGCCCTTCACCGACAATCTTTTATGGTGCGCCCGGAGAGATTCGAACTCCCGACCTAACGCTCCGGAGGCGTTCGCTCTATCCAGCTGAGCTACGGGCGCGCATATCCAGCATATCGTACTTTGGATTGCCGAAGGCACTCAGCCGACGAGGCCGCTTTCAGCCCGTCCGGCTTCCCTTTGTGCTCTGAGCTCTTCCATGACACTCTGGATCAACGCCTTGGCGCCTTCGATGCCGGCCAGAACCGCCTGCAGATCGAGCGCCGGTTTGGCCGGATTCCGGCTCGAAGCGCAATACACCCCATGTTGGCCGACCATAATCAGCGAGTCGGTGAGCAGGTCAAGGGCTACGGCCAGCCTGCCCCGCTCTACGCCCATCATAAACTCAAACCGGTCCAGCTCAGCCCGCTTCTCGTCAAATACGCTCATATCCAAAGCCTACCTGAAAAGACTGCAGGGCTATTGATCACAAATCCAGTTTGCGCATGTACTCTGCATCGAGGCGCAGCGCTTCCATGGTGTCGAGGTCGAACTCTTCCTGCTCGATGAAATAGTGCTTGAGCCCGGTCGCGGCTCGCAAAATCGGCTTGTAATCCACGACTCCCCGGCCCATGACAGTGGAGTGGAACTGGCCGCTTGCCTCTTTGGCCATGTCCTTCACGTGCAGCAGCGGGAAGCGCTCGGGGGTCTTGCTCAGGTAGTCCACAGGGTTACGACCGGCAGCCACAACCCAACCGCAATCCATCTCAAAGACCACCAGCCTGGGATCGGTCAGCCGCAGCAGCTCGTCATAAAACACGACGCCGCCCTCGCTTGCAAATTCGGGTGTGTGGTTATGAACGCCGAAGGTCATGCCGGCGGCCTTCACCTTTTCTCCGATGCGGTTGAGCTCGCGGGCCGCCCAACGCCAGTCGTCCAGGTCCAGCGGACCTTTGGCAGCGGGATCGCGCCGATGCGATGAGGAACAGATCATGTAATCCAGCCCCAGCGCATGCCCGTACTCGATGAGTTCATCAAGTTTTGATTGCAGCGCTGCCAGCGGGTGGTGGGTGCTGACGCATCGCAGTCCAGCCGCATCCATGGCATGTCGAAACTCTGCGGCAGTCTTGTCGAAGTATCCGGCTGCTTCGACTTCGGTGTAGCCCGCCGCTCTTAGCTTGCTGAGTGTTCCGTCGAAGTCCTTGGGAAGCAACTCGCGCACGCTGTGGAGTTGCAGACCGACGGGCTTGTTGAGCGGTTTGGCCGCCAAGCGGTCAGCACCCACACACACTGCGGCGGCTACAGCGCCCGTGGCCTGCATAAATTTCCTGCGCGAAGTAAAGCTCATACACTTGCTCTCCTTGGAATATCGGACGCCTACCCATTGATCGTCTGAGTCGCCGCATCCCATTGTGCCACGCTGCGATGAAAATACGAATGATTCGCCATATGGCAGGCAATGGCCGCATTGTTGCCGAAAACCTCGTCTTCTACCACATGCTCCCGCTTGGCAATGGCGTTGAAGAAATTGGCGATGTGTTCGGCGGTATCGTTGTAGCCTTGTGGCGCGGTATAGCTCTCCACCGCGGCCAACTTTGGCGGCTGCGGTGGATTTGCCGCGTGCCACTCATCCAGATACCGCTGCTTTGCCGCGGCCGTCCATCCGTTAAGACTGTACCCTTCCGGGCGCGGGCTGGTGTCCTGCGGAGTTACCGTAAGCGTGTTTCCGTTGATCACCATTGTGGCCTGGGAACCGTAGAAGATGATCGGTTCGCCAGCCTCGTTGTTTTGGTTGCAATGCAGGCTCAGAGTTACACCCGGGTAGTCGTAGAGCGTCGCCAGCAAATCAGGAAAATCGCGTCCATCGTTGAAGTGCGTCAGGCTCCCTGTGGAATAAGCCCGGGTGGGAACCGTATTGATCGCGCTGATGCATTGGAATCCCGACAGCAGGTGTACGAAAAGATCGCCAGCCACCCCCTCGCCGTAGTCGGCAAAGCAGCGCCAGCGGAAAAACCGCGCTGCATCGAAGGGCCGCTTCGGCGCATCCCCAAGAAACGCGTTCCAGTCGATCGTCTGCTCGTTCGCATCCGGCGGAATGGGATACACCCAGGCTCCCGACGGCGAGTTGCGGTCGGAATGGCCTTCCACCAGGTGCACTTCACCCAGCCGCCCCGAGGCGTAGATTTCGGCGGCCTTCTTATAGACGATGTTGCTTACGCGCTGGCTTCCAGCCTGGAAGATGCGCTTGCCCGCGCTCACCGCCTCCACCATCGCCTGGCCGTCTGCGACGTTGTGGCTCATCGGCTTTTCGCAGTAGACATCCTTGCCGGCGGCCACAGCGTCCAGCACAACTCGGCGATGCTGGTGGTCTGGTACAGCCACAAGCACCGCATCCACATCTTTCCGGTCCAGCAGCAAGTGGTAATCCCGTGTCGTTGGAACGTCCGCTCCCCAAGCCTCTTTCCCAGCCTGCTGATGCATGTCGTACAGGTCCGCGGTTCCGACGAGCACCCCATTCGGAACAAGCTGGGCTGCCCGGAGCAAGTCGCATCCTCGAATCCCTGTCCCAATGGAGACGAAGCGAACTTTTGGGCCTGAAGCAGCACCGCCAGCCTCCTGGGCAGCAAATGCCACCGTTTCAAGCACAGTTGGCCGCACTGCCGCGCTCAGTGCAGCCGCGCCAGCACCAAGCCTCACGAAATCCCGCCGCGTGATTGATTGCATGGTCAAGCCTTTCTTGGTATGAAGCGCAATTCTCGCCTTAAGCACCTTTGCGTGTCCAGAAACGAAAGGGTCAGATTGTTTATCTCCGCGTGGGCGACTACCATATGTACCGGGCAACGATGCGGGCAATTTACGACCGCTGGCAGTTTGTCGCCATTGGCGGTCAGACGAGCAAACCCCGTAGAAAGCACAACAATGAGAGAGTCATTGCATTCTTCTCCTCGCATCTTGAAGGATCGGGGTGTTGCCATCCGGTTAGCGATCCTTCCGTTGTTCCTGGCATGTTTTTCCTGCGTGCCTCTGGCAGCCGCCAGCAAGCCAGACTTCGGCCCGAATGTGCTTGTGCTCGATCCCTCCATGCCTTCGGCGGCCATCCAGGGGCAGATCGACAAGGTTTACGCCGTGCAGCAGCACAGCGAGTTTGGCCCCGCTCGCAACGCGATCTTCTTCATGCCGGGTGAATACCACGTCGACGTTCCTGTGGGCTTCTACACAGAGGTGATCGGGCTGGGAGTTTCTCCAGACAATGTGCACATCACCGGCAACGTTCACGCCGACGCCAGCCTGCCAAGAAACAACGCAACTTGCACATTCTGGCGCGCCGCCGAAGGGTTTTCAGTGACCCCCACGGGTGGAACAACGAATGGAACTATGCAGTGGGCGGTCTCGCAGGCTGTTCCCTTCCGCAGAATGCATGTCCTGGGCAACATTGTTCTTCATCAGAACGGCGGCTGGGCCAGCGGCGGTTGGATGTCCGACTCGCTGATCNNCAACGTGGGAGCAGGTCCGCAGCAGCAATGGATCAGCCGCAACAGCGAGTGGGGCAGCTGGACCGGCGCCAACTGGAACATGGTGTTCGTCGGAGTTTCCAATCCACCCGCTGGCGAGTGGCCCGCTCCCCCGTACACCAAGATCGCCCAGACTCCCATCGTTCGAGAAAAGCCTTTCCTTCAAGTGGATGCGATGGGGAACTATAGCGTCCGCGTGCCATCACTTGTGACCGACTCCGCGGGCATTTCCTGGCACTCGGGGTCCACACCCGGGAAGTCAATCCCGCTTTCGAAGTTCTACATCGCCCACCCCGGAGTGGACACCGCGGCCGCCATCAATGCGCAGCTCGCTCAGGGAAAGAACCTCCTTTTCACGCCAGGCATTTACGACTTGGCTGAAGCGATTCGCGTGACGCGGCCCAACGCCGTCGTCATGGGTCTTGGTTTCGCCACGCTGCGCCCCACGAACGGCACAGCAGCCATGACCACGGAAGATGTGGACGGCGTCATCATAGCCGGCCTTCTATTTGACGCTGCGGCTACCAGTTCACCGGTTCTGCTGCAGGTTGGCGCGGACGGCAGCCACATGAGCCACGCCAAGAACCCGATCTCTCTGCACGATGTCTTCTTTCGGGTCGGTGGCGCGGGAGTTGGGCGCGCCGGGATCAATCTGAAAATCAACAGCCACGACACCATCGTTGACCATACCTGGATTTGGCGTGCCGACCACGGGGCAGGCGTCGGGTGGAACGCGAATACCAGTACCAACGGCCTGGTGGTCAATGGCGACAATGTGACGATCTACGGACTGTTTGTCGAACATCACCAGCAGTTCCAGGTGCTTTGGAGCGGGAACGGCGGGCGCACCTACTTCTATCAATCCGAGATCCCGTACGACCCGCCGGACCAGCCCAGCTACACGAGTGCCACTGGGACCAACGGCTGGGCCTCGTATAAGGTCGCTGACAATGTAACGACACACGAAGCCTGGGGTCTTGGCGTCTACTCGGTGTTCCGCCATCCGAATGTAACGCTCAGCCGCGCCATCGAAGTGCCAGTGGCGCCCGGAGTGAAATTCCATCACATGGTGGCCATCGCCCTCGACAATCTTGGCGAAATCAGCAACGTCATCAACAGCACTGGCGGTCCAACATCAACCAAGCCGCGCACCACGCCCAGAGTGACAACCTTCCCTTGAGATCGACGAACGATTCGTGACCTGGAAGGCCGCATGCCCTATCTAAGCAGCGTCATCTGGCTGCGGAATGGAAAACTTGAAAGCTCGCCCAGCCAGGTTCATGCAAATGCACCGGCTCGTGTGAGAATGAAACGATACACAAAATGACAAACGACGCACACAACACGACAGGCAACAGTCTCTCAAAGTCCGCTGCAACTCCAAGTGACTCAGTTGAGGAGTCCACTGAATCATTCGCTGACCTGCTGTCAGCTTTTGAGAAGTCCCACACTCACAAGGCGCAGACCGGCGCAAGACAGTTGCAGGGCACTGTCGTTTCACTCTCCGCCGAGCAGGTGTTTCTGGACATCGGCTACAAGACAGAGGGCGTTCTTCCGCGATCAGCGTTTGACCGCAATGCCGAGAACGTCAAGCCGGGCGATACCGTCCCCGTCTCAGTAACAGGACGCGACGAAGAACACTACTACCAGCTGTCCCGATTTAAAGTGGCCCAGCCTCGTGACTGGTCTGCTCTGGAAGCCGCCTTCGCTGAGAAGACAGCTGTGGTGGGGACGGTGACCGCGCTGGTGAAGGGCGGGCTTAACGTAGACGTTGGCGTGAGAGCGTTTATGCCCGCCAGCCGCAGCGGGACCCGCGATGCCGTCGAGTTGGAGAAACTGGTCGGCACAGAGATCACGTGCCGCATCACGAAACTCGACGTGACCGATGAGAATGTTGTTGTCGATCGCCGCGTGGTGCTTGAAGAGCAAGCGCGTGCCGCGCAGCAAGGTCACTTTGAGGCTATGAAGCCGGGAGACGTGCTCGCTGGCACGGTGCGCACCCTGATGCCCTACGGCGCGTTCATCGACCTGGGCGGAGTTGACGGCTTGCTCCATGTGAGCGATATCGCCCACAGCCGGGTCACAAAGCCCGAAGACGTTCTGACCGTGGGCCAGCAGCTCCAAGTAAAGATCCTCAAGATCGATCCCGAATCGAAAAAGCTCTCACTCGGCCTGAAACAGTTGCAGGCCGAGCCCTGGGAGAAGGCGCCGGAACGCCTGCTCGCCGGTCAGCGCATTACCGGAACCGTGACACGGCTCGCCGATTTTGGGGCATTCGTCGAGATCGAGCCCGGTGTGGAGGGTCTGATCCATATTTCGGAAATGTCCTACGGCAAGAAGCTCCGCCACCCCGGCGACATCCTCAAGCAGGGCGACCGCGTCGACGCCGTCATTCTCTCGGTCAAGCCCGAAGAGCGCCGTATCGCTCTCGGTCTGAAGCAAACTCTGACAGATCCCTGGTTCAATGCTCCGCAGAAGTTCCCGGTAGGCTCGCAGATCGAAGGCCCGGTGACCAAGCTCATGAACTTCGGCGCTTTCGTCCAGTTGGAAGATGGCATCGAAGGCCTGATTCATGTGAGCGAGATCAGCGCCGACAAGCGCATCAACCATCCTCAGGATGTGCTGCGCGCAGGCCAGGTGGTGAAAGCCCAGATTCTGGCTATCGACACAGGAAAGCGCCAGATCAAGCTCAGCATGAAGCAGCTGGTCCCGACGAGCATCGATGAGTACATCGCCGAGCACAACGTTGGGGACCAGGTCTCTGGCCGCGTGGTTGAGCAATCACCAACCCTGATCCACATCGAACTTGGTGAGGGCATCCGCGCCACCTGCCGCACGGGAGTGTTCGCGGGATTGAGTGGCACCCCAACCCGTGCAGCAGAGCCCGAGGCACAAAGCGGGGCAGCGGTGGCGGCAAAGCCCGACCTTTCCAGCCTTTCCTCGCTGCTGAAAGCGCGCTGGCAAGGCAGCTCTCCCGCGGCTTCGTCAGGGCCGGAGCCTGTAAGCGCAGGCCAGATCCGCGCGTTCAAGATCACGAAGCTGGATGCTGAAACCAAGAAGATTGAAGTGGAATTGGGCTAGGCCGCTGGATTGGTATCAACTCGCAGGAAGGTAGCGGCTCCCCGATCTGAATGCGAGAAGCCCTAGAGATATACCTCATCGATGTAGCACCAGCGCCAGTCCTCGCCGCGCTCGGCAGATTGAATCAACGGGTGTTGCGTTGCATGGAAATGCGCACGCGCATGACGGTTCTTTGACGAGTCGCAACAGCCCACGTGTCCACATTCGAGGCACATGCGCAGATGTAGCCACGTATCGCCCATCTTGAGGCATTCTTCGCAGCCCTTCGTCGCCGGCTTGACCTTCTTCAAGTGTTCCGCAACATGACTACACACAGCGGCCATCGGAAACCTCCATCAAATTGGACTTGCCTTCACCTTGCACTGGCCTTCACCGCACTTGCCAGGCATGTCGGACACAGACAATCGGCGCCGGGGGCAGTGGATGGCTTCAGCGGTGGCAAATCGTTGCACCAGCAGCCGCCCATTTTGCATTCGAAGGCATTGCCGCATTCGGGGCAGGTCTTCATCCTTATCTTTGATGCACAGTCACTCGATCTGGAAACAGCTCGAACCGCATCGGCCGGACCATTCCAGCCAAACATGTCGGGATGGATCAGGTGGGCCAGCAGTTCTGTTCCATCAACCACGCGCGGGCCGGGACGAGCGAAATAAGAATTCGCGTCAACGGCATATACGCGCTGGTTGCGCACCGCGGGAAGATCAGCCCAGCCCGGTTGGCTTTCAAGATGCCCTACCTGTTCGAGGGCCTTTTCAAGATTGAAGCCGCAAGGCGTGAAGACGATGATCTCGGGAGACCAGTCCAGCACGTCGGACCACGGGATGCGCACAGAATCTGTCTCTTTGCGGGCCAGCTCATCGGTTCCACCCGCAAGCTCAACCATCTCCCCAACCCAGTGCCCAGCGCAGTAGACCGGGTCAGCCCACTCCATGCAGAGGACACGGGGCCGCCTGGCAATTTGGCTTGACCGCTCAGATATTCTTTTCAGCCTCTTACGGCAATCGTCGATGTATATCTCCGCCTTGGCCAAGCGACCGGTTGTCAGGCCCAACTCCCTGATGTTTTCAAAGATTCCGGCCAGCGAGTGCGGGCTCATCCAGAGGATTTCAGGTGCGGGTTGGAGCAGTTCCAGCACGGAGGCCAGATCGTTGCCGGAAGTAGCGCAGACCTGACACAAATTCTGGGTCAGAATCAGATCGGGCTTCAGTTCGCGGATCAGATCTTCGTCCACCTCGTAGAGGCTGCCACCACTGCGAATCCGCTCAGCAACCGCAGCATCAATCTCGCGCAAGCTCATTTTTTCAAGGGCGATCGATGGACGAACCACGACTGGTTTCAACTTTGCTTCGACAGGAAAATCGCATTCGTGCGAGACTCCAACCAGCTGATCGCCGAGGCCCAACCCGTAAACCATTTCAGTGGCGGCGGGCAGAAACGAGACAATTCTTCGTTGGTTCAATGCGGTTTCTCCAAGGTCAGTTTGACACGAGAGACGGCAGCCCGCGGCATTTACCCTCGAGCTGACGAATCAGGCGGCTTCGCTGGCAAGAAATTCCCTTAATCGCCCCAGCCCTTCGCCCGCTCAACGGCTCTCTGCCAGCGACCCAACCGTTCTGCCCGCTCGCATGCGGCCATCTTTGGCTCGAAGCGGACGTCGCCCTCACGTTTCTGACGCAACTCCTTTGGCCCGGCCCAGAATCCTGTCGCCAGCCCTGCCAGGTAGGCCGCTCCCAGCGCAGTGGTTTCAGTCACTTGTGGACGCACAACCGGCACACCTAACAGATCGGCCTGGAACTGCATCAGCAGATTGTTGACTGAGGCACCACCATCGACGCGCAGTGCCGCCAGGGGCGTCGTCTCGCTTTCCACAGCTTTCAGGACGTCGGCCACCTGGAAGGCGATGCTTTCAAGCGCCGCGCGCGCAATGTTTCCCGGTTTAGTGTCGCGACGCAGGCCAATGAGTAGTCCGCCCGCGTGTGCATCCCAGTGCGGAGCGCC
>PLKU01000280.1 GCA_003140705.1 Acidobacteriaceae bacterium
CGCTGTACGCTGGCGCCGCAATTTTGTGGGTCTTCTCGCCGCTGGCGCTGGGATCCTCCGTCACGCTGCCCGCATTCGTGCTGCTTGTGTTCTTCTACGTCATTCGCCTGCTCAACGAGGAGAAGGTCCTGCGCAAGGAACTGCCCGGCTACATTGAATATTGCAAAAAAACAAGGTTCCGGCTGATCCCCTTCGTCTGGTGAATGGAGGAAGGACGATCCTCCGTGTACCCGATTCAACAGAACAGGCGCAAGAGGGGTTGCCTCTTGCGCCAGCTTGTTCTTGTCAGCAGCAAGTGTTCTTACTGCGTGACCGGTTGTGTCGGCGGTGCTGCCTTGGGAGCCTTCAGGTGAGGCGCGTTCGCGGCCGGCGGAGCCTTGGGTACGGTATCAGCGACCGGCGTCGGTGGCGTGGCAGGGAAGGCTGCACCCTTCTTGATGCGCACGTCGCCGTTGTCTGCATTCAAAACCACTTTCGAAGCACCGGATCCGATTTTGCCATTGACGGTCTTGTTCTCGTCTCCGCTGACAGAGAGAGCATACTCAGTGACGATATCGCCATTACGCGCGTGGCCGTCCACAGTGGCGGATGCGTTTGGCGGCAACGTCACTTCGATGTCTCCCTTGCCGTTCTTCGCGTCAATCGCGTAGGCGCCGGCCGGCTCCACTGAGATGGTGCCGTCGCGATCGTCAACGGAACTGTCGCCGTAGATCTGGTTGAGGTCCACATCCTTGGAGTGTGTGGTCACGTGAACCGGTCCCTTGGCTTCTGCCACGCGGAGGTCATCGGAGTTGAGGGTCAGGTCGCCGGGAAGCGAGGCCAGTTGCAGGTCGGTGACCGAGGTGTGAAGATGTACCGGTCCGCCGATGTTCTCGATATGCACGTCGCCGAGAATCTCGCCGTTCTGTACGATCTTTCCCTTGATCTCTGACAGGGTCAGGTCGTTGCAGTCGCCGTCGGTGATCAAGTCGCCATCCACCTGGTGGGCTGAGAAGTCGTGCTTGCCACCAGAAAAGTGCATCTCCACCGAGCCTGAAATCGCGCTCAGGTGCACGTCGCCGTGTGGCGCGGTCACGCTGATCCCCGCTCCAAGCCCGGCAGCCGTTACATCCCCTCTGCCAGCATTGATCGTGACCCTGGCAGACTTGGGTACGGTCACCGTGAGGTTGAGGCGGCCGTTGTCGTTGCCATCAGACTTGACGGTCACGGAGTTGCCGTTGACTGTGACGTGGCCAGCCTCGGCGGCAAAGATCTTGTTCGCATCGCTGTCTGTGCTGGCGAAAGCCACAGCGTGGGCATGCACCTCGATGTTGGGTCCGTCGCCTGAAGTGATGCTCACGTCCCCGCGCGGGTTCTCAATTTGCACGGCGGAGTTTGCCGGAATTTGCGAACTCAGCACCTGCTCGTCCATGTCGTGCTGCGGCAGGCCAAAAGCGTTGAAAAAGTCGTCATTCATCCCGCCTTCATCGCCCATATGGTTGAACCAGGGCCTCATATGGTGCCATCCAGAGGCGCCAAAGCCGAGGATGGCGAGCAAGATGAGGATGCCCACAAAGCTGCCGCTGCGGCGAACCGGTGTCTCGCGCCGCATGTCGAGCGCCCACTCGCCGATAAGGGCGATCCCAGCACCGATCAGCAACAGAGGCCACCAGCGTCCATACCAGCCCCAGAAATCTTCGCCGGCAATATGACCGGTCACAACCAACAAGGCAACGATGCCGACGCCCACCAGGATCACGGGGCCGACGATTGAGGGAACGCGCGGTCCGTAGGCACCTACGTACCCAGCCTTCCAGGCGTAACGCTGTGCTTTCCAGGCTTCGCGCTGAGCCCGCCATGCAGCCTTCTGCTGCTCGCGGTAGACGCGATACTGGGTTTTTGGATCGTACCGTGGATAAGGGGGCCGTGCGCCGCCCGGTGGCATGTTGGGAGGTACGCTGCTCATGACTGCCCTCCATTTGAATCCTTGTCAAAATCGTGTGAAACCGCGGGGACAATGGACGTCTGCGGGTCTGAATACGCTGTGCCTGTCGTTGCTCCTGGATCTGCGGGACCCGGGTAAGGGCCGCCAGGATAGGGCACTTGCGAGTAGCCCCCTTCCGAAGCCAGTGCCGCACGTTCAGCCAGCATGATCACACCGGCCAGAATCAGCGCCAGCGGCCAAAAAAGGCTCCAGAAGCCCTGGATGAGGTGGCCTTCGTGCAAAAGCGCGATCACACCGATCAGAAGAAGAAAAGCGGGGCCGCGAAGACGGCGAATCATAATGTAGCGGTTCACTTGGAACCTCCTCTCGTATCTCCGACACGACGAACGATCATCCAGACACCGACTCCGATGAGCAGCACCGGCCAGGCAAATTCAAGCAGTCGGCCGCTGAAAATATCGAGACGGTCCAGCAGGAAAATCAGTCCCAGCCCGATCAGGATCACGGCGCCAATCGGCTCCTTGCGCCTCCAGAAAAGCGGGCGCCAGTACTCGGTAGGCTCCGGCGTAAAGCCTGGAGGTGGCGTCGAATAGGGAGCCTGATAGACGCCCTGTTCATACGTTCCTGGGTAAGCAGCCTGATAGCCGCCGGCAGCAGGGCCCGCCGTACCCTGAGCTGCAGGGCCGGGTGCATAGGGGCCTGGATTTGGGCCGGCCTGAGGCGCCCCCGGACCATGGTGCCGAGAGCCGAGATTCAGCCAGTTGCCCACCTCATTCAGTCCCAGGGGATCGGGCGGAGGCTGGCCTTCGCGCAGCGCCTTGGCGGTGTGGAACGCCTCAAACGACTGGTAGAGGCACCAGGCGCCGATGAAGATGCCGAAGATCCCGTGGTACTCCGTGATGCTTACCAGCACGGCAAAGATGACTACGTGGATAAGTCCCTTGAAGAACTGCCCGTTGTACATGGCGCCGACTCCAGGTATGAGTCCCAGTACCGCGGCTGCTGAAGGGTTGGGCCCACTCGACGGGACCACAAATGGTTGTTGAAAGGCCTGCCATGATGCCTGGCAGGGCTCGCAGAGAATCTGGCCTGCAGCTGCGTTGCGGACGCAGCTTGCGCAGAGGGGCTTGCCACATGTCTGGCAATAAGCGGTTGCGGTCGTACCGGTGTGATTTACGCAGTCCATACTGTGCTCCTTCCCCGTAGTGCCATTGCGGAGCCGCCGGAGTGCGCGGGCTGAGCTTGAAACGTTAGGGAGGTCTCCAAATAGTCACTTGAATCGTTGGAAGTCGGGGTTCCCGACTGTTGCGGAGGGTCCACGCGGGATCCTCCATCTTTGCGTCCAGGGGTCTGTTTTGACTCACCCGGCGCATCGTTTTTCAGCTTTTGCTGGTTGTCGCTTCCCCCGCCCTGGCTTTCGGCGTTTCCACGCAGCTGACGCATCGTGGACTGAACCTCATATACAAAGCGAAGGTGGTCGTAATAGCGGATGATCGGCGTGGAGGCCATGGTCAGCCTCCGCTCCATGAACGAGCGCACTGCGCTGGGGCGCAGGTCGGCGAGGCGCAGCTCGCTCAAACGGACACCGGTCAGGTTCAGTGTGAGGGCGATGGTGAAGAATGCCATTGCTGCGGTCATCAGCAGCCGGGGCTCGGCAAACCGGCGCGCTTGCGCCGCAACCAGGCCAAGAATGCCAGGCCGCTGCCAACGAGGGGCAATGCTCTTGCTGCCACCCAGCCAGCCTCTGCTTGCCGGGGTAGAGCTGTGTGGAATGGGCAATACACCGGCGCCGCCAGCTACCAGGCCGAAGCCTTCCACCTGCCCAGGGCCGGTCTGCGCCAGGATCTTATCTAAAAGCCCTGCGGGAACCTCCGGCTCGGGCGAGAGAAACTCAAGCCACTCGCGCCCGCGCCGTGCATCTTCAAACAGTGTCGTGCAGGCCGGGCAGACGGCCATGTGCGCGGTAAAGGTAGCCTCGTCGTTGGGATTCAACAGCCCGTCCAACGCGTCGGCCAAAAGTGTCTCCCAAAGCCCGCAGGCTGGAGAGTTCGGAATGTTTGTGCGCTCTGCCATTACATCACCTCCCGTTTATTACGTTCCAGCAGCCGTGCTAGTTCCGCACGACCTCTGCTGATGCGGGACTTGACCGTCCCTTCAGGTATGCCCAGCACCTGGGCAATCTCTTTGTAGTCCATATCTTGCAGATCACGGAGAATCACCGCTTCGCGCAGCTCGACAGAGACCTTGGCGAGGGCGTTCTGCACCATCGCGGCGAGTTCCTTCTGCGCGGCCGACTCGTGCGGCGATGGGCCTTTCTGAACCAGCCGGTCAACGGGTCTCAGCTCTTCGGTAGACTCCCAACCGTCGTCCAGGGATGACGTCGCACGCTGGTTGCGCGTCCTGCGGAAGTTGTCGATCAGCAGGTTGCGGGTCATGGTGGTGATCCACACCTGCAGGC
>PLKU01000037.1 GCA_003140705.1 Acidobacteriaceae bacterium
GATCGAGCGGGTCATATGTGCCGAGGCCGCCGATGGTCTGCGGGCTGGCGATGGCCACGCTCAGGGCAAGATGGACCCCCCAGGGGCGCATTGCGTCGGCGATGCGGGCCAACTGTTTGATATGGTCGGAGTCGATCAGTTGGGGCGCGGCGTTGACATTGTTCACGTTGCAGCCGTTGATGCCGATGGAGGCAAGAAGCCGTGCGTACTCTGCCACCGGTGCCAGGTCCTGACGGACGTTGCCGCCTTCAAAGATGATTGACCGGCCGCCATAGCCGCGCTCAATCGAGCCGTCCGGGTTGTCCCACTCGTCGACCCAGCGGACGGGCATGGCGGGGTGGGAGCGGAGGGGCCGCTCGCCTAGCTTGAGGATTTTGTCCGCTGCAGGACTGCGGAGAAAAGCGAACGTGCCATAGAGCACGCCGGCTTGATCCGCGCCCGCGATTACGACCATGAAGCTGTCACCGGAGCCTTGCCAGTAGAGCCAGTAGCCCTCCGGCTCAAGGTCAGTGGGGACGGGCAGGCCAGGGAAGGCTGCGTGGACCTCCTGGACGGTTCCAACAACGATCTGGCCGGCGAGAGCTGCCCTGCCGCGGGCGGTGGTTCCTACGTCTCTGCCGTGCTCGCCGTCGAGGGTGGGAAAGATGGCTAGCAGGCTGCGCTGGAGCTCATGGACGGCCGATTGCTCAACAGAGCCGTGGCCAAGGGCGTGAATCTGGCGTGGAAAGACGAGGCGGGAGACGGCACCCTTGTGCTCAAGCCAAGCCTGATCGGCGNNCCCAGGTCTCAAAAGCGAGACCTGGGGCACCCGGGGTAGGAAGAATGGTCGCATTCCTGGCTCAACTCTCTGCTTCAGGCAAATTCTATCTTGTGGACGAAGTTGCAGTGCGGGTTCTCAGGGACCCGGCCGCAGTCTGGGAAATACTTGTTGCAACGAATATCATTCTGCTGCATCCAACCAACTGAAAAGGAGAAACACAGATGAGCACCTCAACCGCAACCCCCGCCACCCTGACCACCTGGAACCTCGATCCGGCGCACTCCACCGCTCAGTTCAAGGTCAAGCACATGATGATTTCCAACGTAAAGGGCAACTTCACCGGTCTGTCCGGCGTATTGAAATTCAATCCTGCCGACCCAACCGGGTCCAGCGTGGAAGCCTCGATCGACGTGACGACGGTCAACACCAGCGACGCGCAGCGCGATGGCCACCTGAAGAGCGCCGACTTCTTCGATACAGAGAAGTTTCCTGCAATTACATTCAAATCCACCAAAGTGGCTTCCAACGGCGGCAGCGACTATGCGGTTACCGGCGACCTCACCTTGCTTGGCGTCACCAAGAGCGTCGTTTTTTCCGTTGAGGAAGTCAGCGAGCCTGCCAAGGACCCCTGGGGCAACCTGCGCATCGGGCTTGCCGCCTCCACCAAGATCAATCGCAAGGACTTTGGCCTGGGCTGGAATGCGGCATTGGAGACTGGCGGAGTGCTGGTAGGCGAGGACGTAACCATCACCCTCGATGTACAGTTCATCAAGGCCTGAAGCGGCAAGAGCCAGTGACGCGCGAGTGGTCGGCCAAAGTGCTTGTTGCAACGAATATCACCCTCGCGCATCCAATCTTGTGTAAGGCAGAGGAGGTCAACCATGTCGCTTCGTCCGGTGAAGCAGATTCTTGAAACAACGCCCACCCTTGAGGGGGCCGGCGTCAGATTGCAGCGCGCTTTTGGGTTTGGAAAGACGAAGGAGTTCGATCCATTTCTGTTGTTGGACGATTTTCGCAACGACAATCCGGCGGATTATCTTGCCGGGTTTCCGTGGCACCCGCATCGTGGAATCGAGACCATCACATATGTGCTGGCCGGGGAGGTAGCGCACGGCGACAGCCTGGGCAACAAGGGCCGCATGACCGCCGGAGACGTCCAGTGGATGACCGCGGGCAGCGGCATTCTGCACCAGGAGATGCCAAAAGGTGATGCGCAAGGGCGGATGCATGGGTTCCAACTCTGGGCCAACCTGCCCGCAGCGCTCAAGATGACGGACCCGCGCTACCAGGACATTCCCTCTGCCGCCATTCCCGAGGTGACCGAGGACGATGGGACCAGGGCGCGCATCATCTGCGGTGAGTTCTGGGGCAAGCAGGGGCCAGTGGAGGGAGTAGCTGCCGACCCGCACTACATCGACATCTCCGTTCCACCGAATACGCGCAAGCGTATCAAGGTGGAGACCACGCGAAACGCATTTGCCTATGTGTTTGCGGGCGCGGGGACGTTCCGCGACGCATCCAACCCGCAGGCTGTGTTGACCGAGTCTGGAGTCGATCCCAATGCGGCTCCGGTCTACGACGCCAAGAACCACTCGCTGGTGCTCTTCGATCGCGGAGACGAGATCGTGGTGCAGGCGGGGCCTGAGGGGATTCGGTTCCTGCTGGTCTCAGGCAAGCCGCTTGAGGAGCCGGTAGCCTGGTACGGGCCGATTGTCATGAACACGCAGGCTGAGCTGCGGCAGGCCGCAAGCGAGCTGCAGAGCGGAACGTTCATCCGCCACCGGTGATCGTGTTGGGCCTGGTTACCCCCAGGTCCCGCTCACTTGACGAGGCGTGGCGGCTCTGAGGGCAACCGCTATAGCAAGTCATCGACTATGATGCTCTGTTCAGGATGAACGCGTCCGCATGCAAGCCGTGCGAACCTGGAAAGAGTAATGTCATGTCGATCGGCAGCCGGCTCGCGGAGTGCCCGCGCACCATTTTGATTTGTCAGGCCCTTGGATTTTGCATCTTTGTGGCGGCGTTTTTTCTGCCGGCAGTCAGGGACTCAGGGAGTTCGACAGATTTAGCGCCTTTCGAAGGTTGGGAGTGCGCAAAGATCGCCTTGACCGCGACGGTTCGTCTCGACACATATGAATCTTCCGGCTTTCTTGCAGCCATGAGCGGATGGATCAATCCGTTCGTGCTTCTCTATATCGGCTTGAGTCTCGCGCCAAAGTTTGCCAGACTTCGCCGATTTCTTGCCATGGCAATCCTGGTTTGCATGGTGGCAACCTGGATCTTTTTTGCGATCGATAAAATGATCCCGATGATTGGCCACGTCCTTTGGATTGTGGGCGCTCTCATGATCCTGGTCGCGGAGGTTGCTGGCCGCAAACCGGAAACGCTTCATTCCTAGCCCAATGGCTCAAGCGAATTGCCGGCTTTAGTCCTCCCGCACCTTCGGCGTTAGATACTCAGGCCCGACGGGGTCGGTCACAGATTCCGTAACGATCCGGTCGATCTCGGCCAGCGCCGCGGAGTCGAGGCTCCAGCCAAGCACACCAGCCACTGCATCCAGTTGCTCGGGCCGTTTCGCGCCCCACAGAGCGACGGAGATTCCCGGGCGATCGAGGACCCAGCGCGCGGCCAGCGCCAACACAGTGTTTCCGTAGCGATCTCTGGCAAACGCCCTGAGCCGCTCGACGGCGGTGATGTACTGGCCGAAGCGGGGCTCCTGGAACTTGGGATCGGCGCTGCGAATGTCGTTTGCGTCGAACGTCATGCCGCGATGAACCCGCCCGCCCAACATGCTACGGCAGAGGGAACTATAGGTGATGACGGCAACGTTGTTGGCCGCGCACCAGGGCAAAGTTTCGCTATCGATTGCGCGCTCGAACAAGTTGTAGGGCGGCTGATCTGAGGCGAGTTGGGCGACGGAACGGAACTCCTGCATCTGAGCCACGCTGAAATTGCTCACTCCAAGCGCACGGACTTTGCCTTCGCGCTGAAAATCGGCCATAAGACCAGCCACTTCTGCAATCGGAATGCGGGTATCCGGCCAATGAACCTGGTAGAGGTCGATGAATTCTGTACCCAGCCGACGCAGGCTATCTTCGAGCTCGTGGCGCAGACGGGTGGTGGTAGAGTTGGCAATCACTCCTCGTTCGTTCCACTCCAGGCCGGCCTTGGTAGAGATGTAAAAAGCTTCACGACGGCCGTGTAGGCGGATGGCTTTGCCAATAATCTCCTCGGAACGACCATGGCCGTAAATGGGAGCGGTGTCGATGAGGTTGATGCCGCAATCAACAGCGCTGAGGCAGGTGGCGATGGCTACGTCCTCGGGGACGGCACCCCACTCCAGTCCCCCGATAGCCCAGGTTCCCAGGCCGATCCGTGATACTTCTGCGCCGGCAATCGTTGTGGTTTCCATGCAAGCAATCTTAAGCTTTGCTACTGGGCAGGGATGTTAGTTTAAGCGAAGGCACCTCTTGAATTTGTGGCGTTGGTCCAATGGAGTGCTCCGGTTATCTGAATGCGGAAACTGCTTCAACTGCTTCTTGTATTTGTGGTGGCGAGCGGCGCAACTGTGGCTCATGCACAGGGCGGACCGCCGTTTATCACGGACGACCCAGGCACGCCGGGCAATCGGCAATGGGAGATCAATATAGGCTGGATCGCGAACCACAACCCTGGGTACTCCAGCTACCAGTTGCCCGATATCGATTTGAACTACGGCTGGGGTGACCGCATTCAACTCAAGTACGAAGTGCCTCTTGCCGCAGCCACCGACGAGAACAACACCACCCGCGCTGGACTGGGCGAGTCATTTCCGGGCGTCAAATGGCGTTTCTTTGAGCACCACAAGGCAGGGGAACCCAAGTCCGACGACAACATGGATTTCTCCCTGGGCACGTATCCTCAGTTGTCAATCAACAACCCAACAAGCGCAGTGCGGCGCGGTATCGTGGAGCCGGGGCCGCAGTTTTATTTGCCTTTGGAAGCAACCACAAAGTTGGGGCCGATCACCTTCAACGGCGAAGTGGGCCGATGGTTCGGTAACCAGAAGGTACCCGACCGCTGGGGGCGCGGGCTGATCGTGGGACACGAGTTGAGTGACCGGCTGGAGATTTACGGGGAGCTCTACGACCTGCAGGATGCAAATAGCATTGACGGTGCTCCCAAGCAACGCCAGTTGACTTTGGATGTGGGCGGGCGTCAGACGCTCGATCGCGCAGGAAACTTGCGGCTGCTCTTCATGGGCGGGCGCGGAATTCAGGCGGTCACTCCGCAAAACAGCGAGCCGAACTGGATTGCCTATATGGGAGTTCAGATCTTGGTCGGGCCGAAAGTGAAGAAGGCGCCGGACGAGAAGTGATGCGCGCTGGCTCGCAGCATTCCATTTCCTTCCGTCTGTCGCGGCGGAATCGCGGTGACATTCCGCACCCCGTTCATTGAGGGTGCGGTGGGAGAATTGACGTATGCCGATTTCTGAGCCGATTGTGCTGACCGCTGTCGAAGCCCGCGTTCTGGGTGCATTGATTGAGAAGGAAGTGACCACGCCGGACTACTATCCGATGTCGATGAAGGCGCTGATGAATGCTTGCAACCAGCGGTCGAATCGTGAGCCGGTGATGGATCTGGATGAAGAAGCTCTTCGGCAGGCTTTGCATGGTCTCGAAGATTTGCGGCTGGCGGGCCGGGCTCGTACCGCCGACGGGCGCGTGACCAAGTACGAGCATTGGCTGGGCGAAGCATTCAACTTTAGCAGGGCAGAAACAGCGCTGCTGTGTGTGCTGTTGCTGCGCGGTGCACAAACGCCGGGAGAGTTGCGCGGGCGGACAGATCGGCTGCACCGCTTTGATGAAATTGGCGAGGTGCTGGCCGGCCTCCAAAAGCTGATGGATCGGGAGCCGCCGCTGGCAACCGTATTGCCACGCCAGCCGGGCACCAAGGAATCCCGCTATGCGCATTTGCTTTCGGGCAATGTGGAGTCCGCCCTTGCGGCGGAGAATGCAATTGTCAGGCATGAGGGCGGGGTGACTGCAGGCTCGGAGACTGGGCTGGAAGAGCGCGTCACGCAACTGGAGGCTACCGTCGCGGAGCTGACACAGAGCATGGCCGCCTTGCGTCAGAAGATCGCCGATCTTTTTGGGGATTGAGGCCGATGTAGGCCACTTCAGCCTGCCTTTTCTTCTGTGCTCGGATGCTTTCCGGCCTTCTGCGGAAGGATCAGAATGAATGCGAACACCAGAATCAGCAGCACAGCAGAAGCTGAATAGCGGCTCAGGTTGAGGCCGCCATCCGACAAAGGCTTGTCGAGCAGGTCGCCGACCACGGCGCCGAGCGGACGCGTAAGAATAAAGGCCGCCCAGAAGAGCACCGTCTTCGAGATTTTCGTCCAAAAATGCAATGCAGCCACCACGACAAGCAGCGCGCCGAAAAATACCACCCCGCCACCATACCCGAGTCCTTCGCTATCGGCGGTCCAGTCACCAAGCGCGGTGCCCAGAGTCTGCGAAAACATGATGGTCACCCAGTAAAACACCTCCACCTTCGGTGTGCTAACTGTGTCAACTGATACAGATCCCATGGTCCAGTACCACAGGCCGAGCGATGCCATCAAGAGGCCAAGCAGCAATAAGCTTCCTCCCGCATAGCCGATCCCAAGCGAGCGGTCAGAAAAGTCGGCCATGGTTGTCCCAACCGTCGTAGTCGCGATGATAGTGATCCAGTAAAGAAGAGGATGAAACTTTTTCGCGTAGACCTGCGCGCAAACAAAAACAACAAAAAATGCCGCAAAGATCAAGGTCCCGACCAGATAGCCCAGGTTCATCGACATGGTCACTGCATCGCCCCCGGTCTCGCCGAGGGTAGTGCAAAGGATCTTGATGATCCAGAAAAGAACTGTGACCTGTGGCACCTTGCTCATTCCGCTCCCACTCGCCGAGTCAGCGCTCTGTTTTGTCATCGGTATGGTGTCTCTCAAATGAAGTTCCCGAAATGCCGGCCAATTTGGCCGGTGATCGCCCTAAGAAGCCTATCGCATCCAGGAGGAAGAGTTCAAAAATGCCGCGTTGCCGGTAAACCGGCAAAAAGAGTGTTCTGCGCGAATATCCGTCAACGCACTAATCAAAGTTGCTATCCCTGCCCGAAGGTTCGCGGAGATCCTAAATCAGCTCGTAGCCGGCGAACCAGTAGCCGATTTCAAAAGCAGCGGTGTCTTCGGCGTCGGAGCCGTGGATGGCGTTCTCAGAGAGCGAGCCTGCGAACTTCTTGCGGATGGTCCCCTCTTCAGCGTTGGCGGGATTGGTGGCGCCCATCAGTTTGCGCAAGTCCGCAATCGCATTCTCCTTTTCCAAAACCATCAGGAAAAGCGGCCCGGATGACATGAAGTCGGTGAGAGAGTCAAAGAACGGCTTTCCCGTATGAACTGCGTAGAACCCCTCGGCCTGTTTCTTGGATATGGATGCCTTTTTGATGGCAACGATTTGAAAGCCTGCCTTTTCAATCTCGGCCAGAATTGCCCCAGTGAAATGCTTGCGAACCGCGTCCGGCTTGACGATGCTGAAGGTACGTTGCGACACAGAATGTGCTCCTTGAAGGAATTGCGTATTCAGTTTGATTGTAATGTGCTGTGGTTCCAGCAGCCCGCGGAGCGAGAATCTGATAAAGTTTCGGCATGTTGCGTTCATTCGCTTGCCGATCCCGCTTTTTGATTGCACTGATTTTGGTTCAGTCTTGCTTGCTCACTGGTGCCCTGGCGCACGGGCAGGCCGCAGCGGCAACTACGCCGGCTGGGGTAATCCCCGCCCAGGTACCTGAAACCCGGGGGCTGCGCGTCTTCGATCCGTCACTGATCGATAAGTGGGTAGACCCCTGTGACAACTTTTATCGCTTCAGTTGCAACGGCTGGTTCAAGCGCAACCCGCTGCCTGCGGATCAGGTAGCTTATGGGCGATTCACCGAGCTGTATGAATTGAATCGGCAACACTTGCGGGAGATTTTGGAAGCAGCGGCCGCGCCCTTGCCCACGCGGACGGCGAATGAACAAAAGATAGGTGACGAATACGTAAGCTGCATGGATACAGCCTCCGTGAACCGCTTGGGGTTGGCGCCGCTGCAGCCGGAATTGGACAGGATTGCCGAACTCAGTACGACCGCGGAGCTGCCCGCGCTGGTGGCGCATCTGCAATCCATTGGCGTGAACGCCTTCTTTTCAATGGGCTCCGGTCCCGACTACGCGGACTCAAATTCAGTGATCACCTTTTATGGCGCGGGCGGCCTAGGCTTGCCGGAGCGCGACTACTACACGCGTACCGATGCCAAGAGCGTGGAGGAACGCCAGGAGTATGTGGCACACGTCAACGCAATCCTGAAACTTTCTGGAGAGTCGGAGGCACAGGCCGGCAAGGACGCACAAACCGTGCTGGAAATTGAGACGCGGCTGGCTAAGGCTTCTCTTACCGTCACCGAGCAGCGCGACCCGCAAAACCTGAATCACCCCACGGATGTGCCAGCTTTCTCAAAAGAGTTGACGCACTTTGCGCTCGTCGATTATGTAAGAGCTGCACATACACCCACGGCGGGCAAGCTCAACGATTCTGAGCCAAAGTTCTTTGCGGAATTTAATCGCCTGGTCGCAGATACGCCGGTGGAGCGGATCAAGGCATATCTGCGTTGGCAGTTGCTGCACGCTTACGCGGGCACAGGCTTGCCGGAAAGTTTCGACCATGAGAATTGGAATTTTTATGCGCACATTTTGAACGGTGCGGAAAAACAGCAGGAGCGGTGGAAGCGCTGCACCAGCCGCGTGGATTTCGAACTTGGCGAGGCGCTGGGGCAGGCATATGTGGCTAAGTATTTTCCGCCGGAGGAAAAAAAGCGCACGCTGGAAATGACATTGGCTATCGAGCAGGCGATGGACAAGGACATCGACAAACTGGACTGGATGAGTCCGGGGACAAAAGCGAAGGCGAAGGAAAAGCTTCATGCGGTGATGAACAAGATCGGCTATCCGGACAAATGGCGCGACTACTCAAAGCTGCAAATTGTGCGTGGGGATTCTCTTGGGAACTCGATGCGTGCGCGGGAGTTCGATGTTGCTCGCGATCTTGCAAAAATCGGTAAGCCCGTGGACAAGAGCGAGTGGCAAATGACCCCGCCTACGGTCAACGCATACTACGATCCGCAATTGAACAACGTGAACTTTCCCGCCGGCTACCTGCAGCCGCCGTTCTTCAGCGGCAAGGAAGACGACGCAGCCAACTACGGCGACATGGGTTCAACGGTGGGCCACGAGCTTACACACGGATTCGACGACGAGGGCCGGCAGTTCGACAAGGACGGAAACCTGAAGAACTGGTGGACCAAGGACGATGAACAAAAGTTCAATGATCGCGCCGATTGCCTCGTGCAGCAATTCGGCGCCATTGAGGCTGTGCCGGGCGTTCACCTCAACGGCAAACTTACGCTGGGTGAGAACATCGCTGACCTAGGCGGGTTGTGGCTGGCGTGGCTGGCATGGCTTGACAAGGCTGAAACCGCGCATCTTGACCTGAATGCGAAGGCCGACGGCTACACGCCGGACCAGCGCTTCTGGATCGCGTACGCGCAGCAATGGTGCACACAGACGCGACCTGAACAGTTAAGAAGCCAGGCAGAGAGTGATGGTCATTCACCGGACGAATACCGAGCGAATACGGTGCTGACAGATTTGCCGGAGTTTGCCAAGAGCTTCAGCTGCAAGAAGACAGCAGCGATGGTAGCGGAGAAACCGTGCCGGGTGTGGTGAAAAAGCAGCTCTCAGCTGCGACTCTTTGCGCGCGATTGAACGCATGAGGACGAGCGGGAACTTGTCAGTTGCGAGTTTCGTACTGCTCCGTGTTAGTCATATATTGATGCGGATGTGGATTGAGATCATCTCTGAATTGGTCATTGCCTTCCTAGAACTTCTCGCGATGGATACTGGAGGCTCGAAGGGAAGCGCTAGGCGAAGCAAAATTGTGTGCTGAACTTCTGCCTTCGTGTTGAAAGCTAGCAGCTAGATGCCGCCCTTACGCCATTCCGATGACTCGGGCCAGCGTTGCCCCAATCTCTGCGGGCGACACCACGACATGAATGCCTGCCTCTGTCATCGCCTTCATCTTGTCGGCGGCGGTGCCCTGCCCGCCGCTGATGATTGCGCCAGCGTGGCCCATGCGTCGCCCAGGAGGTGCAGTCTGTCCCGCGATGAATCCGACGACCGGCTTTTTCACGTTTTTCTTGATGAACTCGGCCGCAATCTCTTCGGCGTTTCCGCCGATCTCGCCGATCATGACGATCGCGTGCGTCTCAGGGTCGTCGTTGAACATTTTTATGGCGTCGAGGAAGCTCGTCCCGATGATCGGATCTCCTCCGATGCCGATGCACGTGGATTGGCCGATGCCGAGGCCCGTGAGCTGACCGACTGCTTCGTACGTCAGCGTGCCGCTGCGGCTGACCAGGCCAACGTTGCCGCGCTTGTGAATGAAGCCGGGCATGATCCCGAGCTTGCACTGGCCGGGCGAAATGATTCCCGGGCAATTCGGCCCGATCAGGCGCGTNNGCGGCAAACGGCGGCGGAACGAACGCTATCGCGGCGTTCGCGCTGGTCTCGCGAGCAGCTTCGGCAACCGTGTCGAATACAGGCACGCCGAGATGTTTCGTCCCGCCCTTGCCAGGCGTGACACCCGCGACGATCTTCGTGCCGTAGTCAATCATCTGCTGCGAATGAAAGCTGCCTTCGCGGCCGGTGAGGCCTTGCACGATCACGCGCGTGCTTTTATTGACCAAAATGCTCATAGCGCACCACCGGCAAGGGCAACGGCCTTTTCCGCGCCGTCTTTCATTCCGTTTGCGACGGCGAAATTCAGCCCGGAATTCCGCAGAATCTCCTGCCCCTGGCGGACGTTCGTGCCTTCCATGCGCACGACCACGGGAACCTTGAATCGCAGCTCCTTCGCCGCGCTCACGATTCCGCTGGCCAGCATGTCGCAACGCAGAATGCCGCCGAACACGTTGATGAACACCGCCTTCACATTCGGATCGCTTAGCAGAATGCGGAACGCGTTTTTAACGCGCTCTTCCGACGCGTCGCCGCCCACGTCCAGAAAGTTCGCGGGTCTGCCGCCGCTCAGTTTAATGATGTCCATCGTGGCCATCGCGAGCCCCGCGCCATTCACCATGCAAGCGATCGTGCCGTCGAGCTTGATGTAATTGAGCTTGTATTTCGAGGCTTCGACTTCGAGCGGCGTTTCTTCATCCAGGTCGCGCAGGTCCTTGAATTCGGGATGGCGATAGAGCGCGTTATCGTCGAAATTTACTTTGGCATCGAGCGCGACCAGGCGGCCATCGCCCGTGACGACGCAGGGATTGATTTCGAGGAGCGAAGAATCCGTTTCGATAAACGCGCGATAGAGCGAGTGCATGAACGGCACAGCCGCGTGAGCCAACTCCGCCGAAAGCCCCAGGCCAAATGCAAGCTTGCGCGCGTGATAGGCCTGGAAGCCGGTCTCCGGGCGAATCGTTTCGCGCAGAATCGCTTCCGGATTATCTTTCGCGACTTGCTCGATTTCCATTCCGCCCGCGGCGCTGGCCATGAACATCGGCGCGCCCATCGCGCGATCCACGAGCACGCTCAGATAAAGCTCGCGCTTGATGTCGAGGCCTTCTTCCACCAGCACGCGCCGGACGATGCGCCCTTCCGGTCCAGTCTGCGCGGTAACGAGCTTCATGCCTAGCATGCGCTCGGCGAGTGTCGCGGCTTCCTCGGGCGACTTTGCGACCTTCACTCCGCCCGCCTTGCCGCGGCCGCCCGCGTGAATTTGCGCTTTCACCACGACCACGGGCGTCCCGAGACGCTCCGCTGCGGCCTCCGCTTCGCCCTTCTTCACAACGACTTCGCCGCGCGGCACGGGCACGCCGAATCTCGCGAGGATGGCCTTGGCTTGATATTCGTGGATTTTCATGCTGGTTCCGCGAGTGGACCGAAGCTCACCTTAATAATGCTAGAATTTATCCACGCTGAAAGCGATTCAGTTTACTTGGAACCCGCGAGCCGGGCAAGGCGGGTTCGCCGACCAAAATCAATGATCCACGAAGCGCTTGAAAAAATTACTGCGGGGGCGCAGCTCTCGCGGAGCGAAGCCGACGCCGCGATGGAGCATATCCTTGCCGGCAATGCGACTGACGCCCAAATTGCGGCCCTGCTCGTAGGTTTGCGGAACAAGGGTGAGACGCTCGACGAGATCGTTGGATTTGCAACGGCGATGCGCCGCCACGCGACGCCGATCTTCCCGTCAGGTCACGCACACGCCGACGAGGCGCTGGTGGACACGTGCGGCACCGGTGGCGACGCCTCGGGCACATTTAATATTTCTACGACGGCGGCCTTCGTCGTCGCAGGCGCGGGCGTTCGCGTGGCGAAGCACGGCAACCGCTCGATCAGCTCGCGCTGCGNNGTGCTTGAGCAGCTTGGCGCACGGATCGATCTGCCGCCCGAGCGAGTAGCGCGCTCGATCGAAGAGGTGGGCATCGGATTCCTTTTTGCGCCCGCCGTGCATTCCGCAACGCGGCATGCGACGGCCGCGCGGCGCGAGCTGAAGATGCGCACGGTGTTTAATCTTCTAGGCCCGCTCACGAATCCGGCACGAGCCTCCGCGCAAGTCGTCGGCGTTTACGATACGAAAGTGACGGAGCTGATGGCGCAGGCGCTTGGCGAGCTTGGCGTGCGCCGCGCGTTCGTGGTCCACGGCGTGGACGGCCTGGATGAAATTTCCATTTCAGGCGAGACGNNGAGGCGACGCAAAACAAAACGCCGAGATCATCCACAAAGTGCTGGGCCGCTCAATGCTCTACCGCGACCACGGTCCGCACCGCGAAATCGTGCTGGCCAACGCTGCCGCGGCGCTCGTTGTGGCCGGACGCGCGACAGATCTCCTGGATGGCGCACGCCTCGCCGCGAAATCAATCGATTCCGGCGCCGCCCGCG
>PLKU01000211.1:0-3029 GCA_003140705.1 Acidobacteriaceae bacterium
GCGCAGGGCCGTTGCCATCTTCTTCCAGTCTTCCGCCGTCTGTACTACTAAATTCTTGTTTCTTTGCGTGGCGCGACGATTCTCATGCTGCCTTGGATAGTTGATTCAGTTGATTGACGCTGGTCCGCGCGGCCGTCAGAACGGCGACGAGGATCGAGCGTCCGGCATCGCTGACCTGATAACGGTGGGTGCGAGGCACTTTCTGGATGATTCCATGTGCCCGCAGCAAGCGGAGTTTTCGGCTGATGGCGGAGGAACGGCGTCGACGATCAGCCTGCGATTCCGCTTCGGTTGTGTACAGGAGTTCGTGCAGGTCTCGGTTGCGCAAACCGTTGATCAGAAACTCTCCGTGGTTGATAGCGGCGAACAGTTCCTTGTCCTCGGCCCAGGGACGCAAACCGCGTACCCGGCGGCCGTTCCACCGCGTGTGTTTCTGAATGCCCGCAGTCAACTCTTCCACGCTGCGGCTGTCATCCACGCTGGCCAGCGCGTTCAGCAGTCGGTCGTTGGCCTTTTGCGACACTTCGGCACGGCGATGCAGGTCCGCAATGCCTTTGCGCAGAGGGCGCCACTGAAGATCCTCTTCCGGCCCTCCCTCTTTGGCCCGGTATGCTCGGAAGTCTTGTACTGCGTTGATGGTGGTTTCGGCTCCTCGCAGCACGCTGCCGATCTCGCTATACGCCTTGTCGTAGAACTTGGCTGAGTTGCCATTCATCCGGTACTTGACTCGCTCACCCTCGTGGCGGCGCTTCAAATCCGTTTCCAGCGTCCCGTTAAAGTTGGCCGGAATTGCTCCCGACTGGTTGACATTTCTGCCGAAATAACGCATCACGTCGGCGCTGGAGAAACTGAGCATGCCGTGCCGCACCAGCAGCGGCATGAGCCGCTTCAGGAAATTACCCTCCCGAAACACGATGTCAGTGACCCATTCCGTCTGGTAAGCCGTCCAGTAATAGCTCACCGGATAGTGCTCGAATATTGTTCCGTGCAGCGGATTCAACTGCTCCGCGAAACCGTTCAGCAGTTCCGCCCAGTTGATTTCCAATTGCCGGTGCAGCAGTCTTTGGGCTTCTTCATAGTCCTCGATCCAGACGAAACAATTGCCCTGCTGCCGGTACTTCAACCCCTGCCGGTCCATTTGACGGGCCAGCCATTCCCGCCCATTCAGTCCCACCTGAATGTTGAACGGGAACCAGGTCTGGATTCGCGCATACATCCATCCCACCTGCTCATGGATCTGGTATTGGTAAAGCACCTGGCAGGGTTTCGTGCGCCGAACCATGTGCGTACCCCGGTGCTCAAACGAAGGGCTGGGTTCCACACTGCTGAGTGCGCAAACCAATCCGCCGGTCAGCTTTCGCTCAGTGGCAAATGCCCGCGCGATCTTTTCCTTGTCCGCCGAAGGGTCGCGCAAAAACTCCACCCGAAGCCCTTGCTCCACCAACGGCTGGACACTCGCCTGCTTCACCTTCTGGCTTACCTGCTTTACGTGATCCAGGTAGTCCTTGAACAAGACATGGTTTTGCCAAAGGTACTGCTCCATCCCCTGCGCAACCAGGGATTGCAAGCCCTGATCCCAGCAGCCGTAGTTCAGCCGCCGCAGCGAACCACGAAACACCAGACGGTCAAAGCCCGTCAATACCCCGTTAATCTGTTCACGGTACCTGTCGATAAACTGTTGCATGGCGTTCTCCTGTGTCGTTGAATTGGATCCTCGACGACACGATCTTTACACAAGGAGAACGCCTCTACCTCAGCACTCCACCGTTTGCGGCGAAGCCGCGCTGTGCCAACATGACTGAGACACCTTGCGTGACCGCAATTAGTGAGCAGGGCGGGAAAGAGAAGACTCAGCATGACAACGGTAAATGGTTCTGCTCGGCCCGCGACACAGGGAACGCATGCGTCAGATTCGGTATTGGGTGACATTACGGGCGGGCGCACGGCGCCTCGCCCTGATCCAGAGGTGGTGGCGCGCGCCAAACGACGCAGGTACACCGCCGAGTATAAACAGAGGATACTGGCACAGGCGGATGCCGCGAAAGGATCAGGTGAGATCGGGGCCATGCTTCGCCGGAACGGGCTTTACTCGTCTCATCTGGTGAAATGGCGGCGGGAACGCGACGCGGGAATCCTGGAGGGCCTGACTCCACATAAGAGGGGACCAAAGGTGACGGCCGATCCGCGCGCCCAGGAATACCAGAAGTTACAGCGGGAAAACGAGCGGCTCGCCGAACAACTTCGCAAAACCGAGATCGTGATCGACGTCCAAAAAAAAGTGGCCATGTTGCTGGGCCGTCCGTTTCCGGAGGCGGTGGAGTTGTGAGATCTGCCCTGGAGGAGTTGATTCCGATTGTCGGAGTGAGAGCTGCCTGCGCGGCGCTCGACATCCCTCGTGCTTCTTTTTACAGGAAGGGGGTTTCGGGGGGTGTTCCTCCGGCGGCGGATGCCGCCGTGCGGTTCGTGCCTCGGGCGCTGGAACCCGCCGAACGAAACGCGGTATTGGCTTGCCTTCATGAGGAAAGGTTTCAAAATTGCGCGCCCGCGGCCGTTTACGCCACGCTCCTCGACGAAGGCCGTTATCATTGCTCGATCCGCACTATGTACCGGATTCTGGCAGGCGAGGGAGAGACGCGCGAGCGTCGCGACCAGCTCGCTCATCCGGCTTACACCAAGCCTGAACTGTTGGCCACAGGCCCCAACCAGCTCTGGAGCTGGGACATCACGAAGTTACTGGGGCCGGCCAAGTGGACGTACTTTTACCTTTACGTGATCCTCGACGTGTTCAGCCGCTATGTGGTGGGCTGGATGGTCGCCGATGGAGAGAGCGCGGAACTGGCCAAACGGCTGATTGCGGACACCTGCGGCAAGCAGGCAATCGAACCGGGGAGACTGACGATTCATGCGGACCGGGGTTCTTCGATGACGTCGAAACCCGTCGCGTTCCTGATGGCGGATCTGGGAATCACCAAAACCCACAGCCGGCCGCATGTCTCCGACGATAACCCGTATTCGGAAAGTCAGTTCCG
>PLKU01000211.1:3055-3228 GCA_003140705.1 Acidobacteriaceae bacterium
CATTCCGGACTCGGCCTGCTTCCCCCGGCCGTGGTTCACCATGGTCTCGCGCCCGCCGCCATCGAACAGCGCCGAGCCGTACTGGATGCCGCTTACCTGGCTCATCCGGAACGCTTCGTTCGCAAACCACCTCAACCGCTTCCAGCGCCAAACGAGGTCTGGATCAACAAGCC
>PLKU01000437.1 GCA_003140705.1 Acidobacteriaceae bacterium
CGGTAAACAAACGCCGGTGAAATCGGACGTCGCCTTGGGTTCGCGGTTCCGCTGTTCGAATAGCTGGTTGGATTCTGCCAAGTATTTTCTGAGGATTAATCTGGCCGGCGGACGGGGTACAACCGCAAATCAAGTGGATGAATGTATTGACCTGAGGTCAAAAATGACGATTCCGGAGTCGCCCGGCAGCTTTAGCCCTTGCGGCGATAGAGGACCTGGAACTCGTAGCCTGGGTTGGTGGGGAAGAGGCTGGCTACGTGGCGGAGACGCTCGGCCAGGGCGGGGGCGGCGAGCAAGGGGTACTCGCGCTCGCGGAGGTCGTGGTAGTCGAAGTCGACGGCCAGCGAGAGCATGTAGACGGCGAGGGCATCAGAGAAGGCTGACTCGTAGTAGCTGCTGCGGGAGCGCTCATCGATGACCTTCTGCCCGTTGCGCGAGTCCTGGGCACGTCGACGGGTCTCCCAGGCGTCCTGGCTGGTTTCACCGCGGACCTGGGCCTCGGCCTGCGACCAGGCGAGGGAAGAAAAGCTCTCAGGCACGCCGGCAACTTCAACAAAGTTGTGGGCCACGTTGATGAAGAACTCGAATGCAAGGCCGAAGCGGTCCTCGACGAGGCGTGTGGAGAGAAAGACTGCCTCCGTGGAACCGAAGAGTGCGTTGCGGTGGCAGATGGCGCGGTCGCCGAGATCGACGGAGTAGCCGGGGGCGACCATGACCTCGCCGGTGTCGGCGATGGCGAGCGGAACAAAGTAGTAGGCGCGCTGGTTGAGGGCGGCGGAGAGGCTGGCGGGGACAGCGCCGACGAGGCGCTCGAGGTCGGGCTCGCTCACGCGAGTTTCACCCCATGCTGCATAGTGAATTCCGTTTGAGGCTTCAAGGACAGGAACTTGCGCGGCTACCTTCTCCGCGGGCCACAGTTCGATTTGTGCAGGGGTGGACATCAAGTTGTTATTCTAGACGACAGAGGCGATGGGGATGAGCGAAGGGGCGAAGATGCTGCGCCACGGCGAAGGAACGGTCTTCGGATTTCCGCTGAAGGGCTTTGGCTTGTTCACCAGCCTGCTGCTGTCAGTTGCGGCCGGTTTTTTCACGTTTTTTGCTTCGACATGCGTGGCGATCTTCTCGCTGATGGCCTGGAACATATTCGGAAAACACACGGTAAATTACGCGGACAGCTACCGGTATGTGGGGCTGCCGGCTGGGGTGCTGGTGCTGGTGGTGGCTTTGCCGGTGTTTGGCACGCTGTGGGTAAGGGCAAAGCTGCGGAAGTGATTGGACTTCCACCCTTTGCACAGTCACCCCACGGACGAAGGGCTGTCCGCGAGGGCCCAAGCTGGGCGAAGGATGAGGCACCCGAAGCATATTTTTCCGTTGCCCTGCTTTCTGGAGAGCCAACTTGAAAAACTGGGATGTGGTGATGGTTACGGCCTCATCCGCGCGTCAGGCGGGGCTGTACCGCGATGAGATCGAGCGGCGGCGCGTGGCCGGGATGCTGCCCGAGGGTACCCAGTTCCTGGTGGTGGCAGATCCGGACGATCGAAGGGTAGGCAGCGGCGGAGCCACCATCCATGCGCTTGGAGTTCTGGGCAAGCACCGTGCGTTGCTGGTGCACTCCGGCGGCGATTCGCGACGGCTGCCACAGTATTCGCCGGGGGGGCAAGCTGTTTGGAGTGCTGCCTTCACGTACGCAGCCGCGCGGGACCACGACCGTTTTTGACCAGGCGCTGGCGCTGTCAGCAGCATGGGCGGAGAGAATTCCCAACGGACTGCTGGTTGCCTCCGGCGACGTGGTGTTGCGGTTCGACGCGAGCCAAGTGCAATTGGATCGACGCGGGGTGACGGGAGTGGCCATGCGCCTGGACGTGGAGACAGGCAGCCATCACGCCGTGTATGTGGTTGGAGCCGGTGACCAGGTTTATACATTTCTGCAGAAGCCAACAGCGGCAGAGGTGAAGGCCGCGGGCGGATTGCTGGCGGATGGACGGGTGGCCGTCGATATTGGGCTGCTGCGCTTCGACGCCGATCTGACAGTGGCGTTGGCGAAGCTTGCGGAGTTCAAAACGTTACCGGCCGTTGATATCTACGACCAGATCACGTGCGGGCTGACAGGCGAGTGGAAACCGGAGAGCGACGCGGAGGTTTTCTGGCTGGAGCTTGGAAAGATTCTGCGGGCTGCGGAGCATCCGGCGGAGTTCCACTGTGCCGTGGTTGAAGGCGAGTTTATTCACGCGGGGACAACGCGGTCGTTTCGGTCGCTGGCGGCGGGATCAGGCGGCATCCTGGACAGCGTGGTTGGCGATGAATGCCACGCCGGGTATGAAGCCGTGATTCTGGAGTGCGAATTGAGCGGGCCGGTCTACGCGAGCCGCGGTGCCATCCTGCATGGGCTCACGCTGCTGGATGGACCGGTGGAAGTTCCCGAAGACACTGTGATGCACCAGCTGCCTGTAGAAGTGGCCGGCGAGACTGGCTGGGTGGTCCGCGTGTATGGGGTGGAAGACGATCCGAAACAAGTGCTGGAAAAAGCGACCTGGTTCAATCGGCCGATTCTGGAGACGTTGGAGCGGTTGGGGTTCAGCCGCGAAGAGATTTGGAATTCGGGTGAGGCGCCGACTCTGTGGAACGCCGCGCTGTTTCCATTGACGACACCAGACGAGGCGCGGCGATTTGCACGCTGGATGATGGGGTACCCAAGCGGATTCGGAGCGGAACGGTGGCGCGCGAGACGGCGACGATCCAAGTGCTCCACAGCATCAAGACTTTGGCGGTTGAGATGTCTTATGCGATGATCGAAGGCGACTGGAAGCATCTTGGGGAATTGCTCGATCGGCACTGGGAGTTGAATCAGGTGCTCGACCCACACACGACGAATGCGCCGATCAATACGTTTCTCGATCGGGCCCGGCCATATATTTATAGGGCAAAACTAGCGGAGCGGGTGGGGGCGGATTTCTTATGATGCTGGCTCGCGACGCGGAGGCTGCGGTTGCATTGCGCGCGGCGCTTGCTCAGGGTACGCCGGAGGGAGGGGCATTTGTGCCGTTTCGTTTGGCGGAAGATGGACTGCGGGTGGAGACAAGAGGGGAAGCAGCGGTTGGTCCGCTGAGAGGACAATTCCTTAGGGAATCAAGTCAACCCACCCTTTGTGCAAAAGCGCACAAAGGATGGGGCACTCGGTAGATATTTTCTAATGTTGTCTACTTAGGCGCCGGCTGGCTTGGGGTTCTCACGATCGAACTTGGCCAACTTGATTTTCTTGGCAAGGCCGATTTTGGAGAGCAGCCAGATGCCGTAGAAGTTGGGGTCGACTTCATACCAGGCAAGGCCGTGACGCGCTGAGACGGGGTGTGCGTGGTGGTTGTTGTGCCAGCCNNGAGTCGTCGCGGGTTTCAAAGCGGCGGCTACCCCAGAGATGCGTAGCTGAGTTCACGAACCATGTGGCGTGAAGACCGAGCGTAACGCGCATGAAGCCTCCCCACAGCAGCATGCCAACGGCGTTTACGGGACCGCCGGTGAGCCAGCCGCCGCCAAAGAGCAGCGCGCCGCAAACGACGAGCGGAATCCAATGGTACTTGCTTAGCCAGCAGTGGAATTTGTCACGGGCTAGGTCGGGAACATACCGGGCCAGAACCTCAGTTTGGGCGTGCAAAGCATTGCCCCAGAGAAGCCAACCTGTGTGTGCCCAAAAGCCGCCCTCGCGAGGAGTATGCGGATCGCCTTCGTGGTCACTGTGCTGATGATGCACGCGATGGGTGGCTACCCAAAAGATGGGGCCGCCTTCAAGCGACAATGTGGCGCAGATGGACATGAGATATTCCAGCCACTTGGGAACCTGATAGCCGCGATGTGTGAGCAGGCGGTGATAGCACATGCCGATGCCGACGTTGATGGACAGAGCGTAAAGGACAACCATGACCAAGAGGCGCTGCCAGGTGAAAAAGAAAAGCGCGGCCACAGCGGCCAGATGGAAGGCAACGATGACGCCAAACGTCAACCAGTTGATGCCGTCGCCGACGGTGGCGGCGCGCCCCATGCGAACTTCCCCACGCGCGGGCACAGCATCGTGCACTGCGCTGGTGGCGGCAGCAGGAACATCCGGAATCGATATGGTTGGAATTACGGTTGCGGTTTCAGGGGAAGGAGCGGCTGTGACTGTCGCCATATTTACAGAAAATCCTTGGAGGATGGCAGCATGCCCACCCTACTCCCATTGTAAAGGAGGACATACTCTATCGACGGGCACCACCCCTATAGTTGTACCCAAAGCGATAAGATTCCGCCCAAAGTGAGCAATATTGAGCATAAAAAAGGGTGCCTGATGGTCTGCTATCATCCGCCAAGTTCTCCAGAACCCTGCAAAGGGGTTTTGGTTTGTGGGGTTGTCCCAGAATGACTCGAGAGACAGGCCGCATTGAAGCTTTCTCAGACGGGATCTTTTCGATCGCTGCAACGTTGCTTGTGCTGGACTTGAAGCCGCCTGCAGCAACGATACCGTTCTGGCAGGGAGTCGTGAACCAGTGGCCCGGGTACGCGAGCTTTCTGCTTAGCTTTCTTTTGATCGGGATCATGTGGATCAACCACCACCGGCTGTTCTCTCACATCACTCACTCGGACGATGCGCTGATGGCGGCGAATCTTTTGCTGTTGCTCGGGGTGGTATGGATTCCCTATCCAACTTCATTGATGGCACAAGCACTGGTGACGGAACGATTCCGGGAAGCGGCAATTCTTTACAACGGTTCGTACCTGGTGCTGGCGTTGTTGTTCAACGTGCTGTTCTTTACCTGCACGAGCCGCGGGCTTGTCGACAAAAAGTCTACTGGCGCGCGCGTTACCGGGAAGCGCTACCTTCTTGGAATTGTCGTGTACGCACTTTGTTTTGCACTGACGTGGTGGAACGTTCCGCTGAGCCTGGCAGTGAACGCGGGCATGGCACTGTTCTTCTTGCTGGCGCCGTGCAGAAGCGAAAAGTAGCATGCTACGAATTGGGAATAGCTAATCCCTGTTGTCTGTGCTGAAATCTCCGCCACCGCTGACAAACAGCTTCTCTGCCTGGCCGCGCAGAACGCGGTAGAGGGCAAATTGTCTTTCGGTGGCGCCGCGCAGTTCAAAGAGCAACTCGCCGCGATTGTCGGCCATGGCGTCTACCGCGTCCACAAGGCGCATGCGTGGCTTTTCGTCGAGGTGAGCGCCATCGGTGACGTTCTTGAAAAGCACCAGCACATTCCCGTAGAGGTCAGGCTGGGC
Organism: Acidobacteriaceae bacterium; assembly: GCA_003140705.1. Lineage (GTDB taxonomy): Bacteria > Acidobacteriota > Terriglobia > Terriglobales > Acidobacteriaceae > Telmatobacter. Next base: position 5,248 of record PLKU01000437.1, read on the forward strand.
GATGATGGTGACAAACTTCTGCTGCGCCGAGGGACCGTCGGTGTGCGCCGAGAGGACCAGAGTTGCCCCGGCGCCGTAGGCCAGTTCGAAGACGCGAAACTGTTCTCCAGAAAGCGGAGCCGGTGCCGGCGGAGGAGGCGCCGGCTTTGTTTTGCGAGCCGCGGCAGACGTGGTGCCACTGTGGGCCGGAGTGCGTTTGGGTGCCGGCGGAGGCTGGTTGATGCCGAGAGCGGTGCGCGCGATGTCTTCGAGCGCTGACAGCGTCTTCGCTTCATCATCGGGGCTGGACCATGAATAGGTCCAGGGATGCACGGGATGAGTTTTGGCATCAGAGACGGCTACGGTCTGCTGCACGTCTGGGGGCAGGCCCTTCAGGCTGGGGAGCACATCGAGTGCCGGGCCACTGGATTTGCCGCGTTTGAGCGTGGGGCGATCAGGGTCAGTGGATGCCACCGAATCCGAGTGTTCTTTGTCCTCTGGCTGCACTTTCCTGGTTTTGTGAAGGACGGGGCGGTCGGGGTCGTCGGGCGCGTTGTTGGTGGCTCCGGCATTGCTCGCGGTGTCGCTGGTCCCATCGCTGCCCCCTGAGTCGCGGCGGTGAAGAGTAGGCGAGTCAGAAGATGAGGTTGAAGGTTGACTCGTGCTCGTGCCGCTGGTGCTGTCGCTTGAGGGGCTCTTGTGGAGGGTGGGGCGATCTGGATCGGCAACCGGGTCAGTGTCCTGCGTGTGGGCGCCTGAGGATGAACCGGAGTTGCTGCCTGAGCCGCTGCTGGGCTTGTCATCGGCATGATGCTTGCGATGGAGGACTGGCTCGTCGCTTTGCGCATCGTCGTCAATTCGGGTGCGGGCAAGCTGCGGCGAGGATCTGGGGCGAGCGACGGGAATGGGCCTCCACGTGCCATAACCCACCCATGAGCCCAGCTCCTGGTTGGCGTTGCGAATGTCATACAAGCCAATGGGTTTGCCGTTTTGCTCGAGCTCGTATTCTGTTTTGCTGCCAAGCGAGAGCGGCTCAGGGCGNNGCGTGCGAGGTAGATGCCTCCGTCCTGCAACTGTCCGCCGTCGAGGACGGCAACGGGGACGAGGCGGCTGCGACTGGGCTTGCCCGCTTCCCCGATCCACTCGAGGACTGCGATGGATCTCAGCTCCGGAGTGTCTTTGCCGTTTTTCGTGACCTGCCCCGGGTATTGTGCAAAGACCTGCATAGCCGCCAGAAGCCCGGCGACAGCTATAAGCTTACGTCTCATGAAGAACCCACGCGTGCTGTACGATGACATTTGCCGCCTACCTCGGGAATAATCGAAACAGCTAGCCACGCTGGGTACTCTATCTACCATACGAGGAATTACCCCATGGAACTCAACCAGAAAGTCGCCGACTTTACCTTGCAAACCGACGAGGACAAGACCG
>PLKU01000013.1 GCA_003140705.1 Acidobacteriaceae bacterium
CGCCGGGCGCGGCCTCGGCCGCGGAAAAACGCGAGCGCATCGTGAAGCGCATTGCCCACGAATTGCGCGACGGATTCTACGTCAACCTCGGCATCGGGCTGCCTACGCTGATTGCCAATCATGTTCCACCGGGCATGGACGTGGTTCTTCAATCCGAGAACGGCATGCTCGGCATCGGGCCGTATCCACTCGCAGGTACGGAAGATGCGGACCTGATCAACGCCGGAAAAGAAACCGTCAGCGAATTGGCGGGCACTGCGTACTTTTCGAGCGCCGATTCTTTCGCCATGATTCGCGGCGGACACATCGACGTGGCCATCCTCGGCGCCATGCAGGTCTCCGAGCGCGGCGACCTGGCCAACTGGATGATTCCGGGCAAGCGGGTGAAAGGAATGGGCGGGGCCATGGACATAGTCTCGGGCGTCCGGCGCGTCGTTGTGCTGATGGAACATACGGCCCCGGACGGAGGAGCCAAGCTGCTTCGCAATTGCTCGTTGCCGCTCACTGGCGCCAACGTCGTCCACCGCGTGATCACAGATCTGTGCGTCCTCGATGTTACTCGCTCGGGCTTTGAAGTAATCGAGTTGGCCGCCGGTGTCACCCGCCAGGAAATTGAGCGACGAACCGAGGCCTCCGTGCGCTTCAGTGACGCCTCAACCTAGCCCGCGATCCCTCCCCCCACACTGGCTTCCGCTTTTCGAGAAACGCATTGATTCCTTCACGAAAATCCGCAGTTTCCCGTGATTGCGCGTTGGCCTCAAGCGCTTCAGCAAACGCCGTGTCGAGCCACGCTTTGTTCTGCGCCGCCATGAGCCGCTTGGTGGCTTTTAGCGATTCAGGACTATTTGCGATCAGCAAATCTGCCAGTGTCCGTACGTGCTTCGTGAGTTCCTCCGGCGCCACAATCTCGTTCACTAGGCCCATACGATAAGCCTCAACTGCATCGAAAAGCCGCCCGGTCAACAGCAGATCCCGGCTTCGCTTGTCTCCAACCTGCAAGGCCAGAAAAGCTGACAGGAGCGCCGGCACAAACCCGATCCGCACCTCCGTGAAGCCAAATTTTGCCGCCGGAGTCGCCAACGTAAAGTCGCAGATCGTCGCCAATCCTGCTCCGCCCGCGATTGCCGCACCGTGCACCGCCGCGATGGTCGGCATGGGCAGCTCATACAATGCTAGAAACAGCCGGGCGATCCGCTCCGCATCCGCTCGATGCCCGGCCACGCCCTCGTCCTGCATGGCCTGCAACTCCGATAAATCAAGGCCGGAGCAAAACGCCTCGCCGGCCCCGGCCAACACAAGTACGCGGCAGTTGCTCGCAGCGGCGTCTTCAAGCGCTGCAATCAACTCCATCTGCATTTCGGGCGTCATCGCGTTGCGCCGCTCGGGCCGATTGAGCGTAATGGTCCGAATCGACGCGCTCTCCGCAACCACAATCGTCTTGAAGTCCAATCGTTCCTCCCACCACGCGGGCCGGCCGTGCGCCCTCCGCGCAAGCGTCGCCGCTAGCGCATCGCGGCGTCACAGTTCGCGGCGATCTCCGCGCTGGCGCCGATCAATTCATCCAATGGACCTAGCTTCGGAAGCTTCGCGCCAAACTCGGTCAACGCGGCCAATAATGATTCCGTGGGCAAATTCCCGACGAGCGCATCCTGCGCAAACGGGCACCCGCCCAGCCCACCTATGGCCGAGTCAAACCGCCTGCAACCTGCATCGTAAGCCGCTCGAATGTGGGTCGCCGCTTCGTCGCGCCGTGCATGAAGATGCGCGCCGATCTCGATGTCGCGATGCGCTTCAACCACCGCGGCAATCGTCTCCGCAATCCGTTCAGGAGCCGCCAAGCCCACCGTATCAGCCAACGATATCTGCCGCACGCCGGCGTCGATCAGCGAGAGGCATGCATCGAGAACCGCACCAATGCTCCAAGCCTCGCCGTACGGATTTCCGAAGGCCATCGAGAGGTAGGCCACAACATCCAGTTCCGCATCGCGAGCCGCCGCGATCACTGCTCGCAGCGAAGCCAGCGATTCCTCCGGCGTCTGATGCTGATTGCGACGGAGAAACCCTGAGGAAATTGAGTAGGGAAAACCAAGCGTCTGCACCGCGCCAGTGCGGATGGCCCGCTCCGCGCCCTTTTCGTTCACGACAATCCCGATGATCTCCACGGCTTTCTGAGGCCCGAGGAGTTCAAGCACCCGTTCCGAGTCCGCCATCTGCGGAACTGTCGCGGGCGAAACAAAGCTTACCGCATCGATATGCGTGAAGCCTGAATCGATCAGCCTGCGGAGATGACCAGCCTTCGCCTCCGACGCAATCTGTCCTGGCAGGCCTTGCCAGGCATCGCGTGGGCACTCCACGATCTTGACCGCATCGCTCATCTGTCGCTCAAACCTGGTTGCAAGAAATCATCGCCAGTTCCCTCACCCGCGGGACGGGTAGACCTTGAGAATCTCGCGGGCGATAATCATGCGCTGAATCTCGCTGGTGCCCTCGCCAATGGTGCATAACTTCACGTCGCGGTAAAACTTCTCTACCGGATAGTCCTTGATGAGGCCGTAGCCGCCAAATAACTGCAAAGCCTCATCGCAGATGCGTACGGCTACTTCGCTTGCAAACAGTTTGGCCATCGATGACTCGCGCGTCACCTTGCGGCNNCCATATCCGCCAGCTTCCACTGAATGCCCTGAAACTCGGCAATCGCCTTCCCGAATTGCCGCCTTTCCTTCACATACTTCAGCGCCGCATCCAACGCGCCGCGCGCAATCCCCAGCGCCAACGCCGCAATCGAGATTCTGCCGCCATCCAGGGCCCGCATTGCATCGATGAATCCCTCGCCCTCGACTCCCAGCAGGTTTTCCGCCGGTATCTCGCAATCCTCGAAGATCAGTTCGCTGGTATCGCTGGCCCGCAGGCCCAGCTTGTTCTCCTTCTTGCCCGCCCTGAAGCCCGATGTTCCTTTCTCGACCACAAAAGCCGATAATCCATGCGTGCCCTTGCTCTTATCGGTTACCGCGATCACCACGGCAACATCGGCATAGTGCCCATTGGTGATGAAGGTTTTGTTGCCGTTCAGCACATAGCGGTCGCCCTTCCTCTCTGCAGTGGTGCGGGCGCTGCTAGCATCCGATCCGGAGCCGGGTTCAGTGAGCGCCCATGCCGCCAGATACTCGCCGCTCGCCAACCGCGGAACATATTTTCTTTTCTGCGCCTCGTTGCCGGCAATGAAGATATGATTTGTGCCCAGAGAGTTGTGAGCCGCCAAGGTGAGGCCAACCGACCCGTCCACGGCCGAGAGTTCTTCGATGGCGAGCACGTAATCCACATATCCCAGCCCCGCGCCGCCATACTCCGACGGAATGATCAAACCCAACATTCCCATCGCGCCCAGCCTCTTTATCACAGCGAACGGAAATTCGCTCGCCTCGTCCCACGCCGACACGTTGGGCGCAATCTCCCGGGCGGCGAACTCCCTGATCTCCCGGCGCAGATGTTCCTGCTCTTCGGTAAGCACAAACGGATACAAAGTATCGACTGGCTCCAGATCGACCTGCATGTTCAAGCTCCTTCGCGGGGATTTCGAATTTCCGGCCCACTTGCTTCAGGGTAAGATGCCGCCGCTTTCAGCGCGGGCGTAGAGCGGCCGAAGAAACACTTCCTCAGGTTTGCAGCACTCCAGGATTGAACCGCGGGATATCGGGATTCATGGAGCAAGCCTCCAGCGCCGCGATGAGTATCTCTCTGGTTCGGGCGGGATCGATGATCGCGTCAATCCAGAGCCGTGCCGCGCCGTAGCGCGGATCGGCCTGCGCATCGTACGTTGAGCGAATCTCTTCGTAGAGCCCGGCTTTCTCCGCCTCTGTCAACGCCTTGCCACCCCGCTCCATCTGCCGGGAGCGGACCTCGGCCAGCGTCGAAGCCGCCGAGGCGCCACTCATCACCGCATACCGCGCTGTGGGCCACGCAAACAGAAAGCGAGGATCGTAGGCTTTGCCGCACAT
>PLKU01000267.1 GCA_003140705.1 Acidobacteriaceae bacterium
AGGAGCGCTTGGACAATGCGAATGGTCAGCGGTTCACCGCCAAATCGGACCATGGCTGTTGGCGCGTTGGTGGGAACGTGACGGCTGAGTGCAAAGCCCAGTGCCACTGCCAGAGTTGATGCCGCATAGCCGGCCAGCGGGCCATAGACACCTACATCCATGAGCGCTTTACGGTGGGGAATGCGTGTGCNNCGCCTGCCGTCCCGCTTAATGTGGGAGCCGGGAGGACCCAGGGCACGGTTGCCCGGATGCGGTGCCAGCGGCAGGCAAAGTAATGGCCGAATTCGTGAATGAGCAGGATGCCGAGCAGCGATGCCGAGAAGGCCCAGCCGATCTTGAAGAACTCAGGATGTTCGACAAGCCAACCCCAGGGCCACAGGTCGCTGTCGCGGACAACCGGCGGCAAGCCTTCAAGAAAGTTCTGCATGAACCGAGCGCCGTTCGCGGTTGTTGTGACCACGCTTGCCGCGAGCAAGAGCAAAGGCAGGCCATACTCCCGGAAGTTTGAGCGCACCGAAATCCTCTTGAGTTCGCCCATTTTCAACTTTGCTGGAATGGGAGTGCTGGAATGTGGCAGGAATCGAGCTGGATTCTCGCCGACATTCTCCTGTGGGTGCCTAGGCGACCACGTGAATTTTCGCCATCTCGAGCGGGCGCGGATCCAGCTTTCGCCGCGAGTGCGCCGATCGAGACGCGGTGATGAGCTCCCAAGGAGACGTCGAGCAATGCATTGGACCGAAAGCAGAAATTCCCTTAAGCCTTGGGCGTTCCGCCGGTCTCAAGCGTGTGCAGCTCTTTGCCTGGCTTAAAGCGGACGGCCTTGCCCGGGGTGATGCTCACCTCGGTGCCAGTCCGTGGGTTGCGGCCAATGCCGGTTTTGCGGGCGCGGACGCTGAATACGCCAAATCCGCGCAGCTCAATGCGCTCACCGGCGGTAAGAGCCTGTTTCAGGCCCTCGAATACCGTATCCACCGCGGCTTCTGCCTTGGTGCGCGGCAGGCCTGTACGCTCGATTACATGATGGACGATGTCCTGCTTAATCAATGGGGTAACCTCGCTGGCAAGTTAGACTGTACTACGCCTTATGGAGAAGATGCTACAGGTTTTAATCTCAATTTGGAACAATCGAAATCGCGCCGAGGGGTTTTCTCATAACGAATGCTCGGTAACAGCCAAGGCGCGAGTTGCCCGATTGCGTAGATGTGGCCCTTAACAAACGTTTGCAACCAGATATGACAGGCTATGTTCGGCAAAACCGCTAAATTCGGGTTCGGCCCATTGTCAATAAGGGTTGGGTTTCGTACTATGAATTATTCTAGCTTGAGCCTATAAACAAGCAGGTTAAATACCCGGATTGGAAAGCGATCTCCGGAACGGGAGAAGCATGTCGATTCAGAGTGACCGTTGGATTCGCGAACAGGCCACCAAACACCGCATGATTGAGCCATTCAGCGAAAAGCAAGTGGCCAGTGGAGTAATTTCATACGGGCTTTCCTCGTATGGATATGACCTTCGCGTCTCCGATGAATTCAAAATTTTTACCAATGTAAACAGCGCTATCATCGATCCCAAGGCCTTTGATGAGCGGTCATTTGTTTCCGTTCAGGCGGATTCCGTGATTGTTCCCCCCAATTCGTTTGCGTTGGCCAGATCCATCGAATACTTTCGAATTCCCAGGGATGTACTGACGATCTGCGTTGGAAAGTCTACCTATGCGCGTTGCGGAATCATTGTGAACGTGACGCCATTCGAGCCGGAGTGGGAGGGATTCGTAACACTCGAAATCTCAAATACCACCCCGTTACCGGCCAAAGTATACGCCAACGAAGGGCTGTGCCAAATCCTGTTTTTCCGCTCCGACGAAGCGTGCGAGGTTAGTTATGCCGATCGCAAGGGCAAGTATCAGAATCAGCAGGGCATTGTGCTTCCCAAGCTTTAAGTGCAGCGGGAAAACCTCTGATTGGGGCGGGTGATGGAGGCCGTTTTGAGTGAGGCGATGGGTGCCTTGAGCCATTCATGACCGCGCCTGGCCCAGCAGCAGATTCGACGATCCGTGCGTGCCTTGCATTCATTACCATCTAGAGTCGAAAGTCCGAGCCCATCTTTTAATGCACAACAACTTTTCAAAATCGAGAAACTGAGCAATATTGACCATATTTGGCCGAAATTATTCTGGCAGCCTGTCATGCAAGTAAAAAGCAGATCTGGGGAAAGGGGTTCCCCGGGAGCATGTTTTCCTTGCGACCTGAGAACCCTTCTTTTTTTGCCTCCCCATTGGACGGGGCGGCTGCGTGCGGCTTGTGGCGGCCATCTATTGACCAACTAGTAAATCTTCCTGGCTACTTAGAGCCCGAGTCCTTTTGCACTCTTGCCGAAGTAGTCGAATTCCTCCAGACTGATAGTGAAACAACGCAACTCTGGGGAAAGGAGTTCCCGGTCAGCTTGTTTTCCAAGATGTTTGGGAACTCCTCTTTTTCGCTTTTTTGTGTATCGCCGAGTAAACGGTTCTGCGCTTCAACCATTTAGCCCTCCTCTAAGGTCCGTTGACGCATCACAGAATCCAGAGCGGCCCACCCGCTCTGGATTCTGCGCGTTCCGACTAAGTTTTGGCGGCGAGTCCTCCCGCAGGACGCCAGGATGTTGTAGCCTGTTTCAGGATGTTGCCCAATTGCGGACTCATTGGCCAACTCAAAGGTTTCGCACCTGCCCAATATCGGGGGCCCTCGAAAGCGCCCGGTCAAATTCTGACTCAACCCTTCGCGCGGCTATCGGCGGCGGAGCGGAAAGGACACGGACATGAAGAAGACCATTGCTTCCATTTGCCTCTGTTTCATCCTCCCATGCACTGCATTTGCAGCCTCGACGAGAGAGGACTTGCAAGCACGCGTCGATCAGGCCAAGATCGTCCTCGACCAGATCATGGCCGCAAACGACAGCACCGTCCCCATGAATATTCTGGAGCAGGCTACCTGCGTAGCCGTAGTTCCCGGAATGCTCAAGGGCGCATTCCTGGTGGGTGCGCAGTATGGCCAGGGTGTGGTTACCTGCCGCACCGGCCACGGCTGGAGCGCGCCGGTCTTCATTCGCATGGCGGGCGGATCTTTTGGTTTTCAAATAGGCGGCCAGGCAACAGACCTGATCCTGATTGCGGTCAATGACCGCGGCTTCCAGGACCTGTTGAAAAGTAAATTCAAGATCGGCGGCGATGCTTCCGCAGCAGCCGGTCCGGTTGGGCGCAGTGGCCAGGCGGCCACCGACTGGAAGATGAATGCCGAACTGCTCAGCTACTCACGCGCCAAAGGCCTGTTTGCAGGCATTGATCTGGACGGCACCAGCGTGAGTCAGAACTCCGATGACACTGAGCTCTACTACGGGGCACCGCACAGATTTGAGGAAATCCTCAAAGGCAGCGTCGACGTCCCGCCTGGCGCAGTTTCATTTGTCCGCACGGTGGCTCAATACTTCGTCAAGGCCAAATACGACAAGTAGCGGGAACCGGAAGCCAAAACCGTAGGCTCAGGCAGACTTTCAGAGCCCGCTGGGACACGAACAGTGACGGCAGGCGGCCCGCATCGAAGGTCTAAACTTAATCTTTGCCTTCAACCATGCCAAAGACCCTCGAGTATTGGCTTGTCGTTGCAGCGGCCCGCACCTTGGGCCGCATGCCTCGCGGCTTGGCGCGTCTGCTGGCCGGGATGATTGCCTTTGCCGTCTATAGGGCATTTGGCCGCCTTAGGCGCGTCGGCACGCGGAACTTGGAGTTGGCCCTCCCAGTGCTGACGGCCAATGAGCGGACTGGCATCCTTCGCGGCGTTTATGTCCATTTGGGCTGGCAACTGGTCGAATTCTGCCGTATGACGCGCTACACCGCGGAGAATACCGCTGGATGGATTCGCACCGAGGGCTTGGACGACTATTTGGCAGCGCAAGCTCGCGGAAAGGGCGTTTTGGTGGTGACCGGCCACCTGGGCGCATGGGAACTTTCCAGCTTCTACCATTCGCTGATGGGTCATCCGATGGGGATGGTGATTCGCCGGCTCGATAACCGGCGTCTCGACGACTTTGTGAATGGAATCCGGTGCCTGCATGGCAACCAGGTGATTCACAAAGACGATTTTGGGCGCGGCTTACTGCTGGCGATGCATTCAGGGCAGACGGTCGGGATTTTGATGGACACGAACATGACCCCGCCGCAGGGCTCGTTTGTGAAGTTCTTCGGCCTGGACGCATGTACTGCCACTGGGCTGGCCCACGTAGCACGCAAGACCGGCGCCGCCGTGTTGCCGGGGTTCATGCTCTGGGAGCGGTCCGAGGGTCGATATGTCCTGCACTTCGGGCCGGAGATTCAAATTCCTCACACGGCCAACGCCTCGGCAGATATCCTCGCCGGTACCCAACTCTGCACCCGCGCCATCGAATCGTGGATTCGGCGTTATCCTGACCAGTGGCTATGGATCCATCGTCGCTGGAAGACCAGGCCGGCAGTCGAGCCGGGGCTGTACTAGAGTGGAACCACTGTACGCTTTGGAGTTTGTTCAGGGTTGCCGCTCGCTGACGGTCGCGTCAACACTTGGGGGAACTGGCTTCGTGTTACGCCATCCCTGATTCCGCTGTAACCACGGTGCTTGAGGAGAGACAGATGAAGCTATGCGAACTGGTCGAAATCCTGGGCGGCAGATTCGTACAGGGAAGCTCCGAGACAGATCTGGTCGGTGTCAACACCGTTACGCTCGCTGGTCCCTCTGAGTTGGCCTTTGCCGAGGACGCAGCCTCCGTGACTGAAGCCCGGACCAGCAAGGCGGGGGCGATCGTTCTGCGCGCATCTTCGGGCGGCTTTCCGCAAAATATTGCCCTTATCGAGACAGCCCAACCTCGCCTCTGGTTCGCACGCGCAGGAAAACTACTCAGACCAGTGCCACCGGCAGAGGGAATCCATCCGATGGCGGCGATTGGCAATCATGTGGAATTTGGCAAGGATGTCACCGTAGGTCCAGGCGCTGTGGTGTGTGAATACGCATCCATTGGAAATGGAACGCGTATCGAAGCGGGCGCGGTCATTGGCCAGGGCGTTCACATCGGCGAGCAATGCCGCATTTACCCGCGTGCAACGCTGTACGCCGGCACCACGCTTGGCAATCGTGTGGTCGTCCACGCTGGAGCGGTACTCGGGGCTGATGGGTTCGGGTACGTCCGCGACAACACTACGGGCGCGTATACGCAGTTTCCGCAGCAGGGAACGCTGGTGATCGAAGACGATGTGGAGATTGGCGCCAACTCAACGATCGACCGTGGTGCACTTGCCGAGACCCGTATTCGCCGAGGGACCAAGATCGACAATTTGATCCACGTCGGGCACAACTGCGATATCGGCGAGGACGTGATCCTGGTGGCGCTGACCGGCATCTCCGGCTCATCGACGGTCGGCAAAGGCGCGGTAATCGCCGGTCAGGTCGGTATCGGCGACCATGCGCACGTTGGACCGGGGGTGATCCTTGGTGGGCAGGCCGGGGTTTTGAGCGGCAAGACTGTGACCAACGATGGCCTGAAGCCGGGGACGGTCCTATGGGGCACGCCGGCAAGGCCTTTGAAGCAGGTGCTACGCGAGCAGGTTGTCGTGGCGCGGTTGGCAAAAGCTTCACGCAAATCGAAAGGACCAGAAGCGGGAGTTGGAACCAAGAAACAGGACTAGCGCCGATGGCGATTATTGTCGTGGGCGCCAGCAGCCCGGTCAGGTAAAACCTCCTAGGCCAGAACCCAGAGCCGGACTGACCACTGTTCACTGAACGGCGTCCACTATTCCTAAAACGGCTTCTCCGTCAGGAACGGCTCCGGCTTCAGAGAGCCGTCGCGCTGCTTCACAAGCATCTGTACCTTGCCTTCAGCGGCGTCCAGCTCCTGCTTGCACGCGGCAGACAGCCCAACACCCTCTTCGAAGAGCTTGAGCGACTCTTCCAGCGCCAGGTCGCCTTTCTCAAGTTGATCGACGATGGTTTCCAGCTTCTTGAGCGATTCTTCAAATGATGGCATGGCGTAGACTCCGGGCCTTTACTCTGTAACAGTCGCGGGCAGGACGCTGGCGATTACTTCGGCGGCGGCCGTATACCGCCCAAATGGAGCGCTCACCTGCACTCCCTGGACAAGTGGGCGCACTGCTTCAAGCATCTCCTGGGCTATCTTGATGCCTTCCTTGCGGGCGGCGTCGGGGGATTCGCACTGCGCCATGCGAAGCATAATCTCTTCCGGCATGGATACGCGCAGATCATTCTTCATGAATTCGGCGTTGCGCAGGCTGGTGAGCGGCCAGATGCCGGCGATGACTGGAATCCGAAAATCCTTGATTCGTTCCAGGAAGCTCTCCAAAAGGCGCAGGTCGAAGACAGGTTGGGTGATGGCGTACTCCGCGCCAGCCTCGACCTTGAAGGCAAAGCGGCGCAACTCCTGCTCAATGTCAGGCACACCGGGGTTTGCGGCGACGCCGATGGTGAAGTTGGTGGTGGCGCCGATGGAATTGGAACCGATGTCCAGCCCGTGGTTCAGGCGGCGAACGATGTTGACCAGACCGATGGCGTCCACGTCAAACACGGCGGTGGCGTCAGGATAGTTGCCTAGCTTTGGCGGGTCGCCGGTGAGGCAAAGAATGTTGTGCAGCCCGATAGACGAAGCCCCCAGCAGATCCGACTGAATGCTGAGAATGTTGCGGTCTCGGCAGGTGTAATGCAGGATCGTCTCGATGCCGGTGTGTTGCTGAATCTGGATGCACAGGCTCTGCGCGCTAATGCGGGCCGAAGCGCGCGGCGAGTCGGGCACGTTGATGGCGTGAATACCCAGGTCGGCCATCTCCTGCGCGCCCTTGAGCTCTTTCGCGCAGTCGATTCCGCGCGGCGGAACAATCTCAATCATCGTGACAAATGTGCCCTCGTGCACCAGCTTGCCCACGCGCGAGCGCTCCTGGATGGTCGCGGGCGGTGTCTCGGTCACAATCGGTTCCTTCCGGGTAGCCCGCTCGCCGGCCGCTGTCTGCGCTTCGGTCGCCCGCATCGCCGACTTCATTGCCCGAATGTGCTGCGGCGTCGTCCCGCAGCAGCCTCCCAGGAACTGCACGCCGGCCTTGGTGAATTTGCGCGCGAAGCTCGCCATGTACTCCGGTGAGCATAGATAGATATTGCGTCCCTCGACGGACCGCGGCATGCCCGCGTTCGGCATCGCCATCATGGGGAGAGTCGTTACCGCAGCCATCCGCTCGATGGCGGTCAGCACCGTTGCCGGCCCCACGCTGCAGTTGCAGCCAATTCCATCCACGCCCCACGACTCAATGCGGGCGGCCGCGGTCTCCGGCGAAGCTCCGTCCAGACAATTGGCTTCCTCATCGACGGTGA
>PLKU01000257.1 GCA_003140705.1 Acidobacteriaceae bacterium
GTACAGCGGATGACGAACGAACCTATAAGGCCCGATAGAGATCACCGTTTGCCCGGCCTCGACCTTGATCGTCCGCGCGGCAAAGCGGTTCACATTCATCGACCACATTGCGAATAGCATGCTCGCCAGCGCCATGGCCTCTCCAATCACAGTCAGAGCCAGCGGCATTTCGCCCAGCAAATTGCGCGACCAGCCGAGGCGATAATCGAAGCCCGGCACCAGGGATGCACCAATGAAGAGCGGCGCAGAAAGCCGGATCAAAAGCTTCTGTTCGCCAACCTGCTCTTTTTGCTGCAACCGGCTTTCGAGAAATTGCGGGTTGTGTCTCAGGAAGTAGAGGTAAGCGCTTAAGGTGGGAACGAACAGGATGCCCAGATAGATCCAGCCTTGCCACCACCTCAAAGTTCCGGCGGGTAGGAACAGGATGGCGAGGGCAGCCATCAGGCCCACTGAAAAGTGGATCGCCACTCTCGATGAAAGGCTCATCTTTTTGAAAGATGAACGGCCAGTGCCGGTACCATTCTGTCTGAGTGTGTTTTGTGAGGGCGTTGTCGACATACTTGCTGTCTCCTTTCGCGACCTCCTGGAAACCCGAACTAGCATACGCCCGAGTATGTGCCGATTGCGGTGCCCGGCAAGAGACTTTGGGCAATCCGATCGGCATTATGTGGGCAGTGCGGTCCGCTAAACTGCAATGCGCCGCACGCGGGCTCCGATCCGCGTAAAGACCTCCCAGGGGATGGTCCCTGTGGCCAAGGCATGATCGTACGCGGTGATGGTTTCACGACCCTGCGTTCCCAGGATCACCACTTCGTCCCCTGCCTCGACCCCGGGAATCTCCGTGACATCAAGCACCGCCTGGTCCATGCTGATGCGGCCCACGAGCGGCGCTCGCTCTCCGCGCACCAGCAGGCTGAAGTTGTTGCCGAGCTTCCGGTCGAGGCCATCCGCGTATCCCGCGGCGACCTGCGCCAACCGCATCGGCTCCANNGCCACGAAGGTGCCGTTATAGCCCACGACTGTGCCAGCAGGAACGGTTCGCACGCAAACCACCTGCGTCTTCCAACTCATCACCGCCTGCAATGCGGAGTTCCCTGTGCGAACACCCTGGGGCTCATTCTCTGGATTGAAGTCGGGATCGAATCTGGGCGCAACACCGTATAACGCGAGCCCCGGTCTGAGCATTGCCTTCATCCCGTAGCGGTGAGCCATGGCCGAAATCCTTGCCGCCTCGCCAGCCAGCAGCGCTGCGGAATTGCCCACGTTGAGCCACACCGGTTTGAGCCCAGTCGCTGCGACCTGGCCGAGTGCTATTTCCAATTCGGCAAGCTGTGCCCCAGTGACGACCCCGTCCGCCTCGTCTGCGGCAAACAGGTGTGTCATCACGCCCTCAAGGCTAAATGGCGTTCCCGGGTCAAACCGGGCCAGGACCGGGCCAAGCTCTTCTACACCCACACCCTGCCTGCTCATCCCGGTATCGATTTCAAGGTGAATGGGCAATCCACTGGGAGGGACTCCAGCCGCACGCGCAGCGCTTTCCAGTTCGTCTATCTGCCAAGGTTCCCAGGTTAGCGCTGTCAGCCCGTGCTCGACCACCGCCGTGCCTTGACCCGGAAATACGCCGCCAATGACAAGGATGCGCGCCTCGGGACAAAGTGCACGGGTCGCCACTGCCTCTTCCACACTGTTCACGCCCAGCCAACTGGCGCCCGCGCGCACCACCGCTGGAGCGCAGGCGGCAAGTGAATGGCCGTAGGCATTCGCCTTGACGATGGCCAGCAGCTCCGCCTGGCCCGCGGCAAGGCTCGCGAGAAATTGATAGTTCTCTTCAAGGGATCGAGTGCGAATCTCAATCCAGCAAGGGCGGGTTGGCATGAGGCTTTCCAAGCATCAGTCTATCGCGAGGCCGCGACCCTCCCTAACTCAGCAGCGCAAATGCCACTACTGTGTCACCCTTGACCGCAATCTCGCCGACCAACTCCGCTTCGAGCTCATGCGGCACGGGCATCTCGCACGCGGCGACCTCGCTTTCGCTCGCGCCCGCAAAGCACAGCTCGCAGTGGCCAAGCGCGTCACCGTCTCCCATGCGCACCGGCGGGCCAAACACCCGGCAAGTCATCGGCCGCCAGGCGTACACGTCGCAGCAGCCGGTTGCGGGATCGAGCGCAGGACAAGCTGCCTCATTGGCAAACTCGTCGAACTGTGCCCGCTCTTCGTCGGACTCGCCCAGCAGCCCCGTCTTCACATCGCCAGGAAACTCCGCACCGTGCTCCGCAATCCATGCTCGAGCTCGCCGCTCAATCTCCGCGGCCAAATCTGGTTCCGCTTTCCGCAGCGTGTCGATTCCCTCGCGCAACCGCAGTGAGTCCAGCGGGTTGATGACGAAGGCTCCGTAACAGCATTGCGTACATCCGAGCCGACAGACCAGCCAGTCCCCTGCCTGCCGCGCCACGTCTGCAAGCGCTGCATCCACAATCTGCACGAGTTCTTGATCTCTCGCCGGCAGGCCCATGCCACCAAGCATAGGCGATGCCGGCCACAAACTGCCTCTAG
>PLKU01000027.1 GCA_003140705.1 Acidobacteriaceae bacterium
GCCTGGTATGTGAAAGAATTCGGCGAACCGGCCACGGACCACTATCTCTTTCCCTGGGGGAAGCCGCGGCCCTGCGACCCGAAAAGGCACGCCACCGATATCACGTGGGGATGGGATGAACTGCGGACCGATGCCAAGGTCCGATGTCGCCTGCACGATCTTCGTCACACCTTCGCCACGCGCCTGGCGGAAAATGGCGCCGCGGAATCCACGATGCTCGCTCTAATGGGGCACATGAGCCGGGCGATGCTCGAACGTTATTCGCACATCAGAATGGCAGCAAAACGGGAGGCCGTCGCCGGTGTCACGTTTCGCTGTTAGCGATCATCTGAAAACGTATTTTTCTGGACCGGCGAGGCGGATCGTGCGGCAAAGCGGTTCAGTTTGAGGCGGAGGTATTCCAGATAGTTGTCGGGCATGGGATGAACGAGGAGTTCATCGATGACGGGCTGGAAGTAAGCCAGCGATCGGATCGCCGGCAACGGCGGCAGGTCCGCGGGTCGGATGAGTCGGCGCAGCGAGGCTAGTACCTATTTGCATAAATCAGCGTATTTTAGTTTGGGGCCTGTGGGGTGAACCACCGCCTTGGTCCATTCGAACGGTGTTGCGGTTTCGTTGTATGCCGCCACGAACCTGTCAATCGCGTCGCGTAGTTGCGTCGGAGAAGTGAAGCTCACGCCGGCAAGCGCCTGCCGACTGAGGATGCTGAACCAACATTCCACCTGATTCAACCACGATGAATACGTCGGAATGAAATGCAAGTGGACCAGCGGGTGACTTTTCAGCCAGCGATCTTCTTTCGGCTTGTGCGTATTCAGATTATCCAGCACGACATGAATCTCGCGATTCGGATTGGCAGCGACAATGTCGTTCATGAAGTCCAGGAACTCGCGTCGCCGCCGCCGTTTGTAATGCCCGGCCAGAACCTGGCCGGTGGCGATGTCGAAGGCGGCAAACAGTGTGGTCGTGCCGTGTCGTTTGTAGCAATGACTGAATCCATTCAGTGACTTGCCGTTGGGAAGCCGCAGCCAGCCTTGTGCCCGTTCGAGCGCCTGGATCGATGGCTTCTCATCCACACACAGCACCAAAGCGTTCTGTGGTGGATTCAAATACAGCCCCACGATATCCGCCGCCTTAGGTCCAAATTCCGGGTCGGTACTGATACACCAGCTCCGGCGCCGCTCCAGGGAGATGTTGTACTTGCGCAAAACGCGCCAGACCTGATCCTCGCTCACATCTTCCAATGCCCGCGCTACCAGTGGTCCCGACCACGTGCCATAACCTTCCGGAGGTCGTTCGTCGAGCAGGGTCAATACTCTCTTGTCGGTCGCCTGATCGTAAGTCGACGGTCGTCCCTTTCGGTCTGCATCCCTCAGTCCATCCAGCCGATGTCGAGCGAACCTCTGCCGCCACTTCGAGACGCGCGCGGGTCTCGTTTTCAGTTCGCCGGCGATCTCAAGATTGCCCTTTCCCTTGCTCAGCAGCAAGATCACTTTCGCGCGTTCTACGAGTCGGTGTTCACTCGTGCCCGCCCGCGCCCACTGTCGAAGAGTGCTCTCTTCCTCGGGAGTCAATACAACCGCCGCTGCCTGGCTCATGACTCCATTACCGCAGAATTCGCTTATTTATGCAAGTAGGTAGTAGTAGCGAATAAGCCCCGCAAGGCTCTCCCGCAGTTCGGCCGTTTTCGGATGCAGACGCTTCAGCCGCGCAATGACGTCCTCTACCTTACCGGCGCGCAGATCCTCGGCGATCTGATGCACCCAGCGGTCCGCCTGTGCCGATCCGTCGCCGTAGCGCAGCCGGGCGAACGCCCACGCATGTTCCAGTGCATGCCAAAGGTCGAGAATCTCGCACCGGCGGATAAACCACGTCGCGCGGTTCCAGATCCATTCCGCCCCATCGCCCACGATCACCACTGTTGTGTCGGCCCCCATCCAGCCCAACTCCCGCAGTTGCGCGTAAAGCCGATGGAATATCGCATCGGCATCCCCGAGACAACTGACCAGAAAACGGCGTACCAGCCAATGGCGCCCCGGAGAGGTTTCGACACGCTCATCCGGAAGCAGCAGAACACCCGTCTTGACCTCGCGGAAATGCCCGTCAGGAAGGGTGGGCAACGGAGGCAGCTTCTCGCCGTCGGTGCGGTGGCGCCGTCTTGTACGCACCTGCATTCCCAGTGCGCAGCCATCCACGCTGAGCACTACGGTCTGCGGCGCATCCGGGTTCACAATGGCCTGGCTGCGGCTGTCGGCGTGATACGCGCTGAGATCTTCGCTGTAATCCGCCGCAGCCTGTCCTAAACGCTGCGCCGCACGCCACACGCTCATGGCGTTGACGTCCACGCCCAACAGCAACCATGCCAGGCGCACCGCCAATGAATACGGCGCCACCGCCGCCATGAGCGCCAGCAATCGGGCCAGAGAACCGCTGATTCGCCCCGGTTCCACACCCAGCAGGTCCAGCAAAGGCCGGCACTGCACATGGCAGGCTCTGCAAACGAAACGCGAAACTGGCGCGCTGAGCCTTCCAAACCGCGCCAGCCACGATACCGGTCGAGTATCCTTGCGGCCCATGGTCTTGCCGCAACGCGGGCAGGCAGGCTCCGCGGTCTGCGCCGCCTGAGCTACCGCATTTACCCTGCGCTGTAACTCCGCCAGCATCAGCGGGCGGTATTCCTGCTCCACCGCCCGCTCCAGCAGCATAAACTGTGACGCCTGTTCCGCCAATTCCGGCCGAGCCGGAGCGCTCTTACCTTCCATAAAACATTATGTAGCTCTTTTGTTTTATTAGCGCCAGGACTTAAATTGAGTTACAGACAGAAAGCCAACACGCCATCAACCCGCAGACTTCCCCAATAGTGTTAAGCACCCCAGCCTGAGCTCCGCATGCGGCCTGTTGGCGAGCTTGTGCTAAGATCGGTGTTTATGGCAAGAGTTTGCGACATCTGCGGCAGAGGGCCGCA
The DNA here is from genome assembly GCA_003140705.1 of Acidobacteriaceae bacterium. GTDB lineage: Bacteria > Acidobacteriota > Terriglobia > Terriglobales > Acidobacteriaceae > Telmatobacter. Next base: position 2,966 of record PLKU01000027.1, read on the forward strand.
ATTCG
>PLKU01000346.1 GCA_003140705.1 Acidobacteriaceae bacterium
CGGTGCGGTTGGGGCCGTAGTCAACGAAGTCGTAAAGGTCTCCGCCGATGGTTCGGGCGGGGAGAAAGCGGACGGCCATCTGGGCGTGGGGATGCTCGGGAGCGACAGGAGGCAGGAGGCGGAGCTGGACCTCGCGGGCCATGGCGATATCGCGTTCAAGCTGGCGCTCCTGCCGACGAACGGCCTGATAGAGGCGAGCATTTTCGATCGCAATGGCCACCTGTGCTGAGAGGGTGGTCAGCATGCGTTCGTGCTCCTCGTGGAAGAAGCCTGTGCGGGTGTGTTCAAGATCGAGCACGCCGATGATCCGGCCCTTGTAGAACAGGGGGACAACCAGCTCGGAACGTGTCTCCTCATTCATGGGAAGGTAGCGCGGGTCCTTGCCGACGTCAGGGACATTGATGAGGCGCCACTCGCGGACCGCGGCACCGACCAGGCCGCTGGTAATGGCAATGCGGCGCAGCGGGGCATGTGTGTATCCGAAGCGCCATGCATAGCGCGTGACTAGGGTCTCACCTTTTTCATCGAGCAGCATGATGGTGAACATCTGGTAGTCGATGAGGCGGCGGAGAAGCTGACCAATACGTTCGAGCAGTGGGTTCAGCTCGAGGATAGAGGCCAGTTCGACTGCGATCTCATTGAGCACTTCGAGGGTCTGAGCCTGGCGGGAGACGCGTGTGTAAAGTCGGGCATTCTCAATGGCCTGGGCGATGCGGGAGGCAGTAAGAGTGAGCAGGTGAAGATGCTCAGGGCGGAAGTAGTCTGCGTGTTCGCTCTCTATGTCCATGACGCCGATAAGGCGGTTCTTGGCGATGAGCGGAACTGCCAGCTCAGAGCGGACCTCGGGATTGGCAGCGACGTAGATGTCTGAAGTCGAGACGTCGTTGAGGAGGATAGGCTGGCGAGTGAGAGCGACCTGGCCGACGACTCCCTTGCCGATGGGGAAGCGGGAGCGTTCTACCTCAGGGGAATGGCCGATCTGAAACCGCATGCGGAGGTCATGGGTGCGGTCGTTGAGAAGAAGAATGGCAAAGATGCGGTAATGGATAACGGCGCGAACGAGCTCGGAGGTGCGGTTGAGAAGGGTTTGAAGATCGAGAGTTGTGTTGAGGGCGTCAGTGAGCTGGGCGAGATAGGCAACGTCGGCAGGCTCCACGCGTGCATTGATCGGGTCAAGGTGAGCGTTGGGGTTGAAGGGGTCAACAGGGCGATAGTCGCCCTCGAGTTCTGGTTCTTCAGACGGAGCTGGGGGAATGGGGGACATGGGTGTCGAAGGGAATGATAGCGCAAGCAGCGGTTGGGAGACTGGGTAGAGGGGATCGGCATCAGTGCTTTCGTTCTTAATCAGCGCCGAGCTCGCGGACGATGGCGACGGAGGCAGATGCGCCGATGCGGTTGGCTCCAGCTTCAAGCATGGAGCGGACGTCTGCGAGCGTGCGGATGCCGCCTGACGCCTTGACACCGGTGCGCGCACCAGTGAGGCCGCGCAGCAGGGCAACGTCGGCCGGGGTTGCGCCTCCGCCGGCAAAGCCTGTCGAAGTCTTGAGGAAGTCCGCCCCCGCCTGGATGGCAATTTCACCGCCGCGGAGCTTTTCTGCCATAGTAAGCAAGGTGGTTTCAAGAATGACCTTGAGCAGTGCGCCGTTTTGATGGGCGACGGTGGAAGCAGCGTGAACGGTATGGTGAACGGCGTGGTGGTTGCCGCTCTTCAACTGGCCGATGGGGATGACCATGTCCAATTCCCGAACGCCGAGGCGGGTGAGTGCTGCTGCTTCCTGGCGCAGCGTCGAGACGAGGGAGGCTCCAAGGGGAAAGCCGATTACAACACCGACGGGGACGCCAGTGCCGGAGAGAATACCCACTGCGGTGGATGCCCATACCGGGTTCACCATGGCGCAGGCAAAACGGTATCGAATGGCTTCGTCACAAAGACTCTTCACCTGTTCGCTGGTTGCGTCTGGCTTGAGCAGGGTGTGGTCGATGACCGATGCGAGCGTCTGCCAACTCGACAAAGTTTGTGCCGCGAAAGCGGCTGAATCGAAGGTGCCGTTGTCGAATTCGAGATCTGAGGCCTGGATGGGGGTAATGGCGGACATAGGTAGATGCTCCTTGCCGGGGTCGCCGCTCTCAAGGGCCGACTGACCGGGCAGTGTACGGGAGATGAGTATAGTTCCTGGGACAGCACGGGACAAAATTTATCGATTGATGGGTGTCGGTCCATGGTGAATTAGCAGCTTTCAGATCCTGATCAACAGCGGACGATATTGTCGGCCTGGATCCCCTTTGTGGCATTGCGGGTATCCACAACCAACCTTGCCTTGCTAACGATGGATGCATAGTCGTATTGCGAGTGGTCGGTGACGATGACGACGCAGTCGAATTCCGGGATTTGGTCGAGGGGTGTGCAGATCATATTGAGCATGTATTTTCGACCATGGCCCACCTTTGGAAAGAAAGGATCGTTGTATTCGACGTGGGCTCCACGCTTCTGGAGGAGTTCAATGATGGTTAATGACGGTGACTCGCGGAGATCGTCAATGTCGCGCTTGTAGGCGAGGCCGAGGACCAGCACTTTGGAACCGTGCAGCGGTTTATCCCTCTGGCTCATGGCTTCGGCGATGTTCTCGACGACAAAGTAGGGCATGGCGACATTTACCTGCCCGGCAAGTTCGATGAAGCGGGTGTGGAAGTCAAACTGCTTTGCTTTCCAGGAGAGGTAGAACGGGTCAATCGGAATGCAGTGCCCACCGAGACCGGGACCGGGATAGAATGCCTGGAACCCGAACGGCTTGGTCTTGGCCGCGGCAATAACTTCAAACAAGTCGATTCCCATGCGCATGCAAAGCTGCTTGAGCTCGTTCACAAGTGCGATATTCACGCAGCGATAAATGTTCTCGAGGAGCTTGGTCATCTCCGCCACGGCGGGGGTCGAGACGGGGACGGTGCGGTTGAAGATGCTTGCATAGACAGCAGATGCAAGATCGAGGGCGACGGGCCCGCAACCGCCCACAACTTTAGGAATGTCGCGGCGATCTACTGTTTCGTTTCCCGGATCTTCTCGTTCGGGTGAGAATGCCACATAGAAGCCGGAGCTCTCCGGGGTTCGCGCAACGCGGAGGGCGGATGGATTCCCCTGTTCCAGAAGTGGCACAACTACTTCTTCAGTAGTGCCCGGGTAGGTTGTGCTTTCGAGGACAATGAGTTGGCCTTCCTGCAGGTGAGCAGCGATGCTTCTCATGGTACCGGTGACGTAGCTCAGGTCAGGCTCGTGGTATTCAGTGAGCGGTGTGGGCACACAGACGATGACGACATCCATGCGCGCAATCTGGCTGTAGTCCGTCGTGGCAGTGAAGCCATTTTTGAGCGCGGCGTGAATTTCTGAGGCGGGAATGCGGACAATGTACGATCGGCCGCTGTTTAGTTCGTCCACCTTCTTCTGGTCGATGTCGAAGCCGGCAATTGCAAAGCGCTCTCGGCTGAAGAGCAACGCGAGGGGCAGGCCGACATAGCCCATTCCTACAATTCCAATGCGGGCCTGGCGGGTTGCGATTTTTAGTTTGATCTCCGCGGTCCTGTCCAACGGTGCGGTGGTCACTGGGCACTCCCCGCGCCGGAGCCCCCGCGCTTGGCGATGGTCTTGTACCAATCGACGGTGCGCTCGAGTCCTTCGCGGAATTGTACTTGTGGCTCGTAGCCCAGGCATTCTCTTGCCTGGCTGATATCGGCGAGAGAGTGCTTGACGTCGCCTCCGCGCTCGGCTGCGTAACGGATCTCTCCGTTGTATCCGGTGGCGGTGCGCAGAATCTCAACGGCCTGGTTGAGCGAAATCCGGTGGCCCGTGGCGAGGTTGAAGACCTTGCCCGAGACTTTTTCCGCTTGGGCTTCAGAGGCCAACAGATTGCCATAGACCACGTTCTGAATGAAGGTAAAGTCGCGGCTCTGTTCGCCATCGCCATAGATTGTGGGCGTTTCACCGGCCAGCATCTTAAGCGTAAATATGGCCAGCACTCCGGAGTAGTGCGAGGTGGGATCCTGATTAGGGCCGAAGACGTTGAAATAGCGGAGGGTCACCGTCTCCAATCCATATACCTGGGTGAAGCACTGCAAATAGACTTCGCCAGCAAGTTTGGTTACCGCGTAGGGCGATATAGGGCTGGGAGTCATGTCCTCAGTCTTGGGCATCGTGGGAGTGTTGCCGTAGACAGACGACGAGCCTGCATAGACGAAGCGGCGAACGTTAGCGTCCTTAGCCGCGGTCAATAACTGCACCGTTCCCGAAACGCCGGCGAAGTTTGAGCCGATCGGGTCTTCAATGGAGCGGGGCACTGACGGAATGGCTGCCTCGTGAAAGATGCAATCGACTCCACGGCAGGCCTGGGTAACCGCGGCAGCATCATTGACATCTGCCTCGATGAAATCCATGGCCTCCAGGCCGACAAGATTCTCCTGCTTGCCGGTGGAGAAGTTGTCGATTCCGCGGACTCGTTTGCCGCGCGCAAGCAATTCGGCGGCGATCGACCTGCCAATAAATCCGGCAGCGCCGGTAACCAAATAAGTGTTCATTTCAACCTTTCACACAGCAGTCGTGTTCATCGCTTCTAATGGGGCGAAGTTCCCTTTCGGAATTCTTGCATGGGACGAAGTAATACAGGGAGCGCTGCATCGTACACGTTGCTTTATGCCGAATGAAGTGATTCCGCAATTTTGCCAGCCGCGCATGTAGATTGACCACGGCAGGTTCATTATCAGCAAAATTCGTTCAAGAGTCCAACTTTGGCCCGCAGGCCGCGGTAGACAGACTACTCAGGGTGGTCCGGGGTCATCAGGCAGATGTCTGGGAGATTGCGGTAGCGCTCAGCGTAGTCCATGCCGTAACCGATGACGAAAAGGTTCGGAATGGAGAATCCAACGTAGTCGGCCTCGATCTTTTCCAGGCGGCGCGACGGCTTGTCGAGCAAGGCGGCAATGCGGAGGGTCTTGGGGTGTTGCTGGAGGAAGAGCTTGCGCAGATAGGACAGGGTCAGGCCGGTGTCGAGGATGTCCTCAACCACAAGCACATTCTTCCCTTCGATGGGTTCGTCGAGATCCTTGATGAGCTTGACGGCTCCGGAAGAACGCTGTCCCTTGCCGTAGCTTGACGTGGCGACGAAATCAAAAGTGGCGTCAACCTGGACTGCACGGGCAAGGTCTGCCAGAAATGGAGCAGCGCCTTTGAGCACGCCAACCATGACCAGCTTTTCGCCATTGAGGTCGTGCGTTATTTGAGCGCCCATTTCGGCGACACGGTCGGCAATCTGCTGACGTGTGAAGAGAACCTCAAGGCCCTGACGGATGACGGTAGCCATGCAGACAGTATCGCGCGAAAGGGCGACCACTCGACAAGAAACTGTGCAAATCATGTCAGCCCGCCGTGGACGGCCAATTTCGAGCGTAGAAGCGAAACGCGCGATTATTTCGCTAGCCCGTCTATACTTGAGAAGACATGATGCCTTATCTCCACATCTGGCGCGTGACGCTGCCCACTTTCGGGCTGATGCTTTGGTTTGCCGCGGTTGCGGCAGCCCTTGTCATGGACCAGGGATTCAAGCGCGCGCGCATAGGTGCGGGCCGGACGCACGCGGAGGGGACCGGGCCAGATGCAGTAGGGATGGTCGCGGTGGCCATGGTTGTCGGCATTGTGGGCGCCAAGCTATGGCACGTGCTCGACACTCCATCGGAGTTCCAAGAAATGGGTTGGCGGGTGCTGTGGGATTCGGCGGGTTTTGCGTGGTTTGGCGGGCTGCTGTTCGGCATTACGGCACTGCTGTTGCAAGGCCATTGGGGGAAGATCGGCGGTCTTCGGACCCTGGATCTGGCTGCCCCGGCGGCGGCAATCGGCTATGGGGTTGGCCGCATCGGGTGCTTTCTTTCGGGAGATGGTTGTTACGGCTTGCCGACGAAACTGCCGTGGGGAATGAGGTTTCCGAATGGCATCGAGCCGACACTTGTTCCGGTGCACCCAACGCCCCTCTATGAGTTCGGAGCGGCGCTGCTGATCGGCTGGTGGCTTTGGTGGCGCGGAGGAAAGCGCCACGGGACAGGCGCGATTGTAGGCCAATACCTGGTGCTGAGCGGAGTTGCTCGATTCTTAGTTGAATTTATACGACGCAACCCCAAGGTTCTTTGGGGTTTATCAAATGCGCAGCTGGCCAGTGCGGGGTCTGCTGTTGTGGGGATTGTGCTCATCTTGTGGGCGGCGACGCAGCCGTCAACTGGACCCGAAGAGGAATTGGTTATTGTGGAAGAAGGCCTATAGAGGCCAGCTCACCGTTGCGCAACAAACCTCACCGACTCTCAATCGCGGCTCCAAAGTCTATTCAAATCCGACCCGATTTTTACCGTCTCCCACCAATGAAAGCTGTGCCGGCGCTGTCTCGATTCGTTACAGTCTCTTGATGAAAGAGAGCGCCTGGGCGAGTTGGGGAAAGAGCGCTTCCTCTGCTTTGAACTCGCGAGAATGGACACATCGGCGGAGGCCTCTCATTCGGACTGGGTGTTTGAGGTGGAGCATCTCGTGGTAAAGCAGGTATTCGATGGCGTACCGGGGGCTTGAAGGGCGGTCGAAGACGCGGCTGACAACGATGGTGTTGTGGGCTGCATCGTAGTGGCCCAGCGACCGCTTGGCCATGTGCTCGCTCCAAGTCAGTTCGGGCCGTCCAAGTAGCCCGCCAAAGAATCGTCCATTGAGCGAATCGAAGACTTCATCGAGGTGGTAGAAGCGGCCCTCGGGGCCGGTGAAGCGCTTGCTGCCCCGGGCGTAACGAACCAACTCGGTCTGGCGAGTGACGGCGGCGCTGGAGGCAAATCTCTTGTAACGCAGGTTTTGGGTGGGGTCGATGGCCTTTTTGTACAGCTTGGCCAACAGAATATGGGCGATCGCGCGCACTACAGACTCCGGTGCACCCTCAAGCAGGTCAGATAGGCTGACGTAGATCTGCCCTTCGCGGAGGCGGATGGTGGTGTTCAGCGATGTAAAGCGCCGGAAACAAACCGCGATGGGAGGCATCGGCGCGCGTGGGCGCAAGGCTCGGTACTCTTGCTGAAAGATTGGGACGAAGTCGACGGCCACCAACTTGGAGGTTAGCACACGGGGCAAAGAATCACGGTCGCCATCGGCTCCTTGTCCATCGGCCGCGAATTCGCGGAAAAGTGAATTTTAAGACCGGGATCAGTCTCCAACCAAGCCAGCGCAGACCGGACAAAGCTCATAGTTGTTTGTGCCCTGCTGGCGATCCCAGACCGGGATACCGCGTCCAACTTTGCATTTGGCGTTGTTGTGGTAAACCCGCTCTTCGCGGGGCTTCTTCTCCTCATTCACAGAGAAAAACGGATGAATGGTGGGCATCGACGAATCCTCCATCACCGAACCCGGGGGAAATTGATGAGGCGACTGCGTGCGTTCCCGAATTACACATGATTTTACCTCCAACCGGCATTGCGAGCATACTTTGGAGGTTTTTGAATGTTTACAAAAGTACTAAACAGGCTTAAGCTTTTCGCATGATGCTTCCCCTGCCTGCCGTCATCATCGGCTACAGCGCAGACCTGCGCCCATCCTCGGTCATATGCAGTCGTTACGGGGAGCAACTGCTCAGGAGCCGACCGTCGAGCATGTCCGCCGATAGAGCTTTTACCTGGATTGCGGGTCTGTTTGAAGAGCACGCCGTGCACAAGCATGGAATGAGGCGATCGGGAACGCAGTCCTAGAACAGCACCCCTATCTCAGCTTCATTGCTTCGGTTCTGCGCGTTCCTGCCCCTCCTCGTCCTTGTGCAGATTAAAGTAATCGGTCTGTTCCTGGAGCAGGCGCGTTGCCTGGTCTGCCAAATCCTCACCGCTCTCAATGGCTTCTTTCCGAGCCAGATCAAAAGCAGGTTCGCCAGCCAGCGCACGCAGAATCCCCAACCATCTTTGCGTGGCGGCGGGGAGCGGCTTCAATGATTTGCGAATGTCGGCGTGGCGGTCAGAGTAGACGTCGAGATTTGAGGCAAACTCGTCCATCAGAGCGGTGAGGTCCTGGAGTTCTCCATCGAGGCGTCGGCCGCGGGCGGCGGACTTGGCGCGGTTGGACAGCCCTTTGATGACGTCGGCATGTTCGTTGAGAAACTGCGTGTAAAGCTTGACGCGGCCATCCGGATATACACCCGCTTCGCGAATTTGTTCGATCTGAGCCTCGGTCAACGGCTCCCGCTTTTCGACCTGCGCTGGCAGGGGAGGGGCAAATACCAGGCAGGCCAGGATTGAGGCAACACAGCGGATCGGATGCATGGGCTCTCACTAAGGAGATCAGGGATCGGATCATGGCCAGAGATCTGGGATCACAGTTGTCCATTCTGTCGACGGCTTAAGCCGCGATCAGGTTGGGTCAGTTATAGCACGGATTCTATCCGGGTTGAAGCCAAGTTCCGGGCCGGGGCACATTTAAAGACCATAGGAACTGCGCTGGGAAGCTCAGACGATCGGGATGGCACACGCGCGGAACAGGATTGGCTAGTGACGGAAGACCTGCATCAAGGCTTCGTTCTGAGCCTCATTGACCTGAGCGAGAGTCTGTTCGACCAGGGGGCGATCTTCATAGTTGCTGTTGTGGAGCATTTCACTGAGCCGGAATGCGGTGTGACGGAGCAGAATTTCGGCATCCTTGAGGCGCTTGTTGTCCTCGGCCATCGTCAGGTGGATCTTATGCGCAAGCTGCTGGATTTGCTTGAGCATGTCTGTGGATTTGGCCACATCACCCGCGGCATATTGGCGGAGGCTGACCTCAGTCATCTCATGAACGATTTCGGCGTAGAGGAAGCACTGCTCGCGCGGTTGGGCCAGTGTCGCCTTGGCTTCAAGTGCATCGATGCTTTGCTGGTCAAAGGTCTTGTCATCGAACCCAGAGGCGCAGGCAGGGATTGTGACCACTGTGACGAGTGCGAAGATGGCTGAGGAAACCATTGACCGCATGAGTAACCTCCGCAGGTGCGGCTTTACCCTTGACCGTCACTATGGAGCATTTATTGAAAATGCGCAAGAGGAAAGATTTGCCCATTTTCAACCAATCACCACTTTGGTAAGCAATGGAGTGTCGCACCCAGGAAGTGATGATTGCAGATTCTAAGGTTTCTTTTCGAGCAAAATGATACGTTGCCGCGCTTGCCATTCCTGATCAGGAAATTTGCCCGCGGACGAATCCAGAAAACGGTGGTAATAGCTTGCAGCTGCAGCCTTTTGGTGGAGGGTATCGTATGCAGTGGCCCAGAGGAAGTAGGTGGAAGGGACCTCCGGGAGGAATTTTGACCGCATGGTAAGTGCATGCAGTGTGATGGCCGGCTGATTGGTGCGGGAGGCTGCAAAGGCAAGACCACTCCACCCGTCGGCATTGGTGGGCTCGAGCTGGGTGGCTTTGTCAAAGACGGAAAATGCCTCAGCATATCTGAGCTGGCGAATGAGGTTCTGACCGTGGCCGATGAGCAAAGCAGGGTCTGCCGGACTTTTTGCAAGCAAACCAATGTAGAGGTGGTCGGAGCCAACGGCATCTCCAGCATCGGCCAACACTTCAGCTAGCATGCGGGTGATGGCTGCGTCCGCTGGGTGGGCATCGTGGAGCTTCTCGATGAGCGGGAGGGCCTCGGCCTTGTCCTGAGCCGCCAGCACGGTAGCCAGCTGTGCGGTGAGCGCGGGGTCGTCTGGAGCCTGATCGAGGGCTGCGCGGAGGAGCGTTTCGGCTTCAGGGTACTGCTTGCGCACAATGAGGATGTGGGCGAGGCCGGCGTTTGCCCCAGCAGATTTTGGATCCTGGGCGAGCACGCGACGATAGGCTTTCTCTGCCGCGTCGAATTCTCCAGCGTGGTCGGCCAGATTCGCGGCAAGCAGTGTGTCGCTGGGGGTCTCTGGAGTGAGCTTGAGGGCCTCAAGAAGATCATTTGAGGCGAGTGTCGTGTCGCCTGGATTCCAGAGGCTAGGCTGGTCAATGGCGGCGAGAGCGCGCCAGGCCCGGGCCTTCATGGCAGGTCCAGCATCGCCCGGGTCGAGCTGTGTGGCCGCGATGAGTTCCGGACGAGCCTGGTCCGGCTTGCCCTGCCGTGCCAGGAGAAGGCCAAGCGAGAGATGGGATTCAAACGACTGGGGGTTTGCATTGATGGCTCGACGGTAGAGGGCTGCAGCGTCGTCGAGCCGGTTCTGTGCATCGGCTACATATGCGGCGTCAAACAGGGCTCGAGGATCGCTGGGGTGGGCGGTGAGCCAAAGGTCAAGCTTGCCCTGAGCTGCCTTCCAATCAGATTTGACGATCGCAGCTTCAGCATCCATGACCGGGTCGGCGCTCGCTTCGGACGTGGCTGCTGACTTGGCATTCTGGGGATGCTGCATTTGCTGCGGCGGGTTTTGGGCGAACACAACTGCCGTGGCAAAGACCAGAACGAGAAAGGCGTTACGTAGCACGGAATACCTCTTAATACAGTTTAGCGGGAAGGGCCTAGCTGCAACGATTTGAGTGTCTGAGTGTTCGACGCGGTTGGGCGGGCAGGGAAATCGGCGGATTTCCAACCGATGGAAGCTTCCGGGAGTCGCGGCTGATCCCATCAGCTCAAGCGAGGGGAGCAGAAGTGACCAACATTGCACGCGCAGAGGCGCGAGAATGAGTGCAGGAGACAAAGATGACTGAGCAATTTGCAAATCCCGAAGCTACTAAGTTGGAANNGTCCGATCCATCAGCGCAGAAGAAGGTAGACCGCGAGGCTGATAAGTTGGCGGGGAAGCCGGCGAAGACAGAACAGAAATTCGATAAGGAAAACAGCAATCTGTTTTCAAAGTAAATGGCGTACCAGGGAATTTCAATACAGATAGAGCGGGCAACGCAGGAACTGGTCTGCGCAAGGAACCGAAGGAGAAACGATGACTCCAGACATTCGGCAACACATTCCGCTTACGGCAGCCTATCTGTGCCAGGACTGCGACTCCGTTGGCAACAGCTCAATGCGGTGTCCGGCGTGCGCTTCGGAGGTGCTGCTGGGGCTGGCAGGCGTGCTTGACCGTAAGGCAGAGGTCGAATCGACCTTGTTCCTGATTCCTTCTTTGGCGGCATAGACCGCGGAGGGCCCGATGGTCTGAAGCATGAGCGGAAGCTATATCTATCTTTTGATGCGGCTCGCCTCGCGCAGGATTGCCATTGGCCGCTTGCGGCACAGCCTATAATGAAGAATGGCTGGTTGTGCCCTGAGCCTGTCTGAGGTGACTGGGGCGTAGCCGGACGACTTCTTTCTGGTGCCTTCCATTTGAATGACGCCATCA
>PLKU01000415.1:0-1294 GCA_003140705.1 Acidobacteriaceae bacterium
CCAAGCCCTCCATCGACACCGGAATGGGCCTTGAGCGCGTCGCCGCCGTCCTGCAGCGCAAAGTCAGCAACTTTGAAACCGACCTGTTCACGCCGCTCATCGCCCGCGCCGCGGAACTCACGAGTTCAAAGAACGACGTTGCTATCGCTAGTCTTCGCATCATCGCCGACCACGCCCNNCCGCGGCTACGTCCTGCGTAAGATCCTACGTCGCGGCATCCGCCATGGCCGCCTGCTCGGCCAGGAGCAGCCCTTCTTATTTGAAATGGTCAACGCCGTCCGTGACCTCATGCAGGGCGCGTACCCCGAGCTGGTCGATTCCGCCACCCGTGTAGCGAAAGTCGTCCAAGCAGAAGAAAAGCAGTTCGACCGTGTGCTGAAGATTGGTTTGACTCGCCTGAACGAAGACCTGCAAGGATCATTCACCGGCGACAAAGCCTTCCATCTCTACGAGACATTCGGCCTCCCGCTCGACTTCATGGTCGATGCCGCTCGCGACGCCGGCGTACCCTTCGACGAAGCCGGATTCGAAGCCGCCCGTGCTGAAGAGCAAGCCCGCGCCCGCGCCAGCTGGAAAGGCGGAAGCCAGAAGTCCGCCAGCCCCGCCTATCGCGAGCTGCCCAAAACAAACTTCCTCGGTTACAAGCAACTCACAGCCCCCAGCGCCGAAGTCCTCGCCATCGTCAGAGACGGTCAAGGCGTTCCCGCCGCGGCTGCAGGTGACTTAGTCGACGTCGTCCTCGACCAAACCAGCTTCTACGGCGACTCCGGCGGTCAGGTCTGCGATACCGGCTGGTTCACCTCAGCGGACGGCAACACCACCGTCGCCGAGATTCAAGGCTGCGTCTTACCCGTCCAGGGCGTCCGCGCCCACAAAGCTCTGCTCAAGCAGCCGCTCACCGTTGGCGACCGCGTCAACACCGTCGTCGATGCCAATCGTCGCGACTCCATCCGCCGCAACCACACCGGAACCCACCTGCTCCATGCCGCGCTCCGCCAGGTCCTCGGCACCCACGTCAAGCAGGCCGGCTCGCTCGTCGATCCCACTCGCCTCCGCTTTGACTTTTCACACTTTGCTCAGGTCGCTGACGAAGAGCTTGAAGAGATCGAGTCCATCGTCAACCGCGAAGTGCTTTCCAACGCCCGCGTCGAAACACTTGAAGACGTCCCCATCGACGTAGCCGTCAACGAGTACCACGCCATGGCTCTCTTCGGTGAGAAGTACGGCGACAAAGTACGCGTGGTCAAGCTGTCTGACGGCTTTTCGACGGAGCTTTGCGGCGGCACGCACACCG
>PLKU01000415.1:1315-5438 GCA_003140705.1 Acidobacteriaceae bacterium
CCTTCCGCCAGGACTTCGCCGTGGCCCAGCTCGCCGCTCAAGTTGCGCCGCCACCAGCAGGCACCAAGCCATCGGATGCTTTCCGCGCCAGGCTGACCGCACAAGAAGACGAGCTCAAGCGACTCCGCCGCGAACTGGAAGAAGCCCGCATGAGGTCCGCCGCGGGCGCGCTCGATGACGCGCTCAGTCACGCCGTAGACGTGAAGGGGATTCGTCTCGTCACTCTCCGCGCCGACTCACTGGAACGCGGCCAGCTTCGCACGCTGGTGGACAACCTCAAGCAAAAGCTCGGAGAGGGAGTCGTTGTGCTCGCCTCTGCACAGCCTGATGGCAAAGTCGCCATCATCGCTGGCGTAACGCAGGGCCTCATCAAACGCATTCAAGCTGGCAAGCTCGTGGGCGCAGTGGCCAAACTCGTGGGCGGCTCCGGTGGTGGCAAGCCGGAAATTGCCGAGGCCGGCGGCAAAGACCAGGGTCAGATCGATGCTGCGCTTCAGGCGGCAAATGGACTGCTTTCTGAGTTGTTGGGATAATGCCTGGAGCTGAGCCCATCGCAAGGCAGCGTCGCGAATCCGCAAAGACCGTCCGGCTGCGCCACCAGCTGTTGCAGTGGTATGCGCTCAGTAAGCGCGACCTGCCCTGGCGTCGCAATGCCGATCCCTACTCAATCTGGGTTTCTGAAATCATGCTCCAGCAAACCCGCGTGGCCGTGGTCGTCGATCGCTATCAGACCTTTCTGGCACGTTTTCCCACCCTGGTTTCCCTCGCCGAGGCGCCTGAGCAAGACGTTCTCGCGCTGTGGAGCGGCCTGGGCTACTACCGTCGCGCACGCATGTTGCACAAGGCCGCGAAGTTTGTAGTGCAGCAGCTCGATGGACTTCTGCCAACCAAGGCTGAAGCCCTCCGCACCCTGCCCGGGATCGGCGCTTATACTGCCGCGGCCATCGCCAGCATCGCTTACGGTGAAGTCGTTGCAGTCGTCGACGGCAATGTAGAGCGGGTTTTGTGCCGTCTCGAAGGTTGGGCCGCTGGCAACCGCGTCGGTGAAACGGCACTCAAGCGCAAAATCGACGAACTGGCCGCGCAGCTTATTCACCCCGTGCACCCCGGCGACTTCAACCAGGCCCTCATGGAACTGGGCGCCACAGTCTGTCTGCCACGCAATCCCATGTGTCTTGTTTGTCCTGTCGCCACCGACTGCGAGACCCAGGGCGAGCACAAGACCGTGCCAAGGCCCCGCATGCAAAGCCGCGAAGTGGCCCACGCTCTGTCTGTCCGCACTGGCCGGCGTCCCAACCGGTCAGGCCTTGAAGTGCTGCTGGAACAGAGGCCTGCCTCGCTCACTGTCATGCCCGGCCTGTGGGAGTTGCCTGCCCTCAAGAACACAATTGTTGCGCAGAAGGACCTGTTGATGACCCTGCGCCACGCCATCATGCAGGTCAATTATTACGTCCGCATCCGCAACGTCCACGAGGATGCAGTGGAAGCAATCACCGTTGCCGCTGGCGAGCGCCGCTGGGTTCCGGTCAATGAAGTTGCGGCCATGGCACTCACAGGCCTTGCGCGCAAGGTGCTCACGCGTGCTCACCTGCTTGCAGCCATACCACGCGCGCCTATTGCTCAGTGATGAGAGAGCCACGTACTCTGAAGATGCTCGCTCACGCCGTCTCAGCCAAATCCCGCGCAAGGCCGAGGGAGATCAAATGCATCGCAATCAAATTCTTGTAGCTTTCACCGCCAGCACTTTGGCCATAGCAGCTGCTCGCGCTCAGAAACCTGCCGCGCCACCGGTCCCAGAGATTCCCGGGCTGCCGCAAGCTGCTCGCATCGCTGCTTCTTCCATTGACCCGGAGAAGATTCGCGCCCACGTGCGTTTTCTTTCTCTCGATCTGCTTGAGGGTCGCGGTCCCGGCAAGCGCGGTGCCGAACTCGCAGCCGAGTACATCGCCACCCAGTTCTCTTTGGCGGGCATCGAGCCGGCAGGCGACAACGGCACTTACTTCCAGCGCGTTCCGTTGGTTGCAATTCACACCATCGATGACAAGACCAGGTTCGCCTTTGTTCCCGCCAACGGGCAACCGATCGACCTTGCATATGGTTCTGAAATTGTCTCTAAAGATCAAACCGGCCACGACACGGCGGACTTCGATGCGCCCATTGTCTTTGTCGGCTATGGCATTCACGCGCCGGAGTACCACTGGGACGACTACGCCGGTGCGGATGGCAAAGAAATCGACTTGAAGGGCAAGATCGCTCTTGTCATTGTCAACGAGCCGCCTTCCAACGACGAGAAGTTCTTCAAGGGCGCTGCCCTCACCTATTACGGTCGCTGGACGTACAAATACGAGGAGGCCGCGCGCCGGGGAGCTGTCGGCGTGCTAATCATTCACCGCACTGATCTGGCAAGCTACGGCTGGGAAGTTGTGCGCAATTCGCAGACCGTCGAAAAAAGCTATTTTCAGGGCGATCCCGATGCCACCCTCCGCGCAGCAGCTTGGATCCAGCATGACGTCGCCCAGCACCTGTTCACTCTTGCGGGCCTCGGCGATCTCGATCAGGCCATCGACACCGCCGGCAAGCCCGGAGCGTTCCATCCCGTTGAGCTTCCGGTCAAGCTGCGCGCGCACATCGAGAGCCGTGTGCGCAGCTACGAAAGTTCAAACGTAGTAGGCCGAGTCCCCGGCGCAAGCGACACCGGCTCCGGTTCGACCCGGGCTGTCCTATACACCGCCCACTACGATCACCTCGGCATCGACCCTGACGCCAAGGGAGACAACATCTACAACGGCGCTGCCGACAACGGTACCGGCTGCGGGATCCTTCTTGAGCTTGCCCGCGCCTTTGCGCAGTCACCCGTCCGCCCGCCGCATGCCGTTTACTTTGTCTCCGTCACCGCAGAGGAGCAGGGCCTGCTCGGCTCGCAGTATTTGGGCTTGCATCCGCCCATCCCCGCCGGGCAGTTCTCCCTCGACCTCAACTACGACATGCTTTTGCCCATCGGCATTCCCCGCTCGGTCACCTTGAATGGTGCTGAGCGCACCGACTTCTGGTCCAGTGCGCAAACAGTTGCCCGGGCATTTGACCTGGCGATTTTGTCCGACCCAGAGCCCGGCGCAGGGCACTACTACCGCTCCGACCATTTCTCGCTGTCCAGGGTTGGCATTCCTGCCTTTTCAGTCGACCAGGGTGATCTTTTTGAAGGCCATACCCCGGAGTGGGGCCGCCAGCAGTCTGATGACTACGTTGCCCACCACTACCACCAGCCCTCTGACCAGTACCGTGCTGACTGGGACTTCCGCGGCAACGCCAAGCTGGCTCGTTTTGGCTTCGTGCTTGGCTGGCTGGCCAGCGAACAGCCCAAAACAGTCGAGTGGCTCCCCGGCGACGAGTTCGAAGCTGCCCGCAAAGCCAGCCAATCTCAGAAATAATCCGCGCAGCTCAGGTAGTATCCGCATTGCGTACATACCAGCTTGCAGTGGTGCCCCGTGAGTTGGTGTCCGCAATTGGGACAAATCTGGCAATGATGAACCACCTCCGGCGTGCCGGGTCCATCCGCGTCACCATGTGAAACTTTCGTTGCAAAATCGGGATCGAATGCTTCCGGGCGCTGCGGCAACATGCCCGACAGATTACCATGGAAGGGAGGGCAGCCTGCCGCGCACCATCCGGCGGGCGTCTATAGCAATTTCGGAATTGGTGTAGACCGAACGCATACAGCCAAGTGGCGTTTTTCTCAAGAAAACGGCACCCTTCGATGCTCTCAAGGCTCAATTCCATCAACTCTCTGGCCGCGCCATGGGTTCCCCTCAAAGCGAACAGGGAGATGGACAACAATCTCTGAAATCTTCAACATCCGGAATCCGGAACCTCAAGGAGGGAAAATGGCAAGCAAGGCAAGTGCGNNTGAAGGAAGGCAAGGGCACCATCTCCACGGCGACAGGCGTGCTCAGCAACGCGAACTACTCTTTCGCAACCCGTTTTGAAGGCGCAGACTCCGGCACCACCCCGGAAGAGCTCATCGCCGCGGCCCACGCAAGCTGCTTCTCCATGGCTCTCGGCGCGCAGTTGGGCGGCGCAGGACTCACGCCGGAAAAGATCGAAACCCATGCGGCCGTCACGCTGG
>PLKU01000379.1:0-21543 GCA_003140705.1 Acidobacteriaceae bacterium
TCTTTTTTCTGCTTGGCCAAAGCATGGTGCGGCACCGCTTCTTTCAAGGCGGCCGGTTCCACCGGAACGGCTCCGTCGGACAGTAACCCGGGCGCTTCTGGTGGTTTTTGCCTCATATCCCCTTTGGTCGACTCGTCTTTGGTCGACTCGTCGATCTGGGCCCCAGGCAAAGGCCATTGGCGACACGGTATGAGCACTTAACACACGGAAAGGAACGCTCTCCCCGTCAATCCGCCTTGCGCCAACTCGCGTCACGATCGTATCGAGTTAGAGTTTTCGCGATCTCAGCCGTCCTGGGGCCGAGATCTTTTTCATACACAATTCCGTCTTGATCGACGGTAAACGTCATCACTCCCGAGGATCGATATTCCGCCGGATAGGCCACGAACGCGAATCCGCGGATCATCTTTCCGTTCACGATATAAGTCCGCGAACCGCCGGGAGCCTTGGCTCCTTGACCCGTCAAAATTCGAAAGTAGTAGCCTTGGAAGGGCTGCGGCTGGTGATCGCTAGCTTCGGTATATCCCTCATTCGCAGCCGAAGCTACCAGCGGGCCGATTGGACTGGTGGTTTCTCCGGAGGCTGCTTCCCAGTAAAGCCCGTTGTGTTTGCCAGGGTCGCTGAAAAGCTTCTGCGCATACTGAGGATTCTTGTCGCCGTCGTGCGGTTCGGCGTCGTATTCTTTTTGCGCATCCACCAGCTCACGGCACACCTGGATTGCGGCCAGTTCGTTTTTCCCAACTCGGCGATAGAGAATCTCCTGCGTGCCTGCTGCGGTATCGAAATACCACGAGTTCCCCTTGTGCGCGAGTGGAATCGGAGTGGGCCAGTTTTCTGCGCCGACGTAAAGGGTCGTGGTTCCATCCGGCTCGGTTACCAGGCGATGCATCTGCTGGTATTTCTCGATGAATTGCGCCCGGTCATCGGCATCTTCAGTTTCGTCACCGGAGGAGATGATAGCCTTCGCATCCGACCCCAGAATTCCCGATAACGCCTGCGGATCGTTACTCTGGAGCGCTGAAACTAAAGCCTCACTCGCTTCCGCCGCGGAAGAAAACGTCTGCTGCCCGGCTCGTGGCCCCGTGGATCGGGCAGCGGCGGTTGGTTCGCGAGAGGCCGCCGGTTGGTTCGAAGATTGTCCCACGGCCAGGTTCGACAAAATTAGTAGCGCTGCGAAAGTCGTGAGCGTAGCCATGCCGCCCATTGCACTCCATTCAGGTCTTTGAGAACTGCTTCTTGCTGCCATAAATCTTCAATTCCTTTCTGGCACAAGCCAACATGGTGCCCTTGATCCTTCGGCGCATCGGTTACCGCCTGCCGCCGCCGTGCCCGCCGCCGCCCCGGCCGCCACCGCCACCGCCGCCACCACCACCACCACCGCCACCGCGGGCACCGCCACCACCACCGCCACCACGGGCACCGCCACCGCTGAATCCACCTCGTGCAGCGCCGCCGCTATATCCACGGGATGCTCCGCCCGCATAACCTCTGGCTGCTCCGCCCGCATAACCTCTGGCTGCTCCGCCCGCATAACCTCTGGCTGCTCCGCCCGCATATCCGCGAGCGCCACCTGCATATCCGCCGCGAGCCGCATATCCACCGCGATAGCCGTAGCCGCCGCCATAGCCAAGGCCGCCGCGCAGGTAGTAACCCGGGTGGCCATAGAAGCCCCAGTGATACCACGGGCCGGCGCCGATAAAGAGTCCGCCATAGAACCACTGTGGACCGTAGTAGCCATATGGCGAGCAGCCGTAGGGGGAATAAGCGTAGTAGCCCCACTGGCAATCAGGGGGACCCGCTTCATCAGGAGCATAAGCCACGGCTGGGCCAACCCCCACATCCACTTGGGCCTTAGCCGTTGCCGCGAACGGCAGGGCCAGAATCATTGCGATTAGAACCAGGCGCATACTCCGCATAAGAACCTCCTTGTGCCGGTCTCTCCGGTTCCGTCCCTGTTAAAGGGCCCCGAAACCTGGAATCGACCTCCGTTCTCAGCACTTGCCTGACCCGGGGTTTTCATCCCGTCCGGCTTCTGACTATTAGAACCAAGTTCCCAAGGTTAAGTTGCGGTCGTTTTGAAAAGAATCGTTCATTCAGCATTATAGAACAAGGGCTTTTTTCCGGGGTCATTTGGGACTTGCTTCTCAGTCGGCACCTCGCCCGGGGAAAGCGCTGCGTTAAAGCCCAATTCTCCAGCCAGTTCCGCCCAAAAATAAGCGGCCCCTCCGCTGGGGAGAAGCCGCCGGAAGGCAGGTATTGGGCACTAGCTACCTGCGGAAATGGTCATGATCACGGTCGCGGTCGAAATGCCGTTCGAAAACGGGTCCGCGTCCCCAACCCACAAAGCTCCGCACTACTGGGCCGCGATCTCTGAAGCCCTGAAACGCCCAGCGTCCCGGAATCCAATATCCATTGGCCTGGTAGCCCGCGATCCAAATGTATCCCGGCCCAGGGCAACGCGGAATAAAGGCCACCGGTCCGCGTGCATAAACTCCAAATTCAGCTGCCTGGGCTGATGTTGCTCCCAGACCCAATCCGCCAGCCACTACGGCTGCACCGAGCATCCAATTCCGCATGTTGCCCATATAACCTCCATCCCTGCTGGCCTTTTTCTGTCGAAAAGCCAGCCCGACTTCGTTCCGGTTGAGGTTTGTTTCTTGCTGCCTCTCCGGCCTGCCGGTTATGCATCTGCAAACACAGCTGCAGCAAAAGGTTGCGGCCGCGCATTGAAAATAAGTTCCCGCAACTTTCTCAGTAAGTGGGGTTTATGGCGTATCATTCGGCTGCCGAGTCGACCCGCTCTCAACCAATGTTAGAGTTGAGTTTCACCCTCTGAATGTTCACCACAGCCCAGCACGCGCACTTCATCGGTATCGGCGGCATCGGCATGAGCGGCATTGCCGAAATCCTGCTCAACCTGGGGATGAAGGTCTCCGGTTCCGATCTGCGCCGTGGCTCTGTCACTGACCGCCTCGCAAGCCTCGGCGCAACCATTTATGAGGGCCACCAGGCCGCAAACATTTCCGGCGCGACCGTCGTGGTCACCAGTTCCGCGGTTGGCTCTGCAAACCCTGAGGTTCTCGAGGCGCAGTCACGCAAGATTCCCGTCATCCAGCGAGCAGAGATGCTGGCCGAGCTGATGCGCTTGAANNTCGCCATTGCCGGCATGCACGGGAAGACCACAACCACTTCAATGGTAGCCAGTGTGCTGAGTGCCGGCGGCCTGGATCCAACCGTCGTTGTCGGTGGTCGCGTGGATGCGATGGGCTCGAATGCGCGCCTCGGCACTACGCAATACCTGGTGGCCGAAGCCGATGAAAGTGACCGCTNNCGCGAGCACATGGACTGCTACCTGAACATGGCCGACGTGGAGCTATCGTTTCTGGACTTCATGGACAAAGTTCCCTTTTATGGCGCAGTGACAGCCTGCATCGACAATGCACAACTCGCCGCCATCCTGCCCCGCGCCCGTCGCCGCATTTTCACCTACGGAATGGCACCGCAGGCCGATTTCCGCATCGAGTATCTTGTCGCCGGAGAGGGGCGGTTCGCCCGATTCCAGGTGGTGACCGGGCAGGGGACCCTTGGACCGTTTGAGTTGCATGTTCCCGGACGGCATAACGTGCTCAACGCAACAGCGGCGGTGGCGATTGCCTGTCAGCTCCAGGTTCCCGCGGACAAGNNCAGCTTTCGCGGCGTCGATCGGCGCTTCCAGGTGCGTGGCCAGGCGCGTGGCATCACCGTGGTCGACGATTACGGCCATCATCCTACCGAGATCCGCGCCACTCTTGCCGCAGCCCGCGAGTGCGGGCACAAGCGCGTCTTCGTCGTCTTTCAGCCTCATCGATACACACGGACCCTCGATCTCCTCGACGAGTTCAGCGGGGCATTTCGCGATGCGGACGCGGTGATTGTGCTGCCCATCTACGCTGCCAGCGAGGAGCCTATTCCTGGCGTCACGGCAGAGAGTCTGGTCGGACGGATCCAGGGTCCGGCTGTTCAATACGCTTCCGAATTTGCCGCCGCTGTCCGGTTGATTGCTGCTGAAGTCCGCGAAGGCGACTTGGTTCTGACCCTGGGCGCGGGCAACGTGAGCCTACTGGCCCCGCAGATACTGGCTGCACTCGAAACGGTTTAGACGCTTTTCGATCTCGCTGCTATGATTCTCCCCGCAGAAGAGCAAGAGATTCTGAGGGGTATCTATGTCGCAAGGTTCACGGAGAGGGTTCTTGAAAGCAGCCTCAGCTACGGTTGCCGCATTGGCTGTTTCCCGTCGCATTCCCGCATGGGCCGATGAAGCAATCGGAGCAAGCCCAGTGCGAGTGTGGGCGACATTCCGCGACAAGCGTTATGCGCAGGTCGATTCTCTCCGCTTCAAGCCCGTAACTCAAGTTGCCGCTGACGCAATCACACTCGATCCGGCCGCGACCCGCCAGGAAATCCTGGGCTTCGGCGCCGCGATGACAGATTCATCCTGTTACGTTCTTAGCCAACTCAATGCTTCCGAGCGCCGGGCCGTGATGCAAGATCTGTTTGCTCCAGACGAGATGGCCATGAATGTCTGCCGCACCTGCATCGGCGCCAGCGACTATTCGCGCACTCTGTACAGCTTCGACGAGAGCTCAGAGCCCGATCCGGAGTTGAAGAAGTTCTCTATCGACCACGACAAGGCCTATATCCTGCCTATGCTGCGCGAAGCTCGCAAGGCCAATCCGGAATTGTTTCTCTTCTCATCGCCATGGAGCCCCCCCGGATGGATGAAGCCGAATGGTTCCATGCTGGGCGGCGCCATGCGCAAGGCAAGTTTCGAACCGTACACTCGCTACTTTCTGAAGTTCCTTGAGGGCTACAGGGCTGAGGGTGTCTCGATTGACGCGGTCACCGTGCAGAATGAAACGGACGCCGAGCAGGAAGGCCGCATGCCCGCTTGCCTCTGGGCCCAGGAACANNGTTTGTGCAGAGCTACCTGGGACCCGCGTTGCGCAAGGCTGGGGCTCCCACCAAGATATGGGTCCTGGACCACAACTACAGCCTGTGGGGCCGGGCCATCGACGAGCTCAGTGTTTCGGGGGCCAGCGAATTCATTGATGGCATCGCCTGGCACGGCTATGTCGGCGAGCCCTCGGCCATGACACGCGTCCACGAAGCCTTCCCGCAAAAGAGTGCCTACTGGACTGAAGGCGGTCCGGATGTTGCGCAACCCGACTACCAGACCGACTACACCAAGTGGGCCGAGACCTTCAACGGCATCCTGCGCAACTGGGCGCGCTCCATCACCTCGTGGAATATTGCCCTCGACGAAAAAGGAAATCCGAATATCGGGCAGTTCTCCTGCGGCGGTGTCGTGACCGTCGAAAGTGGCACTCACAAGATCACGAAGAGCGGCCAGTACTGGGCCTTTGCGCATTACTCCAAACACATTCGTCGCGGAGCCAAGGTGTTTCAAACCGATGGCGTTGGCGAAGGGCAGGGAACTGCCAGCGCCGTTTCGCACACCGGTTTTCGCAATCCCGATGGCGGCTTTGTCGTCGTGCTCGCCAACCGTGGTCCAGAGAAACGCGTTCAGTTGGTCCTGGGCCCGAACGCCCTCGAACTCGATCTGCCTGCCAACTCCGTGCACACCCTGCAATGGTCGTGAGGCCGCCCTGGCTGGTCCTGTCTCAGGGGCGGCCAAGCCGTCCTCAATCGCAGTTTCAGCGTTGCATCGGTCTGATTGGCCAGGCGGGCAGCCACCCGCCCGGCACCGCTCCCCTGAGTCCGTTCCCTGATCCCTGACTGCTGCATCTTTCCCCGTAACGGCACTGGTTCCCCCGCGCCCGTTGCGCAAAAAAGCGGGTTGGCCGCGAGCTATAGTTGAGCTTGGCGATTCTCGCGACCCTGCTCAGGCGTGAGACGACAGAAAGATAACTCGAACCGCCCCTTTGACTGGGAGGATGAAGCGCCTACGGAGCCCCAATTTCGGCGTGTGCGGGAGGGTGTGCCCCCGTCTGGACGCAACCTGCCCGGTATGCCGCTGGAAATGGCGGACGCGGATGGCGACGACACATACCCCTTGGGTGGGCGGCGCTTTCGGCCGCAGCAGAACCCCTGGTGGCGTCCCGAGAGTACCGTTGGGCGGGTCTTTCTCGGCGTTGGTGCTCTGATTGTTTTCTCCAGCTTCGTCACAGTCACATTCATGTTCAAGACGTACCTGGCGCGCGACGCCCGTTTTCGCATCGCCGGGGCCAGCAACATCGAGGCCACTGGCTTGAGCCAGGTGAGCCGCGCGGAGATGCTTCCCGTCTTCGGCGAAGATATTGGACGAAATGTCTTCTTTGTTCCACTTGGCGAGCGGCGCAAACAATTGGAAGAGATTCCCTGGGTTGAGCGCGCTACGGTGATGCGTGTCCTCCCTGACCAGATTCGCGTGAACGTCGTAGAGCGCAAGCCCGTAGCCTTTACCCGCCAGGGCCAGCAGATCGGTCTGGTGGACCCCAGCGGCGTTCTGCTGAGCATGCCTGCGGCCACGATGGCCCAGCGGCACTATTCCTTTCCTGTTGTTACAGGTATCGATCCAGGCGATCCACTCGCCTCGCGCACGGCGCGGATGGCCGTCTATCTGCGCCTTTTGGCGGAGTTGGACGGGACCAATCAGCACCTCTCCGAACAGATCTCCGAGATTGACCTGACGGATCCCGAGGATGCGCGCGTACTCATGCCTGAGCAGGGTGCCGATATCCTGGCCCATTTCGGCGAAGACCATTTTCTTGAGCGCTATCAGCGCTACCAGGCGCACATTGCCGAGTGGCGCCAGCAGTATCCCAATCTTGCTGCGGTAGACTTGCGCTACGAACAGCAAGTGGTGCTGGAAATGGTTCATGGCAAGAATGCCGTCGAGCCGACGCCTGGCGCGGATGTTGCTTCTGACACGAGCAACGCCAAACCTTCAGCAGGAGCACCCGCGGAAAAAGCCAGCCCTGAGCCAGGCACAACGTCCGCTTCGACAGCAAAAAAGACGGCTCCGGCCAAAGGCAATCCTGCCAAGGGCAAGGCTGCAAGGGACAAAGCCGCGAAAGAAAGAGCCGCAAGGGAAAAAGCAATCCGCGACCTGACGGCGAAAGATAAGGCAGCGAAGAAAAAGCACGAGGCGGATCAACGCGCCGCAGTCAACGGTAACCAGGGCAATGCCCCCACAACCCGTCCGGCCACGGTACCAAGGCAGGGTCAGTGAGTCCAGAGAAATGAGCCAGAAGCAGGACAACCTGATCGTGGTGCTGGACATTGGCAGCGCGTGGACGCGCGTGCTGGCTGCCGATCTGAATGAGGGAGCTCTACGCTATCGGGGGCACGGCGTGGTGGAATCGGCCGGCATGCGCAAGGGCCTGATTGCCGAGCTTGCCCCGGCAGCAAGGGTTGTAAAAGCGGCTAACGAAGAGGCCGAACGGGTAGCGCGCACCAACATCGATGAATGCGTAGTGGGCGTGGGCGGTCCGCACATTCGCGGCCTCAATACCAGCGACGGAATGACGCTCGGCACGCGCATGCGTGAGATCACACGAGAAGACGTTCGCTATGCTGTAGAACGCGCCCGCGCCATCGACCGCCCTGCGGACCGCGAGATTCTCCACCTGCTGCCCCGCCAATTCATTCTTGACGATCAGCCGGGCATCTTCGATCCAGTCGGCATGGTCGGCGCGCGGCTCCAGGTGGATCTGCATATTGCCACCTGCTCCGGGAGTGCCTTGCAGAGCACAGTTACCTGCGCTAACCGTGCGGGACTCGAAGTGACTGAAGCGGTTCTGGAATCCATCGCAGCAGCTGAGTCCACGCTCTCCGTCGACGAGCGCGAGTTGGGCGTGTGCCTGCTCGACATCGGCGCACATTCAAGCGATCTTGCGGTCTTCTTCGAGGGCGCGGTCGCGCATACAGCTTCGATTCCGATCGGCGGCCAGCATTTTACCTCCGATCTGGCCGTTGGTCTGAACATGCCCATGGCCCAGGCTGAAGAGCTCAAGCGCCAGTTCGGCAACGCGGCCGTGACAGCCGTGCCACAGCAAGCGGCCATCGAAATTGCCAATCCCCAGCCGCGCATGCTGCTGTTGCGCTCGATTGCCGAGATACTTGAACCGCGCGCTCGCGAGCTGCTCTATTTCGTGAAGGAAAGCCTCCGTCAAGGCGGCGTGGTTGAGGCGCTTGGCGCCGGTTGCGTACTCACAGGCGGCGGAGCGATGCTCCCCGGTATGCTGGATGTGACGGAGAGCCAATTGCGAGTTCCTGCGCGAACGGGAATGCCGGTGCGGTTATCGCAAATGCCCGGCGAGCTGGTACATCCCGGCTTCGCTACGGCCGTCGGAATGCTGTTATATGCCCACCGCACTCGTGTGACGCGGGCGGCGGAAGACAATGGATTGCGCAGCAGATTGCGCGCGATGCTTGCAGCCAGTTTTTAGGAACGAATGCTTTTCAATCAAGAATCAGGAGGCCGGAGCCGCTATGGAACAGCAGAAAAACGAAGCCGGGGAGATGCGCATTCAGTATCACGAAGAGCCCGTGCGCGGAGCCCGCATTAAGGTCATCGGCGTAGGCGGCGGCGGTGGCAATGCCGTGAACCGGATGATCCAGGCCCACTTGGAGGGCGTGGAATTCATCGCCGCCAACACAGACGTGCAGGCGCTCAAGCTCTCGCAGGCGCCCATCAAGCTTCAGCTCGGAGTTCGCCTTACGGCCGGCCTGGGCGCGGGCGCCAATCCGGACGTGGGCCGTCGCGCCGCGCTCGAAGACTCAGAGAAGATCATCGAGGCGCTGGAAGGTGCCGACATGGTGTTCATCACCGCCGGCCTCGGTGGAGGCACCGGCACCGGAGCCGCGCCGGTCATCGCTTCCCTGGCCAGCGAGATGGGCATTTTGACCGTAGCTGTGATCACGCGCCCCTTTGGCTTTGAGGGCAAGCGCCGCCTGCAGCAGGCCGAGCGTGGGCTCACGGAGCTTCTGGAGAGCGTCGACACCATGATCGTCATCCCCAACGAGAAGCTCCTTGCAGTGGCCAAAGACGCCGGCTTCTTTGAGAGTTTCCGCATCGCCGATGACGTGCTCCGCCAGGGCGTGCAGGGCATCTCTGACATCATCACCATCCCCGGCANNTCAACCGCGACTTTGCCGACGTAAAAACCACCATGGCTGGCATGGGCCACGCAGTCATGGGCACCGCAGTTCGCTCCGGCGCCAACCGCGCCGTTGAGGCCGCTCAGGCAGCCATGGCCTCGCCGCTGCTTGAGGCAGGCGCGATTGACGGCGCACGCGGCATCCTCANNTCAAGATCACCGTCATCGCCACAGGGTTTCGCGACCAGATGCCCGAGCGGCGGGCCCGGATGTTGAGCGTCGAAGACGCGCCAGTGGTATCGGTGCCCGTGGTTGCATCTGAAAAGTGGATGAAGGAGCCGGCACCTGGTGCAGAAGCTGAGCCCCCTCACTTCCAGAGCCAGGACGAAGACGAGAGAGATGGAGCCACAGGGGAGGAGACCGCCTTCTTTTTCTCAACTTCGACCCCGGCAGTGGCCACCACGGTAAGCGTGGCAGCTTCACCCCCAAAAACGATGGTGGACTCTGCTGCCGGCCTCGACCACGACCTGGGTTTGGCTTCAGGAACGGCCAAGCCACAGTTTGCTGAAACCGCACGCGAGCCCGGCTTTACGCCGCTGGGCAGAGATTTTTCCGCGGTTTTTGACAGCGGCACCCAGTCAGCGGCAATGGACGAACAGCGCGCAAAGCCCGCGACGGCACTTTTTACGGAGCCAGATGAAGAGTCTTTGCGCGAGTTGGATACCCCTACGTTCATGAGACGATTGCAGTTCTAGGAAATCGGTACCGTTTTGGGATCACCGCCTATTGCTGTATAGTTCAAAGTAGCTCAGTAAAAGAGCGACCCTGGCTAACATCAAAGGGGCATTGCTGCCCTGCAGGTTGTTGTGCAGATAATCAAGGACTGCTCGTTCAGATTGATTGAAGTCACATCGAGTTTGGAGTGTCACCATTAAGGTGACCTCCAGGTAATCCACATCGGCGGCTGAGAGAGAAAACAGCCCCGGAGTGGCCGATAAGCAGGAAGTACGGTGCCCTGGGGCAGACGTACGGCACGAAATCCACGGTTGAGAGGATGTTTACTGGATGAAGTTGTCTTGCCCTTGCACAGTAGGCTTGTTGCTGATCGGGTCCCTTGGTGGCTGCTTGAGCGCCGCTGCGTTGGATGCTCCGCACACGTTGCATCATCCCAAGGCGGCTGAGCCGCACCTCACCGAGACCCATCGCTCCGCAACCCATCGCGCCGCAGCGCACGCCGGCAAGACGGCTCCAAGGCAGACGCCGGCCTACGCTTCGACCTCCCACAGATCCGCAAAATCAGGGCCAGCCGCGCAGTCGGCACACCTGACCGCAAGAGGCCGGGCCCGGGCCAGTGCCCGCCGCGTAGCCCTGACCTCTCTTCATCATCATTACTACGAGCGCTTTACTGCCAATTCCTTTGCCACTTCAGATATCTACGCAGGCGATGTGACGGGCGGCGAAGACCCAGTGGTTCGGCAGGCGGCAATCGATGCCATGGACGGGATGAATGGCACGGCCGTGGTCATCGACCCAAAGAATGGCCGCATCCTGGCCATGATCAATCAGAAGCTCGCACTTTCTCCGGGCGCCGAGCCCTGCTCCACCANNCTCTCCAGCGGCGCCGAGCCCTGCTCCACCATCAAGATCACTGTGGCCATGGCTGCGCTGGCTGAGGGTCTGGTTACCCGCGACACCATGGTCCAGTTGCAAGGCTTCCGCATGAACATGACTCAGGCGCTGGCCAAGAGCAACAACCTCTACTTCGAGGAGCTTGGCCGGGAGCTCGGCTTTGAGCGCGTTCGCCACTATGCCAACCAGTTTGGACTCGGCGAGCTCGCCGGCTACAACATCGAGGGCGAAAAGCTCGGCGTGTATCCAGATCAGGAACTGCCTGCCTCTGAGGGAGGCGTAGGCCGCATGTGCAGCTTCGGCCAGGGCGTTTCCCTCACTCCGCTGCAACTTGGCGCCTACGTGGCGGCTCTCGCGAATGGCGGGACCCTCTATTACTTGCAGCACCCGACTACACTTGAAGAAGCAGTCGCCCTTGAACCCAAGGTCAAGCGCACCCTGGATATCGCAAAGTACGTTCCCGAAATCGAAGAGGGAATGGCTGGAGCGGTGGAATACGGAACTGCACGGCGCTTGCGGGCAGCCTTCCAGGCGCTGCCGGTCTTCGGCAAGACCGGAACCTGCTCGGCCAATGGCACCCGCTTCGGGTGGTTCGCTTCCTTCTCTGACTCGCCGCAAGGAAGCCTGGTCACGGTCTTCTTCCTTGAAGGCGGCCGCTCCACCTTTGGCCCCCGCGCGGCGGAGCTGACCGGCGCCTTCTACAAGAATCTCTGGGACCGCAACTACTTCGCGGACAAGGGCCAGCAGCAGGCAGCCTCCCTCACCGCGCCTGCCGCACCGCAACCTTCAGTCACACAGGCTGCGCGATAGCAATCGACGCAGCGCCAATGATCATAAAAAAGCCGCCTTCGGGCGGCTTTTCACGGTTTTGCTGTCGCGGTCGTTCTTTGCTTGAAGCGAAATCCCAGATCGATCATCCGATAGGGTGAGACCTTCCCTTGTTTCGTGCCGTCCAAAGTCTGCACGGCGAAACAAGCCGGTCTGATTTCCGGCAACCGAAGACAGGAAGACCCGCAATGGAACTGCCCACGCATTTCTTATTGATGTATGGCTACCTGGTGCTCTTCGCCTGGATTTTGGTGGGGCAGGTTGGTATCCCATTGCCGGCCACGCCGGTCCTTCTGGCGGCGGGAGCTCTTACCGCCGAACACGAATTAAGTTTTCCGCTCGCATTGTTGGCGGCGCTGGCCGCGGCGCTCACCTCGGATTCAACCTGGTTCCTGATTGGCCGCCGGTACGGCCACCATGTTTTGCGCATTCTCTGCAAGTTATCCATGGAGCCAACCATCTGCGTTCGCAAGACACAGAACTCCTTCGGACGCGGCCGCGAATCCACGCTGCTGTTTGCCAAATTTGTGCCGGGATTGGCAACTCTGGCGCCACCGGTCGCCGGCCAGAACGGTATGGCCTTTGGCCGCTTCCTGCTCTTTGACGGCATCGGCGCATCGCTGTGGATTGGAACCCTGCTCACCCTTGGCCGCCTCTTCGGCGATGTCCTCAGGCGCAACCCCAGCGCGCTCGATTGGGCGGGCCGCTTCTCCGGAGCGTTGTTGATTTTGGGCATCGTCGGCTTCTTTGCCTGGCGCGTCATCCGTCGCCGCATGGTGCTCAAGGAACTGGCGCAGGCCCGTCTCGAGCCCGAAGAACTGAAGCGCCAGCTCGACTCCGGCGAACAGGTGTATATCGTGGATCTGCGCCATCCGTTGGAGCTGTTGCCAGATCCCTTCACCCTGCCGGGTGCATTCCATTTCTCGCCGGACTCCATCACCGAACGGCATATGGAGATTCCCCGTGACCGCGACATTGTGCTCTTCTGCACCTGCCCGAGCGAGGCTACCGCCGCCAAAACAGCGCTGACTCTGCACAAGCTCGGCATCGAGCGCGTGCGTCCTCTCCGTGGCGGCTACGACGAGTGGAAGCGCCTCGGATTTCCGTTGGATGCGGTCCAATTGGCCAAACCTCCCCTCGAACCCGCCAAAAGCCTATAAGCTGGAGGGTTATGGCATTACCAGGGATACTGTGTCCTGTTGAATTTCAGGAAGAGTCTCCGCTT
Source organism: Acidobacteriaceae bacterium (assembly GCA_003140705.1). GTDB lineage: Bacteria > Acidobacteriota > Terriglobia > Terriglobales > Acidobacteriaceae > Telmatobacter. Next base: position 12,763 of record PLKU01000379.1, read on the forward strand.
CCTGCGGGTCGCGTCGACTTTAGGGCTTCGGAATGCACTGTCCCCGGTAATGCGAAGACCGCGGCACCTGCCGCACGGGAGCTCTCCCTTGGCCTACGACGATCTGCGCGACTGGATCAAGACCCTGGAAAAAGCCGGCGAACTCAAGCGTATTTCCGCTGAAGTTTCGCCGGAACTTGAAATCACTGAGATCACCGATCGTGTGAGCAAGATCGGCGCGAAGGGAAGCGTCGCGCACGGCAAGTATGCCCCCGGCGGTCCTGCACTCCTTTTCGAGAACATCAAAGGCCATCCCGGCCACAAGGTCTTCATCAACCAGTTCGGCAGCGAGCGTCGCATGGCCATGGCCTTAGGCGTGGAAAAGCTTGATGACATCGCCGATCGCATCCGGGGCCTGATGAACATGAAAGCTCCAGAGGGCCTCTTCGACAAGCTCAAAATGCTGCCGCAGCTGGGTGCAATCACCAGCGCATTTCCGAAGACTGTCGGCGCCAAAGATGCTCCATGCAAGGAAGTCATCCGCAAAGACAACTTCGATCTGAACTTTTTCCCTATCCTCAAGTGCTGGCCGCAGGATGGCGGTCGTTTCATCACCTTACCGTGCGTGCACACGCGCGATCCGCGCACCGGCAAGCGCAACATCGGCATGTATCGGATGCAGGTCTACGACGGCCAGACCACCGGCATGCATTGGCAACGCCAGAAGGTTGCCGCGGAGCACTACCGTGAAGCGCTCCGCAACGCAGCCGCTTCATCATCAGACGCCGACCCACTCACCGCGCGGGTAGCGGCGATGGCTGAATCGGCCGGCGGCGCGGTCTCCATTCCCGACGGTCCCATCGGAGGGCTGCCGCAGGTCGCTCTTGGCAATCTGAAAGGCTCCCGCCTCGAGGTTGCAGTCGCCATCGGCACCGATCCAGCAACCACCTTCGCTGCCATCGTCCCCGCCCCGCCTGAAGTTGAGGAGTTCATGATCGCCGGTTTCCTGCGAGGCAAGCCGCTGGAGATAGTCAAATGCGAGACAGTCGATCTTGAAGTCCCGGCTCACGCCGAGATCATCCTTGAGGGTTATGTCGAACTGGGTGAGTTGCTCCCCGAGGGCCCGTTTGGCGACCATACCGGCTTCTACACCCTCACCGATCAGTACCCGGTCTTTCACCTCACCTGCATCACTCATCGCAAAGACCCCATCTTTGCTGCGACTGTCGTAGGCAAGCCGCCCATGGAAGACGCATGGATGGGCAAAGCCGTCGAGCGCATCTTCCTGCCTGCTATGAAGATGACTATTCCGGAGATTGTGGACATCAATCTCCCGGTTGAAGGCGTTTTTCACAACCTGATGCTGGTGTCCATCAAGAAGAGTTATCCCGGCCATGCGCGCAAGGTCATGAACGCCATCTGGTCTCTCGGCCAGGCCATGTTCACCAAGTGCATCGTCGTTGTCGACGAGGATTGCGACGTGCAGAACATTGGCGAGGTCACGCTCCGTGTGACGAACAATATCGATCCTGAACGTGACATCCAGTTCACACTTGGCCCCATTGATTCGCTCGATCACGCCTCGCGCCTGCCCAACTATGGATCGAAGATGGGCATCGACGCCACGCGCAAGTGGAAGGCTGAAGGATTCGACCGCCCGTGGCCCGCGATGATTGAGATGGACCGCGCCACGAAGGCCAAAGTGGATGCGCTTTGGGCAAAACTCGGCCTGTGAACACCGCGATGACCCGACCCCTGCACCAAGCTCAGAGCCTCCCAGGGGATTGCCCTCTTCGCTGCCGCCGCTCTGCTATATCTAAAGACATGCAGGTCGTGGTCCCCAGGTTTCTCTCCTTCTTCCTCGCAGCGGTCCTGCCCTTCGCCTATCCCCTCTCTGCCCAGCAAGCCCCCGACCAGTTTCGCTGGGTCAACTTCCACTCTTCCACTGACAACGACGTCGTGGCGTGGGTGACACGGTCGCTAGAGGCGGAGCACTGGACATCCATCAGCGAGATTGGCGTTGAGTACGACGCAGCGTTGGTTGTGACCATGATGCGGCCCTCTTCGCAGGCCCTGCCCAGCGGAGACCTCTTTACGGTGTGGAGCGTCTCCCTCACCAGCCACGTCGTCACGCCGCTGATTACCGGCGTCAATCTGCGTTTCGTCGACTGGCTCAGGTTTTCAGAAAGTGCGCCCCGCGAACTGGGCGCTCTCTACAACAACTGCGCGGAGTGCGCCGCCGATACCTATTTCACTGCCTTCCACTATGACGTGACGCAGCATGCGTGGTCGGCTCGTTGGTTGCGTGGTGGCCAAACTGCGCCCATATGGAGCGCGAATCCTCCCGACGGCGTGACCCTGACCCAGGTTTACGCTGCCATGGCCGACCCCAATGGGCGCGAATTCATGGCCACCTGGAGCCACTTCAACTACGGAAACGAAAAGCCGCCTGCGGACTTTATCTACCGCTACGATCTGGATGCCTACAGCGGCCTGGAACACACTCAACCCATCGTCGGCAAAGATGCCGAGGGTCTCAAGCTGCGGCTTTGCAGCGGACAGGGCGCGCTTCCCGGGTTGGCTCGGGGTCAGGATTCCGCCCTCTGCCAGCAACTCCTGCCTCCACCTCGCACTGAGCGCAAGCCCGTGACCACCCCGCCGGCCAACAATCACGGCAAGTCCGTGCCCCCGGGCGCGCATCATTGAGGCCAACCTCATAGCGGTCAATTGAGCGCAGTGTGGCATTGCTGGCCTCCAATAGAATCCAAGGCTATTGGAGTGTGAAATGAACGAATTCCGCAAGTTTGGATGGCTATCGCTGCTCGCTGCAGCCGCAATGTTTGGTACAGTCGGATGTCACAGCAATCAAGGAGATACCGCCGCTGGCTCCGGTCAAAACGGCCCCCAGGATTCATCGTCGGACCCGGCCGCGGCCAACCTGGCTCCCGTCGCAGCAGAGTCGGGCGGTCAGGCGCCTGCGCAGTCCTATGAGCAGCAATCTGCACCCGCGCCTGCGGCATACAACTCTCAGCAGGCCCCGCCGTCACCAAGCAGCAACTACCAGCCCTCTGACCAGGCTCCGGAGTATTCAGACAACGGCGAGCAACCGGCCTATTCCACGGATGATCCGCCGCCGNNTGTGGACGCCCGGCTACTGGGCCTACACGCAGGCCGGATATTCGCAGCCAGGCTATTACTGGGTGCCGGGCGTTTGGGTTCAGGCTCCCTATGAGGGCGCCTTGTGGACGCCCGGCTACTGGGGCTACTGGCATCACCATTACCGGTTCTATCGCGGCTACTGGGGTGAGTACATCGGCTTCTACGGCGGAGTTGACTACGGATTTGGTTACGTCGGCTACGGCTACCAGGGCGGTTACTGGGGTGGCGGGCATTTTAACTACAATCGCTCCGTCAACAACGTGAACATCTCCATTAACCGCAACTTCTACAACCGTTCGGTTAGCGACAACAACAGGGGCGGCGGCCGGGTGAGTTTCAACGGCGGCTCAGGTGGAATTCAGGTCCAGGCGAGGCCCGCGGAATTGGCGGCGATGCGCGCGCCTCATGCTGCGCCGATGAGGGCGCAGATGCAGAACGAGCAAGCGGCAAGCACGAATCGGGCTCAGTTTGCCAGCGTCAACCATGGGCGTCCGGCCAGTCTCGCCGCCAGTCAGCCGCTGGCTGCAGATCGCAACGTCAGGGCTCCAGCAGCGCTGCAGGTGCGCAACCAGGCCGCAGCGCAACAACGCGAGGTGGCCCCGCAACAACAACAGCAGCAGCAACGCCAGGAAGTGCCTCAACAACAGCAGCGCCAGCAGGCGCCGGAACAGCAACAGCGTCAGGCGGTGCCGCAACAACAGCAGCGCCAGCAGGCGCCGGAACAGCAACAGCGTCAGGCGGTGCCTCAACGACAGCAGCCGCGCCAGGCGGTGCAGCAACAGCAGCAACAACGGCAGGCGGTGCAGCAACAGCAGCAACAACGCCAGGCAGCTCCCGTGCAGCAACAGCGCCAGGAAGTACCCCAACAACAGCAGCGCCAAGCGGCTCCCCAACAGCAACAGCGTCAAGCAGCTCCCCAACAACAGCAGCAACGTCAAGCAGCTCCTCAACAACAGCAGCAGCGTCAGGCGGCTCCACAACAGCAGCAACAGCGCCAGGCAGCCCCACAACAGCAACAGCAGCGCCAGGCGGCTCCTCAGCAGCAGCGCCAGGCGGCTCCACAGCCGCAACACCAGGCGCCGCCTCAACAGCATCCGGCTGCCCCACAGCAGAAAGATGACTCAAAGAAGAAGTAGGGTCTTGCGGAGTATTTGCGCAGTAGTTACGCCAGGCGGCGCGTAGCTACTGCGCAGTCATCACCTTTACGGCCACGAGGTTGCGCACCCAACGGGCGGGGTGTTTCTCGCCCGTCGCAACCAGCTTGAGCGGCCCTTCGTCTCCAATGGCCTTACCGTCGATCGCATCGGCCACAATCACGGTTCCGTCGTGCACGTCGGGATTGACTTCCGCCACGGAATACACCGCACCATATCCGTCTGACCCTTCGGCTACCAGGTAAAGCCGCAGGTCCTTGCCGTGTGGCTTGTCTGGAACGCCCAACAGCTTGAGCATGTCGAACAGGGGGACGCCGCTGTAAGTCTGGTTTGCCTTAGCATGTTCATTGAACACGGTGATGGTCTTATGCGGAAGCGACGCGAGTGTTGCAGGGGTCCACTCGCCAGACTTCTTGCCAAAAGTGATCCTGAGTGGTCCCGCCGCCGGATGCGCTACGGCCATCTCCTGCTGTATGCGGGATGTGTCCGGCTGGGGCGCTCCGCCGCTCATCGGAACTCCCTGGGTTTGGTTCGAGCCCGGACTTTGCCCCAAAGCTCCACCCGTCGATAACCCCATCGCCAGCAACGGAACGATCAAATCAATCCTGCCCCGCATGAAGGATTCCTCCTGCACTCCATCGTAATACGCTCTGACAATCGATTCGGGAGCAAAGCACAGGGCGCACCCCTACTGCGCAGCAAACACATGAATCGCAACCAGGCTGTGTACCCAGCGCGCGGGATGCCTTTCCCCGGTGGCGATAAGTTCCAGGGGGCCGGTGTCCGCAACACCTTTCCCATTCATCGCGTCGGCCACAATCACGGTGGCGTCATGGACGTCTGGGTTCACCTCGGCCACGGAGTAAACCGCCCGGTACCCGTTGCCCCCTCCGCCACGAGGTGGAGCCTCAGGTCCTTGCCATGCGGCTTGTCTGGCACGCCCAGCCGCGTCAGCAGATCCATCAGTACCACTCCTGAGTAGGTTTGGTTCACTTTGGCGTGCTCGTTGAAAACAGTGATCGTTGTGTGCGGCAGCGCGGCAAGGGTCGCCGGTGTCCACTCGGCGGACTTCTTGCCAAAAGTCACCTTCAGCGGTCCGATAGCCGCCATATTGTCGGCCATTGCCCGCTGCAGCGGGTCGCTCTTTGGTCCGGGTGCGCCACTATTCGGGGGCGGCCCTTCCATGGCGCCCGGCATTTGCCCAAAAGCGCCAGCTGATGCCAGACCCAACGCCAACGCCAAAGCCAATTTCTCAACCCTGGCTCTCATGCAGAATCCTTTCGCAAACCATCGTATACTGACTTCATGTCGATCGTGCGCAACATCGCCGGCGTAGTCAAGGGCATGAGTATCACCTTCGGGGAGATGCTTGAACCTTCGCAGGTAGAGAACTATCCTGACGGCAAAGGCCCCTTGCGCGGAGCCGTATTCGAGCAGCGCTTTCGCGGCGCCCACGTCTTGCAGCGCGACGAAAACGGCCTGGAAAAGTGCGTCGCCTGCTTCCTCTGCGCCGCCGCCTGCCCCTCGAATTGCATCTTCATCGTGGCGGATGAAAACACTGAGGAGAAACGCTTCTCCTCCTCCGAGCGCTACGCCAAGGTGTACAACATCGACTACAACCGCTGCATCTTCTGCGGCTACTGCGTTGAAGCCTGCCCTACCGACGCCATCACGCACGGCCACGGATTCGAACTCGCCACCCTAAATGCCACCAACCTCGTCATGCGCAAAGAAGACATGCTGGTGCCGGTGGCCTCGCTTACCGCAGCGAAATAGGCCGCCGGCGCTCCCCTCCACGAACCGGAAGCTTTGGCCTGCACCGGGCAACCATCTATGCTGATAAAGGGTTGAATCGCCGATCAGCGGCGGCTTGTCAGGTGCACAACCTTGGCGGATTTTCATCAGAATTGTTTTCACGCGTGGTCATGCTGAACAGCGCCACGCTTAAGACCACCAGAGAATTATGACGATAGCCCATCAACATCCGCTGCAGGAAATCCTCGAAAGTCGAATCGCCATCATCGATGGAGCGATGGGCACCACCATCCGCAACTACGGTATGAAGGAAGCGGACATCCGCGGCGAGCGCTTCAGGAACTCCACCAAGGACCTGCTCAACGATGGTGATCTCTTCTCCCTTACTCAGCCGGAGATGATCTGCGACATTCATCGCCGGTTTCTTGACGCCGGGGCGGACATCATTGAGACCAACACCTTCGGCGCCACCAGCATCACGCAGAGCGAATTCTTCGTCGACGATCCCCGCGAGCACGGCGGCCGCAAGGATCCAGCGTTCTACCAGAAGATCATAGAGGACCCGTTTCTCAACGATCTAGCCTGGGAAATCAACGAGCAATCGGCTCGGCAGTGCCATCAAATGGCTGATCGCGCGGCCAATGAGAGCGCGCGACCACGCTTCGTGGCTGGAGCCATGGGGCCGTTGACCGTGTCTCTCTCGAACTCGCCCGATGCCGATGATGCAGGCTTCCGCGTCGTCACCTTCGACCAGGTCAAGACCGCCTACGTCCAGCAGGCTCGCGCCCTCATTGCCGGCGGAGTTGACCTGCTTCTGGTGGAAACCATCTTCGACTCGCTCAATGCCAAGGCCGCCCTGGTTGCCATTCGCGAGGTTTTTGACGAGGACAAGAAAGTTTTGCCAGTGATGATCTCCGCGGCAGTTGGCCGTGGCGGCGAAACCATGATCTCTGCCCAAACCATCGAGGCCTTCTGGAACGCGGTGCAGCATGTCAAGCCGTTGTCCGTAGGGCTCAACTGCTCACTCGGCCCCGATCTTATGTATCCGTTTCTTGAGGAGCTCTCACAAAAGGCGAACGTCGCAATCTCTTGCTATCCGAACGCCGGTCTGCCTAACCCGCTCTCCGAGACTGGTTTCGATCTCGGCCCCGGCGACATGGCCCGCTACCTAGGCGAGTTTGCGCGCGCCGGCCTGATCAACATTGCCGGTGGCTGCTGCGGCAACACTCCGGAGCACATTGCGGCCATTGCCAAAGCGCTTGAAGGCCTGCCTCCGCGCAAGCTGCGCCACGAAGAAGGCGGAGCATGACAACGCCGATTGAGACCAAGCCTCTGCGCCTCTCGGGATCGCAGCCCTTCACCCAGCAGCCCGGGGTCTACATCATCATCGGTGAGCGGACCAATGTCGCCGGTTCGCCCAAGTTCGCCAAGCTGGTCAAGCAGGGCAAGTACGAAGAAGCGGTCAGCGTCGCCCGCCAGCAAGTTGAGAACGGGGCCAATGTCATCGACATCTGCATGGACGAGGGCATGATCGATGGTGTCGCCGCCATGACGCGGTTCCTGCAGTTGCTGGCCAGCGAGCCTGAAGTCGCCAAGGTCCCTTTCATGGTCGATTCTTCAAAATGGGAAGTCATCGAGGCCGGCCTCAAGTGCCTTCAGGGCAAGGGCATTGTCAATTCCATCTCGCTCAAAGAGGGCGAAGAGAAATTCCGCAAGCACGCATCGACTGTCCTCAAGTACGGGGCCTCCGCAGTGGTGATGGCCTTCGACGAGCAGGGGCAGGCCGCCACCTACGACGAGAAAATCCGCATCTGCGAGCGTGCTTACAAGCTCCTCGTCAACGATGTCGGCTTTCCCCCGGAAGACATTATCTTCGATCCCAACATCCTCACCGTGGCCACCGGTATGGAGGAGCATAACAACTACGCCGTGGACTTTATCAATGCCACGCGCTGGATCAAAGCCAACCTCCCGCATGCCAAGGTCTCAGGTGGAGTCTCCAACGTTTCGTTCAGCTTCAGAGGCAACAACAAGGTACGCGAAGCCATGCACTCCGCCTTTCTTTATCACGCCATTGCCGCGGGCATGGACATGGGCATCGTNNAGCTGAAGGTGCTGGTCGAGGATGTGTTGCTCAATCGCCGTCCCGACGCCACGGAACGCCTGGTGGACCTTGGTGAAAAGCTCAAGAGCGCTGGCACGGTTGCGAGTGAAAAGAAAGCTGAAGAGTGGCGCAACGGCACCGTCGAAGAGCGTCTCTCGCACGCGCTGGTCAAGGGCATTGACGCGTATATCGAGATCGACGCCGAAGAAGCCCGCGTCAAGCTGGGCCGTCCTCTGCTGGTGATTGAGGGCCCGCTGATGGACGGCATGAGCGTGGTCGGGGATCTCTTCGGCGCCGGCAAAATGTTTCTGCCCCAAGTGGTCAAATCCGCCCGCGTCATGAAGAAGGCGGTGGCTCACCTCACGCCCTTCATGGAGGCCGAGAAGGCCGCGCTTGTTGCCTCTGGCCAGGTCGCCAAGGCGCAGGGAAAGATCATTCTCGCCACCGTCAAGGGCGACGTGCACGACATCGGCAANNAAAACATCGTCGGCGTCGTCCTGGCCTGCAATAACTACGAGGTAATCGACCTCGGTGTGATGGTTTCCTGTGAAAAAATCCTCGAGCGCGCCACGGCAGAGAAAGCGGATCTCATCGGCCTGAGCGGCCTTATCACGCCCTCGCTCGACGAGA
>PLKU01000379.1:21576-22077 GCA_003140705.1 Acidobacteriaceae bacterium
ACCACCAGCCTCCTCAGCGACGATGGCAAAGCCGCATTCGTCGCCGAGCATCGCTCCGGCTATGAGGCGCTCCGCAAGCAACACACCGGACCGCGTCAGAAGGGCGTTCCCCTTGAGACAGCCCGCGCAAGGCGCACCCCCATCGAGTGGCGCGCTGAAGATCTGCCCGTCCCCGAGTTGACCGGCGTGCGCGTTCTGGACAACTTTCCTCTCGCCACGCTTCGCGAGTTCATTGACTGGACGCCCTTCTTCCACACCTGGGAGCTGAAAGGCGTTTACCCGCGCATTTTCGACCATCCCCAGCAAGGCGCACAGGCTCGACAGATTTTCACTGAGGCCAACGCGCTGCTTGATACCATCATCGAGAAGAATCTGCTCACCGCGCGCGGCGTCTACGGCTTGTTCCCTTCGAACGCGATTGGCGACGATGTCGAGCTCTACACCGACGGAACGCACGGGCAAATTCTCGAGAGCTTCCATTTCCTCCGCCAGCAAGCCAAC
>PLKU01000379.1:22147-22295 GCA_003140705.1 Acidobacteriaceae bacterium
TACAACGCCATCATGGCTGAGGCCATCGCCGATCGCCTCGCAGAAGCCTTCGCCGAGTGCCTACACAAGCGTGTCCGCGATGAATGGGGTTACGGCCGTGCTGAAGCCCTGAGCACAGACGACCTGATCCATGAGAAGTATCGCGGCA
>PLKU01000432.1 GCA_003140705.1 Acidobacteriaceae bacterium
TGCGCCCTGCCGGGCGCACAAATGAGAGGGCGACAGCCGAAGCTGCCGCCCTTAAATTTGTTGCCGTCCGATTTCTCTCTCCGAAGATTCTGTCGGCGCCACCACTGCTGCAATGAGGAGGCAGTCCCTACCAGTAAGGATTGAGATCAGCTCTTAACGCCCAAGGGCCAGGGATGGATCTGCGGAGAGGTCCTCAGGGGCGAAATGCCCGGCCTGAAGCCGGGGCCAGGCAGCAGCGGCGATCATGGCGGCGTTGTCAGTTGAGAGGGACAGCGTGGGAAAGGAGACGCGAAGATTGCGGCGCCCGGCTTCAGCATTGAAGCGAAGGCGCAATTCGCGGTTTGCGGCCACGCCACCGGTGACGAGGATGCGGGTGGCACCGAGGGATTCGGCGGCGGCGAATGTCTTCTTCATGAGGTCGCCGACGACTGCGTGTTGAAAGCTAGCAATCAGGTCGAGGGTGAGCTGATCACAGTGGGCGAGCGCGTCTTCGACTGTGGGGCGAGCGGGGGCGTCAGGGCCAGTAAACAGTGCATCGCGGCGCGATTCGGCTTCAGGACGGAGGTTGTGGAGCTCGACATAGCGAAGAACTGCCGTTTTAATTCCAGAAAATGAAAAAAGAAAATGGGGGTCAAGATCGGCGATGGGAGCGGTGGCGGCGGCCTTTGTGCGAGGGGGCTTGCCAGCGAGATGGAGCTTCGTCTTGATTTGCGAGAAGGCAAAGGGCACAGACCGCGGATTGCCGTGGAGGGCGAGTGCATCGATCCAGGGGCCGCCGGGATAGCCGAGACCAAGGAGCTTGGCAACCTTGTCGTAGGCTTCGCCAGCGGCGTCGTCCAGGGTGCGGCCAATAAGGGTGTAATTCCATGAGCCGTTGGTGGGACTCGCAAGATAGAGGTGGGTGTGACCGCCAGAGACGACTAAAGCGAGCGCGGGCTCGCCGGTGGTGGAGTTGTTCGATTCCCGGGTCTCAGAAGCGAAACCTGGAGCACCCGCGACATCTGCAAGAAGCGGGTCCTTCGACTCCGCTGCGCTNNGTGGCCCTCGAGATGGTTGACGGCGATGAGGGGAAGCTTTTGCGCGAAGGCAAGAGATTTAGCGTAGGCAATGCCCACAAGGAGAGCTCCGGCGAGGCCAGGCCCATTGGTGACAGCGATCGCGTCAAGATCGCCGAGGGTGACATTCGCCTGGGTGAGTGCGGCGCGGACAACAGGGACGATGGCGCGGAGATGCTCGCGGGAGGCCAGCTCGGGAACCACCCCGCCGTAGCGTGCGTGAGTGGCAATCTGGGAGGCGACGACGGAACTGAGGGTGCGGGAGCCGCGCTGGACTACCGCTGCGGCGGTCTCGTCACACGAGGATTCGATGGCGAGGATGAGGCCGGCTCCGGGCATTGATCTAGTTTACCGACCTTGGGTCAGGCAGTTAGCGCCGGCTTTGCCACTTGCGCGATTGCAAGCGCCGCTGTCGCGACCAGAAACGACGACGGCTGGCAGGCGAGAGACAATAAAGGACATGGAACCGGCATCGCGCCAATTCGATGCGGCTTTGCGGATCGTGAGAGAGCTGCAGGCCGCGGGGTATGAGGCGTACCTGGCAGGCGGGTGCGTGCGGGATCTTCTGCTGGGGCGAGAGCCGACGGATTATGACGTGGCTACGGCTGCGTCGCCGGACGTGGTGCTGGGGCTGTTCCCGCGCACGTTTGCGGTTGGGGCACATTTTGGGGTGGTTTTGGTCGCCACCGGCGGTGCGGCAGACGCCTCTGCCGAGGCAGGGGCGAAATTGGGAGAACCGGAGTATCTCGTAACGGAAGTGGCGACCTTCCGGTCGGATGGGGCTTACTCGGATGGGCGGCATCCTGATGCGGTGCGGTATACGACCAACGCTGAGGAGGATGTGAAGCGCAGAGATTTCACGATCAATGGGTTGTTGATTGATCCATTACGCGTTGGGAACGATCTGGGTTCCGCAGTGATTGACTACGTTGGCGGCCTTGGCGATCTTGAGGCGGGGATTGTCCGCGCGATTGGGCATGCGGAGGAGCGGTTTCTTGAGGATCACCTCAGGATGCTGCGGGGAGTGAGGTTTGCGGCGCGGTTTGGATTTGAACTCGCGGAGGGGACCAAGGCGGCGATTCAGCGTCTGGCCAAAAACACTGAAGCGGTGAGCCGGGAGCGCGTTCGAGACGAACTGACGAAGATGCTGACGGAGGGGCAGGCGCGGAAAGCATTTGAACTGCTTGACGCGACTGGGCTACTTGCCGAGGTGCTGCCTGAAGTGGCGAAGATGAAGGGCGTGGAACAACCGGCTCAGTATCACCCAGAGGGGGATGTGTGGGTGCACACGCTGGGGCTGCTTGGGCAGTTGGAGGCTGGCGTTCCGCTGACTCTGGCCTGGGGTGCGCTCCTGCACGATGTGGGCAAGCCGCCGACGTTCCGGAGGGCGCCGGATCGGATCCGATTTAACGGACACGTGGAAGTGGGCGTGGCGATGGCGGCGGAGATTTGCCGTCGCTTCCGGTTTTCAAATGAGGACACGCACCAGATTCTGGCCCTGGTGGAGAATCACATGCGGTTCGCCGATGCGGCGCGCATGAAGACATCCACATTGAAGAGATTCTTCCGGCTGGAGGACTTCGAACAACATCTCGCGCTTCACCGGATGGATTGCATGGCGGGAAGCGGCAATCTGGAGCACTGGGAGTTTGTCCGGGAGCGGTGGATGGCGATGCCAGAAGAGACAGTTCGACCACCTGCTCTGATTACAGGAAGGGAACTGATTGCAGCGGGGTACAAGCCAGGGGCAGAGTTCAAGCAGATGCTCCGCGCAGTTGAAGATGCGCAGCTTGAGGGAACAATCGAGACGGCGGAGGAGGCGTTGCTAATGGTAAAGGATAGATTTCCGGTTACTGGCTCCTAGCAGGATCAGGACTGTGTGCATCTGCGATCTCGCCGGCCACAATCGCGATGCCCGCTTCGCAAATCTCCTGGTTGTTGGCTCCACACGCAGGTTCGGCTCGTGATCGCCCCCGCTTATCATCCAAGGCCGTCGGACTATAATTTTTCTTGAGTCTGCAAATCGCTCGGGTACCCAAAGGTCTCTGTTTATCGGCCTTCGAGTTGTTCGCGCACAGAGGCCGATTTTCGAATGAACAACGAAGAATTCATCCTCGTCACAGGCGCCACCGGCTTTCTGGGCACGCGGCTGGTGAGCGAATTGCTGGACCGTTACCCACGGGCCACGCTGGCGCTTCTGATCCGCGACAGGCCCGGCGAATCAGGTCAGCAACGCGCCGATTCCATTGTCCCTGCTACCGAAAGAGCGCGCATCCAGGTCTATTCGGGGGATGTTGGACACACAAGATGCGGCCTGGATTCCGTGGCCTACGAACGACTTTCCGCGGAGACGACGCGGGTGATTCACTGCGCCGCCACGGTGAGATTCGATCACTCGCTTGATGAAGCCAGACGCATCAATGTAGAAGGCACGCGCCGTGTGCTCGACTTCGCAAGTGGCGCGCGCCAGCTGAAGAGCCTGGCATATGTGGGTACGGCCTATGTTGCGGGCGAGCGGTCGGACCTGGTCCGAGAGAACGAGCTGGCCGTGGGCCAGACCTATCGAAACACCTACGAGCAGACCAAGGCCGAGTCGGAGGCACTGGTGCGCGAACGGCTCAATTCCATCCCCGGTGTGATTCTGCGGCCCAGCATCATCGTGGGCGATTCGCGCACCGGCGTCACCTCCAGCTTCAAGATGATGTATTGGCCACTGAAGATCTACGCGCGCCGGCTGTGGCGCACCCTACCCGGCTATCCTGACGCTGTCCTGGACATTGTGCCGGTGGATTTTGTTGCCACCTCGGTAGCGCGTCTGGTTTTTGACGATGCTGCTCAGGGCAGCACGGTTCATCTTTGCGCGGGACCCAAGGGAAGCGCAACGATTGAACAAATCGCAAAGCGGGCTGCCGAGTACTTCAACGTGCGGGAGCCGCGCTACGTCGATCCTAAGTTTTTTTTCGCCGCGGTGAGGCCGCTGCTTTTCATGTCCTTATGGGGCCGCAAGCGCCGCGTGCTGCGTGATGGCCGCGCCTACCGCGACTACTTCACCATGAAGATGCAATTCGATACGACCAACGCCGAGCGGCTACTGAAGCCGGCCGGGGTGTGCCCGCCGCCGGTGCTCGACTACCTGGACCGCCTCTTCAGCTATTGCGTCGCCAGCGACTGGGGACGCAAGCCGGTTGAAGCCCAATGAACATCTTCCGGCGCATTCAACTCTCACGCGATCGGAGCGTAACCGTAGCGAATCTGGTGGACGAGTTGTTGCGGAGGAATGGAGATCGCGAAGTCTCCATCGAAGGCGACAGGTTCTTTCGCCTCGCCGAGATGCACTCCGAAATCTGCTCCATCGACGCCTTTCTTCGCCGTGATGTTCGGCTCCAGCCGGGCCAACAAGTAGCCATTTATCGCACCAATGACCGTCGGTGCTTCCACTGGTTCTTAGCAATCATCCGCGCTGGGGGCATTGCGGTTCCTCTCAATCCGATGCTCACTCTCGCTGAGGTGCGCCGCATCCTCTCGAACAGCGGCACGGATATCCTGGTCACCGACAAGGCAGTATTCGAACAGAACATCGCCGACCGCAAGGCGCTTGGTGTGCGGACATGGATTCAGGCGGATCAGGAGCCGGAGACGCTGGACGGATTCTTGCGCGTGCGTGCCGTCGACACCGATGCGGGGATGCCGTTTCCCCCGGTCGCCATCGATCCGGGCGCCACGGTTGCCGTGTTCCACACCTCGGGAACGAGTGGGTTTCCCAAAGGTGCGGCTCTCTCGAGCAGGGCTCTGCTGGGTGCGCGTGTGTCCACCGTACTGGCTGGAATCCTAGTCGGCCCGAAGGATTTGGCGCTTGTCGCGCTGCCCTGGTCGCACATCATGGCCGTGAACATTGCGCTATATGGCCTGATGGCAGGCATCCGAGGGTGTTTTCTTGATCGTTTCGACGTTGCGCGGGCGCTGGAGCTGATCGAACGGCATGGCGTCACCGCTGTGGTTGGTGTCCCTGCCATGCTGTCTCGGCTGGTCAACAGCAATCCGGAACCCGCTCAGCTGGCCACGGTGCGTGTGTGGCTCTCTGCCAGCGATCATCTGCCGAGCGAAGTACGGCAACGGCTGCGAGCGTTTGGCGCGCTGCTCCGCCTGCCGGGAGGACGACGCATCCCTCCGGCGCTGCTCAACGGTTACGGCATGGTGGAACTCGGCGGCCTGGCGATGATGGGCATCGAGTTATCGCTGCTGCCCGGTAGTGGCAACCTGTGTTTTCCGGTGCCACCATTTCGTATACGAGTGGCTGACGAGAACGGCCGGCCGGTACGATCCGGTGTGACGGGCGAGTGCCAAATACGCCGTCGCGGCCTAGATCCGCACTACTGGAAGGACAGCTCGAAAGAAGTGGCTGAGGGAGAACGCCTGCTGACCGCCGACGGCTGGCTGCGCACGGGCGACCTGGCCACGCGCAATCGCTTTGGCCTGATCAGGATCGTTGGCCGCATGAAGGATGTGATCAAGTCGGGCGGCTACTCTGTCTACGTCCGCGAACTCGAAGAAACGATGACGGCCCATCCTGCAGTGGCGCGCGCAGCAGCTTTCGGCTTGCCCCATAAGGATAAGGGCGAGATTCCCGCGGCGGCGGTGGAATTGCACGACGGCTCTCTGGCCAGCGAAAATGAGCTGCTCGACTGGTGCAGGCAGAGCCTGGCGCCTTACAAGGCACCGCGCCGCATCTGGATCCTCGATTCCGGCACCCTGCCCAGAAATCATACCGGCAAGGTGATGCGGCGAACCCTGCGCGAGCGGTATTCGGCAGAGATGGATTAAAGCTCGCAACCGAAATGGCCGGAGGCGGCTGGAGATTCCGCGGATCAACTCTCCCTCCATTTGGAGTGATACAGTTCCGGGCGTGGCCGCGAGTCTTCCTTTAATGTGATATGTCTCACTGCCAGTTGTAGTGGTGAATGAGATAAAAAGAGTGAGCCGCTTGCGGCTTGGCAGCAGTTTTGGGTACCCCGATTCCCCCCGAAAGAGAGAAGAGCTATGACCACCGCTGGCGGTGTTGGTGCAGTTGTCGACTTTCAGGCGTGTTGGGCGGAGTTCGATCTGCCAGAGGCCGTTCGAGAAGTGCTGGCCGTGGCGCCGCTTGTGCAGACGCCAGAAACAAGGCAGGAATTGCTGGATTGGGCACTGGGCCGGCCGTCTGGAGAGACGGACTGGACGCTGGGCAACCGCGACGACCACGGGGTGTATGAGGCTGTGTTTCAGACACCGGGCGTGGGACGGGTTGTGGAAGCCGTGATTACGAAGGCTCGGAACGGGCTTGCCATCAATTTTCCCGATCCGGCCATGCGCAGGCGCGATTCCGACGCGATGGTGATCGGTGACCATTTGCCAACAGACAAGCCGACCTATCAAGAGCGATTTGGCGAGGGTTTCGAGAAGACACGGCGGGAGACGCTTGACTGGCTGAAGACGCAAGAACTGGTGGTGATGCCGTTTTACGCCGGGACGGATGCGCTGGGTTATGGATCGCTGCTGATTGTGCCTCGGCAGGCTGCTTTTTTTGCGGCCGCTCTTGGGGACTTGCAGGGGATGATTCCGCGGAGCCAGGTTCCAGCGGGGTTCCGGATTACGGGCGGAGTGTTATTTGTGGCGCCACCGTTTCGGCATACACATTTTGATGGGCGACAGGTGGTGGTACACGAACGAACAGCCACGCACCAGGAGATTTTCGCCTACAACTTGTATCCAGGCCCGAGCGCCAAGAAGGGTGTCTACTCCATGTTGCTGGACATCGGCGAACGGGAGGGCTGGACGACCAACCACTGCGCGGCTGTTGCAGTGGTGACGCCGTATGAGAATCAACTGATCCTGATGCATGAAGGAGCCAGTGGCGGCGGGAAAAGCGAGATGACGGAGCACATCCACCGCATGGAAGATGGACGGCTGTTGATTGGGCGCAACGTGGTGACCCATGAAGAGCGGACGCTGAATCTGCCTGAAGCTTGTCACCTGCGACCGATTGCCGACGACATGGCTTGCGCGCATCCGAAGAATCAGGGCACCAGCGGTCGATTGACAGTAGCGGATGCGGAGAATGGATGGTTTGTCCGCGTTGACCATATTCACAGCTACGGGACAGCGCCGAACCTGGAGCGGCTGTGCATCGATCCTCCGGAGCCGCTGGTCTTTCTGAATCACTACGTCGTTCCCGGGGGAACATGCCTGACCTGGGAACACGTCGAAGATTCTCCAGGGAAGATGTGTCCAAATCCTCGCGTGATTTTGCCGCGCAGGATGCTGGAAGACATTCTGGACGGCCCACAGCGCGTGGATGTGCGCAGCTTTGGAGTGCGCTGCCCACCGACGCATCGCGACAGCCAACTCTACGGGATCCTGGCCGTGATTCAAGTGCTAAGCCCGGCACTGGCGTGGCTGTGGAGGCTGGTTGCGCCACGCGGTCACGCCAACCCGAGCATTCAGGATTCAAAGAGTCTGGAGATGCAGTCCGAAGGAGTCGGGTCATATTGGGCTTTTGCGACGGGGCGCAGAGTGGACCAGGCGAACCTGCTGCTCAAGCAGATTGAAAACACGCCGGAGACGCGCTATGTGCTACTGCCAAATCAGCACATTGGGGCGTGGAAGGTAGGCTTCATGGCTGAGTGGATTGCGCGCGAGTACCTGGCGCGGCGCGGCAGCGCAAAGTTTGGTCGCGAACAGGTGAGCGAAGCAATGTGTCCCCTGCTGGGCTACATTCCGAATCAATTGCGCATTGAGGGTTTCATGATCCCACGCGTCTTTCTGGCGGTAGAGGAGCAGATTCAGGGCGGGCTGGATGTCTACGAAGAGGGTGCGCGGCAGTGGCGAGAGTTTTTTGCGAGGGAACTCAAGCAGTTTCTAGTGCCGGAGCTTGATCCGCTGGGCAAGAAGATCATCGAGGCCTGCCTGGACGGCGCGCACCAGGAGGATTATCGCCGACTGATTCCGCACCCAATGTTTCGGGATGATGGGTAAGTCGAAGGAAGTCAGGCTGGCTTCCTGTGCGGCTATTCTTAACGGAGCCATGGCCGCCGACCTTCGCCAATTCGATGTTATTGTTCTGGGCGCGGGGGCGGCTGGGTTGATGTGCGCGGCCACGGCAGGGCACCGCGGAAGACGCGTGGGGCTGCTGGAGCACGGCGGGCAGCCCGGTCGGAAGATTCTTATCTCTGGCGGCGGGCGGTGCAATTTTACAAATCTGCACTGCGGACCGCAGAATTTCCTCTCTGAAAACCCTCACTTTGCGAAGTCGGCGCTGGCGCTGTATCAGCCTCGCCACTTTATTGAGCTGGTGGATCGATACGGAATTGCATGGCACGAGAAGACCCTCGGGCAACTGTTCTGCGACGGGTTATCGCGGGCGATTCTGAACATGCTGCTGGCGGAGTGCAAGCTTGGCAGCGTGGAGGTTGTGCTGAACGCGCAAGGGATCCAGGTGGAGCGCACTGCAGGCAACGGATTCAAGGTGGTGTGTTCGAGCGGGGTATTTACTGCTGAGGCGCTGGTGGTAGCGACGGGCGGATTGTCCATTCCAAAGATGGGCGCAACTGGACTTGGTTATGACCTGGCACGGCAGTTCGGGTTGGAGGTAGTAAAGCCGAGGCCAGGGCTGGTGCCCCTTGTGCTCGGTGGGGATGAGGCGCGGTGGACGGAGTTGGCCGGCATCGCGGCGGAGGTGGTGGCTTCTGCCGGGGGATCAAGATTCCGAGAGAAGATGCTGGTGACGCATCGGGGACTGAGCGGTCCTGCTGTGTTGCAGGCGTCATCGTATTGGCGAAGCGGAGAGGATCTGGTTTTGGATCTTGCGCCAGGGCGAAAGGTGCTGACGGCGCTGATCGAGGTTCCCCTCAAGCCCGGTGTGCGGCGTGATCTGGCATCGATGAAGCAGGCGTTGCGCACGGTAATGCCGCAGCGGCTGGCCAACTATCTAGCCGAAGCGGGCGGTCCGAAGGGATGGTCCAATAGAGCCTTGGATGCTTGCGAAGAGGAGCTGCACCGTTGGGCGGTGCATCCAGTGGGAACGGAAGGATTCGAGAAGGCGGAGGTGACCGCCGGGGGCGTGAGCACGGATGGGTTGCAGGCGCGAACGATGGAGGCAAGGGCAGTTCAAGGGCTCTACTTTATAGGAGAGGCATTGGACGTGACGGGGCAACTGGGCGGGTTCAACTTTCAGTGGGCCTGGGCTTCAGGAGTGGCTGCGGGGCGGGCAGTGTAAGAGGCATGGAAGAGAAATAAGTCACACCATCCCGGATCAATGGATTGGCGGCTTGTGGACCCGCGAAGTTAATCCTGCGCCGGGGGCTCGTTCTCGGGCGACTGTTGGGCGCGAAGCGCAACCGGCTTGCCCTGGTCAATGCGCTTGACGAATTCATACAAGACCTGGGGACCGGCACCGGCAACGGCCTCTCCGGGATGGACGTCGGCTTTCATCCATGCGAACAGAAACAAGAGCGGAATCCATCCGCGGGTTTCATGTTCGAGTTCCGCGCCTATCGCGTTAAGGATGCGAGAGAACCGAAGCGGCAATTCAACCGGATCGACCTGAAGGATGGCTGGATCATAGCAGTGCTCGGGCGCCGAAGTGACCAGGTACTCGCGGCAAACGAGCGGCCGGATGGGGTGAATGGAGCAGGACTCGTTCTCAAGGAATGGACACGGAACGCGGGCGTAGAGGTAGTCGAGAGATAACTTGCTGGCGGTGTCGTTGTCGAGGAACCATGTCTCATCCACCATGCGGTCAATAAGTCCGGCAGTGGAAATCTTAAGCAAAGCCTGGTGAAAGCGTTCAGCAAGCTCCTGTTGACGTGCTTCAGGGAGGGTGCGAATCCAGGTAGCCAGGGCCTCCGCCTCAAAGATTGTGAGGGGAACCATCTGGCGGCAGCAGGCGCCGCACCCAGCCTTGCAAGAGACGAACCGACCTGCGTCAGCAAGCTGGCTGGTTACGCCCTCAATAAATGAGTTGTCCAGCGATTGCAGGACCGGCAGGATCTGGGTGAGGTTGGTTTGGCCCCCAGGAACGATGGCCGTGGCCTTGAATCTTCCGTCGCCGATGCCGACGGTAAACTCGACCGTTACGGTATCGGCCGTGTTGGAAGGCGGCTCTGTCATTGAGACATGATTGTACCGAAACGGCATGCTTGCGGTTCGCGATTACTGTTGTGCAGGCGGAGGGGCTGAATCGGCCGGGGCGATGGGTGGTGCATTGGGTTTTGCTGGAGGGGTGAGGACGAATCCCTTGCGAATGAGAGCAAAGCCCTGTTGCGGAAGTTCGGCCTGAAGCAGTTGGTTTTCAGGACCTGAGAAGAGATCGGTAGCGACTCCGGCGACGGTGGCCACAAGGTGGTGGACTGGGATGGGCTTGCCATCGAGGGTTCCCTGCTCGTCGGCAAAGGTGGCCAACTGGATGGGCTCGATTGAACCGGCGTGCTTTGGAATGAGCGCCCAGAGTTTTGAATTATTCCGTGTCACCCCGAGAGCAAGAAGGGTTTCCAGAGCACCGGGGTCGAAGTCAGGGAAGAAAACAGCGCCGGAATGAAATGCCAGGCGCGTGGTGGAGCTATGGCCGTCTGCGGAGATGTTGATGAGGAACTGCGCAGCGTCTGGTGCGGCGGTCACGTTGACGGCGGCGCCGTTGACGGCTGCGCTCAGCTGAACATGGCGAAGACGATTGTCAGCCGAGAGCGTTTCCGTTTTGGACAGAGCGTAGTCGAGGCCTTGCATGGCGAGGCGCACGACTGAGGTAGAGCTGTAGCCATGCGGGGTCGAGGTGAAGGTGAAGTTGGCGGTGCCTACGGAATGGCCATGCTGCGAAATGACAAAGCTGCCGGACTGGGCGGAGATGGAAGCGCCAGCCAAACTCATGAGGACCGCGACCAAGGGTAAAAGAGAAGATTTTCGCAAGCGTCTCTGCATCATCACTGTTGGGTTAGACACGGAAACCCCGAAACGGTTGCGCGGCGATGGTTTTCGGTGGACTGCGACGGCTTGGGCATCCTTCGTATCCCACCCATCGAGCAGAATACGCTCGATGGATGGGGCACCCAGTTGGAGGATGTATCTGCGGATTTACCCTTTGGCGGTTGCGAAGCGGTTGTTGACTTCGTGCCAGTTGACGACGCTCCACCAGGCGGCAAGGTAGTCGGGGCGGCGGTTTTGGTACTTCAGGTAGTAGGCGTGTTCCCAGACGTCGTTGCCGAGGATCGGATAAAGGCCCTGCGTCAGCGGCGATTCCTGGTTGGGGGTGGAGAGAACCTTGAGCTTGCCGCCGGTAAACACGAGCCAGCCCCATCCGGAGCCAAACTGCTTGGCGGTGGTCTCATTGAAGGTCTTTTTGAAAGCTTCAAAGTCGCCGAAATCGGCCGTGATCTGCGCCGCAATGGGGCCAGAGGGCGCGCCCCCCACACCGTCAGATCCGACGGGGCCCATCAGCTTCCAGAAGGCAGTGTGGTTGGAATGGCCTCCACCGTTATTGCGGACCGCGGCCTTGATGTCATCGGGCACCGTGGCAAGGTCGCGCACCAGATTGTCAACGGACTTGGCGGCAAGGTCGGGGTGGTTGGCCAGCGCGGCATTGAGGTTATTGACATAAGCCTGGTGGTGCTTGCCGTGATGGATCTTCATGGTTTCAGTGTCGATGAACGGTTCGAGAGCGGCGTAGTCATACGGAAGCGGTGCAAGTTCGTAAGCCATTGGGGAAATCTCCTCAGTTCAGATTGTACTGCGAGGGCTGGGCCGGGCAGCAGCCGGGCCGACGGCAACAAATGGGGGAAATCGAGCGTTCACGCGTTCTTGCGTGGTCGTATGGTTGGATGCAGAAAGACGTCGGGACGGTGCAATGGAATTGCTCGACAGGGAAAGTTACGGCAGCCCTGGATTGGGCGCAGGTTGATTCCTCTCTTCGTTTTCTCTGCGCATGTTCATGGCCCTGGCTATCCACTCATTCGCCTTGGCGATATCGTCCTTCCGGGCCGCTTCGTCGCCCCAGTCCAGATCAGCCATACGCCGATAGGCAAGGCTCATGTAGGTCATGGGGGCGTCGTAATTGGGGCGATTCTCGATGGCCTGCCCGAGATACTTCAGAGCTCCCTCGACCAGTGGGCCATTCTGCGCCTTGATGGTCTCTATTAACTTGACAGGCGCCTTTGCGTTGCCCTCACCGTCGTCATGGATGCCAGCTGACTCCAGTGCCTTGACCGCGTTCTCTTGGGCCTGGGTCCAATCGATCAAGCCGATCGTGTAAGCCGCGTCGGGATCTTTCGGATCCTCTACGAGAACTTTCTTCTGCCACGCCTTTGCATCATCGAGCCTCTTGATGGTGAATTCAATTGCTGCAACCATCTGCATGGCGGGCAGATCGGGCGGGCGCTTTTCTAAAAACTGCTGGAAGTTGTTGATCGCCTTTTGCGCAGTGTTTAGATTTTCCGGCGTTTCCAGTCGGGGCACCAATTTTTGTGACAGTGCGGTGCCCAAGTATAACTTGGCTATGGGCTCGTCGGGGACCAGCTCCGACGCTTTCTGGAAATGAGCAATCGCTTCATCGAAGCGGGCGCCCCTGAACGCTTCCGCTCCCTTGTTCAACTCGCCAGCCTCGGCAACTTCCGTGGGTGTTGAGTGGGGAACAATGTCACCAGGATTTTGCCCCGCGGCTGAGATATAACCGGCGAAGAGGATGAAAAGGCCGGCAAATGCAACATTGAAACTGCGGGAATGATGCCTGGAATCGGACAAAGTGAACCTCAAACGATCAAACACAAGGATTCTTCCATTGAACGATCCATGATAGATCAGAGCCTTTGCACTTGGGTAAACAGCCAATCGCCTAGATCATTGTGGGGCGGGAGCAATAAAAGCCGAATCTTCACATCTTCGGATGTGCGGCCAGCATCTCTTGGGGGTTCGGGAAAGTTAAGGAACACGAAACCTCCGGGTCTGGTAGAACATCGATAGAGATAGAGAGGGAAACAGCGTAAAGCATCCCCAATCTCTCCGGCATTCCGAACTTCCCCAGCCCGAAAAGAGAACTGTCACCATGAGCGAACAGCAACAGTACCGTTGGCTTGCGCAGCAGGGCGAGGCCTTTGGAGCTCCGGGCATGGAGCCGCGTTGGACTTCAAGCCTGAAGGATGCGGTGGGAACGGCATACGCGGCGTCGAGCCGCATCTGGTTTACGTGCTCGCACGGCATTCTCAACGAGGTCTATCATCCAACGATCGACCGCGCGCAGGTGCGGGACATGGGTTTCCTGATCACCGACGGAGAGACGTTTGTCCACGAAGAGAAGCGCGACCTGAAGACAACATTTGAGTACATCCATCCCGGGGCGCTGGGGGTGCTGTATGTGAATCGCGATCCTGCGGGCCGCTACACCCTGACCAAGGAGATCATCTGCGACCCGCACCACAGCGTGATTCTGACCCATGTTCGAGTGGAAGGGGGTGTGGAGCTACTCAAGCGGCTGAAGGTGTATGCGCTGCTGGCGCCACACCTTGACGGAGGCGGTGCAGGTAACTCGGCGCGAGCCGTGGACATTGCCGGACATAAAGTGCTGCTGGCCTGGAAGAATGAGTGGTCACTGGCCATGTCGGCCAGCTGCGGCTTCTCGCGAGTCAGCTGCGGGTTTGTGGGTTCGAGCGATGGATGGCGCGACCTGATGGACAACTTCCGCATGGACTGGGAATTTGGCTCGGCCACAAACGGCAATCTTGCGTTGGTGGGCGAGCTCGATCTGAAATGTTCCAGCGGAAAAAGTTGGAGCGATGGATTCGAGTTCACTGTGGCGTTCGGCATTGGCGAGGGGCACCACACAGCGGCGCAGAAGACGATGGGGGCGCTGGCGATGCCCTTTACCGAGCATCGCAGACGCTATATAACCCAGTGGCAACGGGCAGCCATCCCGGAGTGGCTTGCGGCCAAGTCAAAAGATCAGGGCAAGCTGATGCGGATCAGCCACAATCTAGTACTGGCACACGAGGACAAGACGTATTCGGGCGCGTTTGTGGCTTCGGCGTCGATTCCATGGGGGCAGGTGAAGGGCGACGACGATCTGGGCGGATACCACCTTGTGTGGACCAGAGATATGGTGCAGACGGCATCGGCGCTGCTGGCCTGTGGCCGGACCGAGACGGCGCGACGGGCGCTGGTTTATCTGTGCTGCACACAGGAGCCGGACGGGGGGTTTGCACAAAATTTCTGGATCGACGGAACCCCTTACTGGTCAGGAATACAGTTGGACGAGGTAGCGTTTCCCATCATTCTGGCGTGGCGGCTGTGGAAGGCCAACGGGTTGGGCGATCTGGAGGGATTCTCGTTTGTGGAGCGAGCCGCTGGGTTTCTGGTGCGGCATGCCCCGATTACACAGCAGGAGCGCTGGGAGGAGAACGCCGGGTATTCGCCGTCCACGCTTGCGGCTGTGATTAGCGGGCTCATCTGTGCGGCGGAGATTGCGCGGGCAAACGATTCGATGGAGCTGGCTGAGTTCCTAGAAGAGTACGCCGACTGGATCGAGCATCACATTGAGGACTGGACGGTGACCAACAATGGTGTCCTGCATCCTGAGATCAAGCGGCACTACATGCGCATCCGGCCGCCGGAGTGCGGAGCGGCTTATGCACACGAGAGTTGCGGGAAAGAGACGATCCGGCTCGCAAACCGGCCGCCGGGGACTCGGAGCGAGTTTGAGGCCCGGGAGATTGTGGACGCGGGGTTCCTGGAGCTGGTGCGCTATGGTGTGCGCCGGGCCGACGATCCTTTGATTGTGGACTCGGTGGCGGTCGTGGATGCTGTGCTCAAGCGCGATCTGCCCCAGGGACCGGGCTGGCTGCGCTACAACTGGGACGGCTATGGGCAAACAGCAGAAGGCGGCCCATTCCAAGGCTGGGGCCAGGGGCGCGTATGGCCCTTGTTGACTGGCGAGCGCGCACATTACGAGCTGGCGGCGGGCAAGGAAATTGCCGGCCTGATTGAATCCTATGAGCGCTTTTCTACCTGCGGCCAGATGATGCCGGAGCAGGTGTGGGATGAGGAGGACCTGCCGGATACCAGCCTGCGCAAGGGCCAGCCCGCGGGATCGGCCGTACCCCTGGTTTGGGCACACGCCGAATACCTGAAGCTGCTGAGGTCTGCGCTGGACGGCAAGGTATTCGACCGCATTGATCCCGTGTTTGAGAGGTATTGCGAGCCGGAGGGCCGAAGCCGGAAGCGGACGAATCTGGAGATTTACACGCGCCGGAGGCCCATCCAAAGAATCGCTGCCGGCAGTACGCTCCGGATTCTGGACGAACAGCGCTTCGAAGTGGTGTGGAGCGTGGATGGGTGGAAGACGACCAACACGACCGTGAGCCGTGCCCTGGGTTCGACAGGCTTCAGCGCTGATATCGCCGCCGGAGCTGAAAGCGGCGACCTGCAATGGACCATGCATTGGACTGGGCCGGACGGGCTGGGGCAGGACGGCTGGCTTGGATACAATGTGAACGTGAAGGTGGACGCCAATTGACCTGGCTTCATGGCGGGTCGCGCATCTGATGGAAAGGACATTTTAGAAACCGACATGACTTTAAACGTAGTGGAACCATCTGTTGATCAATTGGCTCTGGACGAGCTTTCCATCGATACGCTCCGGCTGCTCGCTGTGGACACAGTGGAGAAAGCCAAGAGCGGCCATCCAGGTGCGCCACTGGGTTGTTCGCCCATCGCTTACCTTCTGTTTCACAAGCTGATGAAGCACAATCCCGCACATGCAAAATGGGCTGACCGGGACCGGTTTGTGCTGTCGAACGGGCATGCTTCCGCGCTGCTGTATTCAACGCTGTTTCTGTCAGGGTATGACGTAACTATCGACGATTTGAAGAGCTTCAGGCAGTGGCACTCGCGGACTCCGGGGCACCCCGAATACGGCCATACCGACGGCGTGGAAGCCACCACTGGGCCGCTGGGCCAGGGCATTGCAATGGCCGTAGGAATGGCCATTGCGGAAAAGCATCTTGCGGCCGTGTATAACAGGCCGGGCTTTGATGTGGTCCACCATCACACGTTTGCGCTGGTGGGCGACGGCGACCTGATGGAAGGTGTCTCGCACGAGGCATGCGCCCTGGCGGGAACGCTGGCGCTGGGCAAACTCATTGTTTTTTACGACGACAACCTTATCTCGCTGGATGGACCGACCAGTTTGAGTTTCAACGACGATGTTCTGGAGCGTTTCGAGGCCTACCACTGGCATGTGCAACGGGTAGCTGACGGCAACGACCTGAAAGCAATTGAAGCGGCGATCGAAGCAGCCAAGAAGGAAACGGGCAGGCCGTCGCTCATCGCGGTGCGGACGGTGATTGGCTACGGCAGTCCCAAGGCTGGGACGAACAAGGTTCATGGCGAGGCGATGGGCGCCGCGGACGTGGCGGCGACGAAGAAGTTTTTCGGCTTCCCTGAAGATCAGAGCTTCTATGTTCCTGACTTCGCGCTGGCGAACTGGCGCAAGGCGGTTGAACGGGGCGCAAAGCTGGAAGCAAAGTGGAACGAAGAGTTCGAGGGCTACAAGGCGGCAAACCCTGAGCTGGCAGCGGAGTTTGAGCGGACGCAGAGGGGCGAGCTGAAGGCAGGGTGGGAAAAGTCGATTCCGAGCTTTGCGCCGGGCAAGCCGCAGGCAACGCGCAACGCCGGCAACGCGGTGATGAATGCGATTGCCAACGTTGTTCCCGAGCTGTTTGGTGGAGCGGCGGACCTGACCTCGTCGACGAAGACGATTTTCAAGCCGGGGGCGAGCTTTCACGTGGACCCGGCGGGGCGCAACGTCTTCTTTGGGGTGCGCGAGTTCGGGATGAGCGCTGCGGTGAATGGCATGGCCGTACACGGTGGGCTGATTCCATTCGGATCGACCTTCTTTGTGTTTTCAGACTACGCAAAGCCTGCGATTCGGCTGGCTTCGCTGATGCAGGCGCACTCCTTGTTTGTATTTACCCACGACTCGATTGCACTAGGCGAGGATGGGCCGACCCATCAGCCGGTCGAGCACCTGATGGCGCTGCGCGCGGTTCCGGGATTGACGGACTTTCGTCCTGCCGACGCCAACGAAACGGCCGCGGCCTGGCGACTCGCTCTTGAACGCAAGATGCCGAGCTTCTTTGCGTTGAGCCGGCAGGATCTGCCGGTGATTGATCCGGCGGCACACGACCTGTACGCAGGCGTCAGCAAGGGTGCTTATGTGCTGGAAGATGCATCAAACCCGCAGGTGGTTCTGATTGCCAGCGGGGCTGAGGTGTGGCCCGCACTGGATGCCGCAAAGCTTTTGGCTGGCGATGGTATTCGCGCACGGGTGGTGAGCTTCCCCAGTTGGAAGATCTTCGAAGAGCAGACCGCGGAGTACAGGGCAAGCGTGCTGCCGGCGGGCGTACCCAAGTTGGCGATTGAAGCGGGGGCGACGCTGGGCTGGTGGAAGTATGTTGGACTGGACGGCGACGTAGTCGGGCTGGACAGGTTTGGGGCGTCTGCGCCGGGGCCGATTGCGCTGGCGAACCTGGGATTTGGTGCGGAAAACGTGGCGGCGCGTGCAAAGAAGCTGGTGAAGTAACGCTGTAGACAGTGGTCAGTACGCAGTGCTCAGATTTCTGCTGCGCAACAATCAGTATCAGGGAGTCGGGAATTGCGCTCGGTCCGCCAGCGGGAATTGATCCCTGACCACTGGTCACTGACAACTGTTCCGAAAGGACCCTACCGTGAAGCTTGTGATCAGTTCGGACCATGCGGGATTCTCCCTGAAAGAGGAGGTTCGCGCCAACCTTGCGCTGGCCGGGCACGAGGTCATCGACCTTGGCACATACAAACCTGATCCGCTCGACGACTATCCTGATTTCGCCGAGAAGGTGGGCCTGGCGTTGACGCGGGGCGACGCGCCGCGGGGGATTCTTATCTGCGGCTCGGGTGTGGGCGTATGCGTAGCGGCCAACAAGATTCCGGGTATTCGCGCTGGAATGTGCCACGATACCTACTCTGCACACCAGGGTGTGGAGCACGACGATATGAATGTGATCGTGCTGGGGGCGCGCATCATCGGCACGGCGTTGGCCTTTGAAGTTGTCCATGCATTTGTTGGCGCCCGGTTTATTTCGTCAGAAGAGCGGTTTGTCCGGCGCTACAAGAAGGTTCTGGCCATCGAGGCAAAGTATCAGTGCGGAGACGGATCGGCCAACCCCGCATAGATCTGGGTGCTTCATCCTCACCACTTCTTTGTTCTTGCGGGCCGGGTGGGATTCACATTCGCCATTACGAAAACTTCATCAGAACTTTCATCGCAGGTACGCATACTGAAAGGCGCCGATGTTCCCGTTCGACGTGATTCTCTTCGATGTTGGCGGCGTATTGCTGACAAACGGCTGGGACCACCGCGAGCGCGCGCTGACAGCCAAGTACTTTCATCTTGATCTTGCAGATCTCGAAGCCCGACACCCTGTTCCCGATGCCGCCTGGGAGGCCGGCACTATCCCATTGAAGGCCTACCTCGATGCGGTCGTGTTCTACCAGCAGCGGGACTTTTCGCAAGACGATTTTTACGGTTTCATGCTTAACCAGTCAAAGCTTCTACCCGATGGAGCGCTTGGAATCGTTGAAGAGCTTGCCGCATCAGACAGATGCATGTTGGGGGCTCTGAACAACGAGGCGAGAGAGACGAATGAATTCCGATTTGAGAGCTTCGGCTTGCGCCGGTATTTTTCGGTAGCTTTGAGTTCGTGCTACCTCGGCCTTCGGAAGCCGGATCCTGCAATCTATCAACGCGCGCTCGACATTCTGGGCCGGACCGCGGAGCGGGTATTGTTCATCGACGACCGTGTGGAGAACGTCGCGGCCGCGGAAGCCGAGGGTATTCAAGCGATCTGGTTTGAGGGCGCGGATGCTTTGCGGTCCCGGTTGGTGAGTATTGGAGTTCTTTAGAGAACGGGCATTGGAGGCGCTATGCAACTTGGAATGATCGGGTTGGGCAAGATGGGTGGCAACATGGCGGAACGTCTACGACTGGGCGGCCATCAGGTTGTGGGCTTTGACTTCAACGCCGAGGCTGTGGCGAAATTGAGCGTCACGGGAAATGTGGGCGTTTCAACCCTGGATGATCTGGCAAAGAAGCTCAATGGACGAAGGGCGATCTGGATCATGGTGCCGCAAGGCCCCCCGGTGGACGAGACCATCGCCAAGTTGGAAGCTCTGCTGAATCCCGGTGATATCTTGATCGACGGTGGCAACTCAAATTACAAGGATTCAATGCGCCGGCACGATGAAGTCAGCGCCAAGGGCTTCCAGTTTCTGGATGTGGGCACTTCCGGTGGAGTCTGGGGGCTGACAGAGGGCTACAGCATGATGATCGGCGGGGACAAGGAGCCGGTGGAGTATTTGCGGCCGATCTTTGAGGCACTGGCGCCGGCGGCGGATCTGGGTTGGGGTCATGTGGGACCGGCGGGGGCAGGGCATTTTGTGAAGATGGTGCATAACGGCAT
>PLKU01000119.1 GCA_003140705.1 Acidobacteriaceae bacterium
AGTAGCGGCCATGCTGCTCCTCACGCATCCGGGCGTAAGCCTTCGGATCGTAGAAGTTTGAGTGCGGATCGAGCACCCGCAACATGCCAGGGATCGCCCCGTCGTAGATAGCCACGTTTGCCTTGTCGCCTTCGAGAGGCTCGGCGTAGTTCTGCTCCACCACCGCATACACGTTGGTGAACGACTTCAGGCTGTCACGGAGTTGGCTTTCGTCTGTCGAAGACTGGGCGCCGACCTTGCGCTGCAGGAAGGTGCCCGCAACAGCGCAGACGGCGAAAAAGAGAACCACGGCGAAAAGTGCGCGACGGGCGCGGGGAGTCATAGGCGAAAAAACCTCCGGACGGTAATTGCGGCAAACACCTGTCTTCGGCTTTCCCAACGTGCAAATCCCCATCCACGACAGTTGGCTGGACGGTTCCTCGATAAAAATTAACCTTGCCTGAAATCGGCAAGGCTAAATGGATTGGGAAGCCGCCTTGAAGGTCCTGGCAGAGCCGTCTTGGCAAGAAGTATACCACTGGCTTGTTTGACTCTGGCATGCCCCATTCGGGTAGCTCCCGCCGCGGATCCTGGCCGATGGACCCCCCTTGGCCCGACGGAGCCTGCGCCGCCGATTGTNNGCCTGGGAGGCAATGCGAACCAATTCCCAGTTCTCCCCCTGGTTTTGGCTGGGATTCGATCAAGGAATCGCGCTTCTGCTCTCCCGCCATTTACAATGGCGTCTATACCCCAGGGATTGATAGTTTGACCCCTGCCGTGTTCAACCCTATGACTCAGAGACTTTTTCGCAATTTTGCGGCTTCCGTGTTCGGCACGCTGCTGCTCGCAGGTTCCACTCTGGNNAACGCATCCCGCCGTGCCCGAGAGTCCATATGGCGGCAACACGGTCGAGGACATCGTCGCCCGCGTCAACGACCAGATCATCACGCGTTCAGACTATGACCGAGCAATGAAGGAACTCGACGCAGAGGCGCGCC
Organism: Acidobacteriaceae bacterium; assembly: GCA_003140705.1. Taxonomy (GTDB): domain Bacteria; phylum Acidobacteriota; class Terriglobia; order Terriglobales; family Acidobacteriaceae; genus Telmatobacter. Next base: position 978 of record PLKU01000119.1, read on the forward strand.
AGCATGGCGCCACGATGCAGGATATCTCCGAAGCCCACAAGGATCTGCTCCGCAACCTCATCGACCAGCAGCTTTTGCTCTCAAAGGGCAAAGAACTCGGCATCAATGGCGAAACTGAGTTGATCAACAAGCTCAACGAGATCCGCAAGCAAAACAACCTTGAAACCATTGAAGACCTGGAAAAGGCCGCCAAGGATCAGGGCGTCTCGTTTGAAGACTTCAAGGCCAATATCCGCAATGGCATCATCACTCAAGAGGTGTTGCGCGACCAGGTGGGCCGGAAGGTTCAGTTCACGCCCGGTGAAGTACAGCGCTACTATGAAGCCCATAAACAGGAATATGCCCGGCCTGAAAGCGTCAATCTGAGCGAAATCCTGGTTGCCGTCGCTCCGGCGCCTCTTGCTCCTGCATTGCCCGGCGCGGCGCCAGCTGACGACCCGGCTGCCCTGGCAGCTGCAATGGCCAAGGCCGACGACATTGAGGCCAAGCTCCATGCGGGCGGTGACTTTTCCCAGTTGGCCCGTAGCTTCAGCGACGGGACTACCGCCACGGAAGGTGGCGAGCTGGGCCAGTTCCAACGAGGCAAAATGGCGAAGGTCCTCGAAGATGCGACATTCTCCCTGAATACTGGCCAGATCACGGAGCCCATTCGTACACGCCAGGGATATGTCATCTTCAAGGTCGTGCAGCACACGCCTGGTGGCGTTCCGCCGTTCAAAGACGTCGAGACACAGGTTGAAGATGCCTTCTACTCCAGCCGCATGGAACCAGCCATGCGTGAATTCCAGACCACGATGCGTGAGCAGGCCTTCATCGACATCAAGCCGGGCTATACAGACACAGGCGCAAGCCCGAAAGAGACCAAGCCGATCTACAGCGCCTACACGCCCCCTCTCCCCAAGAAGAAGAAGAAGGTTGAGCGCACCCGCTTCCGCGAGTCGACGCGCACCTTCCGGCAGAAATCGGGACAGGCAGCTGCCCCTGCGCAAGAAGCAGCTGTGCCGGCCAAGGCAACCAAGCAGGATGCCAGCCTGAAATCTCAAAAGGCCGGAAAAAAGGAGAAGATCCGCTTCGGCCGGGCCCCCACCAAGACCCTGCCCAATGCGGCCGGGCCGGCTAATACCGAGGATGCCGGCGCAGTGGAACAGGCGGCGGCAGACGTACCCGCGAATCCGCTTGAAACAAAAGTCAAGCCGACTGAGAAGACCCGCTTCAGCGCTCGTGCCAGCCTGCCTAAACAGCAAAAGACCAAGGGACCCCAGCTGGACAAGCTGGCTCCTGCCCCTCCCGATGCTGCTGAAGTTGCTGACCGGCAAACCCAGGCCGCTCCGCTTGGTCTGGCCGGCGATACGTCTCCAAACAAGAAGAAAAAGAAGACCACAGAGAGCGAAAAGACCCGCCTTGCAAACAAGAGCAAGGCAGCCGCTGCGGCCGCCAAGCCGCCAGCCCCGGAGATGACGCCCGCGCCTCAAGTACAGGGCGCACCTGGCGCAACAATTCCACCGCCCGCTCCGGCCCCTGCACCACAGCAATAGCGAGGGTTCAAACCAACACGCCGGGCCTGGGACCTCAATCCCAGGCCGGTCTGGTTTTGGGCATCATCAGGCTGATGCGTTAATCTTCTGGGCAGAATGAAAGACATCTACATTGCCGATCTGGCCAACTTTGACGAGGGCAAGCTCTTCGACGGCTACTTCCTTGTCCTGGCAAAACAGCAGCGCACTACCAAGACCAATAAGCCTTATCTCAACGTCATCCTCGGCGACAAAACCGGCCAGCTTGAAGGCCGCGTTTGGGTGCCCGAGGACCCACGCATTGCCAGGGACTTTGAGCAGGGTGACATTGTGAAGGCCCGCGGCAGCGCCTCCCGTTTCGACGACCGCCTGCAGATGAAGATTGACCAGCTCCGCCTGGCCCAGGCCTCCGAGGTCGATAAATCTGACCTGCTGCCCTCTACATCCTATGATGTTGCAGCGCTGTGGACTCAGCTCATCGGTTTTGTCGACAGCCTTGCCAACCCTGACCTGAAGCTGCTGCTGTTAACCGTCGTCGCCGACCCGCTCATCGCGCAGGCCTACCGTGAAGCCCCCGCCGCCAAGCAGCTCCATCACGCATGGCTCGGTGGCTTGCTTGAGCATGTAGTCAGTCTCTGCACACTGGCCGACCGGGTCGCCCCGCATTATCCGCTCCTCGACCGAGACCTGCTGCTCACCGGCGTGATCCTCCACGACATTGGCAAGATCCGCGAGCTTTCATGGGAGAGCGGCTTTGAATACACGGTCGAAGGAAGTTTGCTCGGCCATATCCAGATTGGCGCAGCTCTTGCCGAGCGCACCGTCGACAGCCTGCCCGGCTTTCCGCCGAAGCTCAAGACACTGGTGCTGCACATGATCCTCAGTCATCATGGCAAGCTCGAGTTCGGCTCACCCAAGCTGCCCATGATCCCTGAAGCCCTTGTCCTGAACTTCCTCGACGACCTGGACGCCAAAATGCAAGCCGTTACCGGGGAATTCGAAAAATGCATTCGCGAAGGCAAAGGCCCCGAAGAGTTGACAGGAAAAGTGTGGGCACTCGACAACCGCCAAATGCTGAACACCAAGCGGTGGCTTGGAGAACACAAGGATTAGGGCCCGGGTTCCTCAACCCAGAAACCAATCCCACTGTTCCTTGGTCAGCGGCACCACTGAGAGCCGCCCAATGATGAGGAGCGGCGACTTAACAAACATCGCCGTTGCCTTGATCGCAGCCAGCGTCTTTGGCTTCTTCAGCCGCTTGCCCACCTTGACCTTGACGACAGGCACTTTCGGATCGGAAGGGTTCACGCTGACCACTGTTCCTGTCCCCACCGCGGTGCGCTCATCGCCGGTGTGGTAGAAGATCCACTTCGTGCCCGCTTTCATCTCACGCAGGTACTTGACTGCGGCCGGGGCTGTCACGCCGTCCCAGATCGTCTCCCCGGCGGCGAGAAAATCATCAAAGGAATAGACATGTGGCTCGGTCTTGAAGAGGAAATAGTTCATGCGCTCCATCGTAAGGCAGAGAACACCAATCAGGGAACAGCGTTTCAGCGAGTAAGCCAGGCAGCAGGTCGGCGGGGAAGTGTATTAGCTGAGACTGGCCTGGTTTGTAACCTTGCCGACGCCCAAGACCCGGAATGTCTTGCCAACTCGCTGTCTTGCTGGCTCGCTGACCTGCTGACTTGCTTCTCCGCTACAATCAATAGAATATGATCCGTTTCTCAACCGCCGGGGAGTCCCACGGGGAAGCCCTCATTGCACTTGTCTCCGGACTCCCGGCTGGCGTGCCCGTCGATTTGGACTTCGTCAATCGCGATTTGTGGCGTCGCCAACAGGGCTATGGCCGCGGCGGCCGCATGAAGATTGAGACTGACAAGGTTCATGTCCTCTCCGGCGTGCGCCACGGCAAAACCATCGGCTCACCCATTTCGATTGAGATCGTGAACCGCGACTGGAAGAATTGGGAAGAGAAGCTTCCCGTTGAAGCCGGTGACCCCGCCAAGCACCAGGCCGTGGCCTCGCCCCGTCCCGGCCACGCCGACCTGGCTGGCGCCCTCAAGTACAACTTCCCAGACGCACGCTACGTGCTGGAGCGCGCTTCTGCCCGCGAGTCTACCGGGCGCGTCGCCGCTGGCGCATTCGCGAAGTTATTTCTCCGCACCCTGGGCATCGAGGTCGCGAGTCATGTCATTCGAGTAGGCCGCGTCGAGCTTAACCGCTCGGCCACTTGGGAGGAGATCACCACCGTCGTGGCCAAGGATGGAGTGATGCTCAGTTGCGTCGATCCTGCCACGGAAGCACGCATGAAAGAAGAAGTCGAAGAGGTCTCCCGCACGGGTGACACTGTTGGTGGCGTGTTTGAAGTGGTGGTTCACGGCGTTCCCGCTGGCCTGGGAACCTACGCCAACTGGGACGAGCGCCTCGACGGCCTTCTCGCCTGGTCCGTCATGAGCCTGCAGGCCGTGAAAGCCGTCGAAATCGGCCGCGGGGTCACTGCCGCCGAAACATTTGGCTCCAAGGTCCACGATCCCATCCAATACACCGCGGAACCCACTGACCGGCCCACTCGCTTCACTCGCCCGCAGAACAATGCCGGGGGCATCGAGGGCGGTGTGTCAAACGGTGAGGACATCGTGGTACGCGGCTATTTGAAACCCATCTCCACCCTCCGTCGTCCCCTTGAATCGGTGCGCTTTGACACGCGCGAGGCCACCAGCGCCAGCTACGAACGTTCAGACATTTGCGTCGTTCCGGCCGCTGGCGTTGCTGCCGAAGCCATGGTCGCGCTGACGGTCGCCGGTCTTGCTCAGCAAAAATTCGGCGGCGACTCGGTGCTGGAAATGAAACGAAATTTTGATGGATACATCGAACAGATACGGAGATTTTGACCTAAAGAAATGATTCTCAAGATCCTCAAATATCCCGAGCCGGTGCTCTCGCAACCCGGCGAACCGATTACAGAATTCAACGCGGAACTGCGTAAGCTGGTCGCCGACATGTTTGAGACCACCTACGCCTCACAGGGCATCGGCCTGGCGGCGCCGCAGGTGGGCGTCTCCAAGCGCCTGACCGTCATCGACCTGAGCATGGGCAAGAACCCCAAAGATAAGCTGGTGCTCATCAATCCTGAGATCATCTTCCACGAGGGCAGGCTCTACGAGGAAGAGGGCTGCCTCAGCTTCCCTGATATTCGCGAGAAGGTCGTGCGCTTTGCAGAGGTCCGTATTCGCGCCCAGGATGAGCACTGCAAGTGGTTCGAGATGGACGGCGCCGACCTGCTGGCGCGCGCCATGCAGCACGAGATCGACCATCTCGACGGCATGCTGTTTATCTTCAGGATGAGCGCCCTCAAGCGTGACCTTAATCTGCGCAAGATCCGTAAAATGCAGCGCGCGGGCGAATGGTAAACCCCATGGCCGCGTCCTTGAAGCTCGCCTTCTGCGGCACACCCAGCTTCGCCGTTCCCACTCTTGAAGCCCTGCTCGCGGCGGGGCATGAAATCGCGCTCGTTGTCTCGCAGCCTGACCGCCCTGTTGGCCGCGCCCAGCAACTCACCGCGCCGGCAGTCAAGCAATCTGCGCTCGCCGTCGGTCTGCCTGTCACGCAGCCTGAAAAGATTCGCAGCAACGCCGAATTCCGCGCTCAGCTTGAGGCCATTGCCCCCGACGCCATCGTCGTTGTCGCCTATGGCCGCATCATTCCCCCATGGATGCTTGCCCTCCCTCGCCTGGGCTGCATCAACCTGCATGGTTCTCTTCTCCCCAAGTATCGGGGTGCCGCGCCCATCCAGTGGGCGGTAGCCATGGGCGATGCTTTCACGGGCAACACCACCATGTTGCTTGAAGAAGGTCTCGACACCGGCCCCATTCTCCTGCAGCAGACCGTCGAAATCGCCCGCAATCAAACCGCCGTGGATCTCTTCGATCTGCTTGCGCATGCAGGCGCTCCGTTGGTTGTGGATACCCTCACTGGCCTCGCCGATGGAACGCTTCACCACCAGCCGCAGAACCACTCTTTTGCCACCTTCGCTCCGCTGCTCGACCGCGAAGACGGCCGCATGGACTTTGCCGCGCGCGCTGCCATCGAGCTCAAGAATCGTTGGCGAGGCTTTCAACCATGGCCCGGAGCCTTCACAACCCTCGACGGCAAGAAGCTCATCGTTCACCGCATGGAACTGGCCAACTCGCCGCATCTTGCCGAAGCGCCTTCCGTGGGGCCTGGCCAGCTCCACATCGAGAATCAGCGCATGCTCGTAGCCTGCGCTGAAGACACCTGGCTCGACCTGCTCGAACTGCAACTGGAAGGCAAGAAGCGAAACACCGCCGCCGAATTCCTCCGCGGAACTCCACTGGCCTCAGGCGCACGACTGGGTGCTCCGACGCCATGACTGCGGCCACGCAACCTGGAACAAAAAAGACCGCGCCCAAGAATCGTCCCGCGGCGATTTCTCTGGCACGTAAGGCAGCATTCAACATTCTCCTTGGGGTTGAACGCGGCCAATCCCACTCTGACGATCTGCTCCGCGGCAAAACAGTGAATGCGCTTTCCGCTCCTGACCGCAACCTGGCTACGGCGCTTGTCCTCGGCGTACTCCGCTGGCAGATTCAGCTCGACCACCTGCTCCTGCCTCTCCTCAAACACCCCAATGCCCGGCTTGACCCTGAAGTCCTGATCGCTTTGCGCCTCGGAGCTTTCCAGCTCCTTCATCTGAATCGCATCCCTGCCCGCGCCGCGATTGACGAAAGTGTAGAGCTGGCCAAGCAAGCCGGCCATCGCTTTGCTTCAGGAATGGTCAACGCCGTTCTTCGCAAACTGGCTTCCGCTCCGCGCTCGGATCTTCCGGAACTATCCGCCGCGCAGATTGCGCTTGCCCAGGCGCATCCCACATGGATGGTCGAACGCTGGGCAGGCTTCTACGGCATCGACGCCGCTCGTGAACTCTGCCATCACGGCCAGCTTCAACCCATCCTCATCGTCCGCATCCACGATCCGGCCGTTGTGCAGGAACTCACCGCGGTGAGCATTCAGCTGCAGCCCGGCAACTTGCTCGCCTCCGCATTCAACGTTGGCTCCGGAGAGGTCAGCGAAAGCGCAGCGTTGAATGAGGGGCGCTTGCGCATTCAGGATGAAGGCTCGCAGTTGATCGCCGAGCTCGCCAGCGCAAGCAGCAACCGCCCGGTCAAATCAATCCTGGATAGTTGCGCCGCGCCCGGCAACAAGACGCTCATTCTCGCCCAACGCAATCCCAAAGCCCGCATCCTCGTCTGCGAGTCCAGTGCCCAGCGCTTTGAGCCATTGCGCCAGCGACTCGCTCCGCTTGGCGAGAGAATTGAATGCCGCCTCACCGACGCCGGCACGATCCGTGAAGACTCTGCCTTCGACCTCGCACTCGCCGATGTCCCGTGCAGCGGCACCGGCACTCTGGGGCGCAATCCAGAAATCCGCCACCGCCTTCACCTCCAAGACCTCGCGCGCCAGGCCGAACGCCAGCGCTCCATTCTTGAGGCCGCCCTGCGCGCCGTCCGTCCCGGTGGCCGCGTCGTCTACTCCACCTGCGCCATGGAGCCCGAAGAGAACGAGCAGGTCGTCTCCGCGGTCCTTGCAGACACTTCGAACGTCCGCCAGATTTCGCTCGAATCCAGCATCGATTCCCTGGCCGCCGAAAACATCCTGATCCCTTCCGCAGCAGACCGGCTCAAAGCCTCACTCACGCCCGAAGGCGCGCTCCGCCTGCTTCCCGGCGCATTCCACACCGACGGCTTCTTCATCGCTTTGATTGAAAGAACTGCCTGAACGGCAGCGCTCGTTGAGCCGTGAGCCCGCTGACTCGCCGACCTGCTAGGTCGCTACTCCGCGCCGAGCTTCAGTTCCCCGTAATCCCGCCCCACCAAGCCGCAGAGCGCCTCCACCACCAACTCGTGATCGTCCCGCTGTGCCAGTCCCGAGATGGTCGCACTGCCAACCACGCCTNNCCTGTTCCCGCCACAGCCAGCGGAAACGATCCTCCATCCGCGGCATAATCGGCAACTGCCAGGCCATAGCGTTCAAGCAGCGTGTAACTCTTCGCCCGCAGGTTCATTCCCACGGCATAGGAGCTGCGATGGAATCGCGCTACCACGTTGCTCTTGCGCCGCACCCACTCGGCATTGTCCGGCGTCGTTCCATCGAGCGCTGCATAGAACAACGGCTGTCCAAACCGCCGCACATCGATTACAACAACATGCCCGCGTTCCACAGCCAGCGCCCTCAAGCGGCTTCCCAGTTCCCACACCAGCCGCATGTCCACCGCAGGCAGCCGCAACTCCTGTTCCTGCAGCGCGATCCGCTCCAGATCTTCCTTCACTCCCATGTCGCCCTCAAACTTCGTCAAACCCGCTAGCGCCGCGAGCCCCGCTGTCTCACTTCGCCACCGTCAGCTTCACCTGCGTATCCTGATCCACGCGTGACCCCGCCACCGGAGTCTGTGCCAGCACCGCACCCGGCTTGACTGGCAGAATGGGCGGCGCTTCTCCATTGCCCACCGGCGTCACCGGCACATCCACAAAATTCGTCGTTGATTTGATGCCCACCTTTGTCAACTGCGCCTGCACGCTCACCACCGCTGATCCAACCAGGTCGGGCATGACGTAGCCATCGGGCGCATTGTCGTCTGGCGCGGCCACCAACAGGTTGACGCTGGGTCGCTCAATGCCCTGTGCATGAGCCGGCGGATCCTGCGCGAGCACCGTGCCTTCCGTTGCTTTGCCATAAGGCAGATACCCGGTCATTCCCAGTTCGAGTCCTGAGCGCCGCAGAGTCAGTGCCGCTACACGCTCCTCTTTGCCCACCATGCCCGGCACATCCACCTTTTGTGGCCCCAGACTCTCCGCCACGCGCACTCGCCACTCCCGCCGCACCACCGTGCCCGGCGCCGGGGACTGCGACAGAATATGTCCCGCTGCCACATCTCCCGAGTAGTAGCGGTTGTCCACTTCCAAGCTCAGCCCCAGCCCGGCAGTCTCACTCCGTGCATCGGCCACAGTCATCCCATTCAGCGCGGGTACCTGCACCTCCGCGCCGTGAATGGCAAAGTGCATCGTCGTAATCGCTGCAAGCAGCGCCACTGCCACCAGCACCATCAGCAGCGAGGCTACCTGGAAGAAATTTACAAACGGACGGCTCTTCATGGTTCGGGCTCTCCGCTTTCAAACACAATCTGGTATTCGATCGCCGCAGCCTTCTCCAGCATCTTTGACACCGAGCAGTACTTGTCTTTCGACAGTGCGACCGCGTCTTCCATAGCCTTGCGGCTCAAATGTCCGCTCACCGCATAGGTGAGCTTAATCTTGGTAAACACCTTCGGCGCCGTCTCCGCCTGCTCGGCGGTCGCCGTCACCTTCAACCCCTCAACGCTCTGCCGTTTCTTCTCGAGAATCGAAACCACGTCCACGCTCGTGCATCCGCAAAGCGCCATCAACACTGCTTCCATCGGGCTGGGGCCTTGCGTGTGCTTTGGGTCAGCATCAAAGATGATTGAGTTGCCGTTCTCCGCAATTCCCTCAAAAACCTTGCCGCCCTTCCATTCACTGTGCGCTTTCATTCTCTTCTCCCGCTTCCTTCTTGCTTTACCGCAGGTTGTCGGTCACCGGCTCGGGATGGATCGTCACCCGGTACACCTCGGGGCATTCAAGTTTGAACCTGTCTTCAAGCTCTGTAATCGCCAGATGCACCCGCTGCATCGGCAAATCATCCGGCAGAGTGCAATGGCAAGACACTGAGATGTGTTCACCGGCGCGACCCACCATAATCTCATGCACATCCCTGATCTCCGCGAACTGGCTGGCCGTCGTCCTAAGCGCCAACTCGATCTTGCGATCCTCTTCCACCATCTCTTCTGGTTGTTCAATCGTGGCTGGCTCGCTTTCAATGTGCGTCAGCACGCCATCGATCTCCGGACACTCGCGGAGAATCTCCGACTCAAGTGCGGTCACAAACTCATGCGCGGCCTTGAGCGGCATGTCTTCGTCCAGTTCAACATGCTGTTCCACGCGCAGCCGTCCATGGTGTGACTGAATGCTCAGCTCATGCACGCTCACGTTGTTACGCGCAGCCACTGCCCGCACACGGTCGAAGACACTCTCCGTCCGATCCTCGCGCGGCACCGTGTGGATCACCACATCTGCCTCAGGCAGTGCACGGTGCGCCGCCTCGGTGGCCTCTCGCACCAGCTCTCCGGTGTGCTCAAAGGTAAAGCGTCGCGGCAACGCCAAAGTCAGGTCGGCGAAATAGCTTGACCCGGCTCGGCGCACTCTCGCCTGCTCCACCTGCAACACGCCCTCTACCTTCTCAACTTCATGCACAAGCCTCTGCCGCGTCTCCGCCGGAACCTCATCCATCAGCACGGCTACCGTCTCGCGCCCCAGGTGCAGCGTCATGCGCAGAATCATCAGCGAAACGATCACCGCCGCAAATGGATCCGCATATCTCAGCCAGGCGATTCCGAACAGCGTTCCAGCCCAGCTCGCGCCCAGCCCGCAGAGCACTGCAACGGTGGACCAGATGTCTGAGGCAAAATGAAACGCATCGGTTGCCAATGCCGGCGAGCCCGTCCGCTCAGCCACCGCGCTCAGCCGTCGCGAACGCCAGTAGTCCACACCAATCGAAGCCACCAGCACCAGCACCGGCCAAATCGAGTGGCGCAGCTCCAACGTGTGGTTGAGAACGCGCTGCATCGCCTCCCAGATAATCCACGCACAGGAGAAGGCCATGAGCCCTGTTTCGCCGAATGCCGAAAGGTTCTCAATCTTGCCATGGCCATACGTGTGATCTTCGTCGGCAGGCTTATCGCTCATTTGGACTGAAAAGTACGTCAGCGTCACGGCCACTAGGTCCAGCCCCGAGTGGGCAGCGTCTGACAGCACTCCAAGCGAGCCGGAGAACAGCCCAGCTGCAACCTTCAGCACCGTCATTGCAGCTGCCGCCACCATGGAGTGCAGCGCAACACGCCGCTTCTCAGCGGAAAATCCTGACCCGTTGGGTGCTGTTGAAGTCATCGTCCTCTGGCTACCCGTGCCCTCTTTGCCGTGTACAACCCTGCAATCCCAAACGTGTAAGGCTGCCACGCACATTCCGTAAATCCGTTGTCGCTCATCAGCCTTAGCACCTCGGGAGGCGGGGGAAAATTTTCCACCGATGTTGGAAGGTAGTTGTACGGACCATCTTTTCCGCAGATGAGGCGACCAATCGCCGGCAGCACGCGCCGGAAATAAACCGCGTACGCCTTGCCCACCAACCCACCAGGCTCACTGAAGTCCAGAATTCCCAACTGCCCACCCGGCTTGAGCACCCGGTTGAACTCCTTCAGCCCGGCCTGGTAATTCGCCAGGTTCCTGAAGCCGAACGCCGTCACAATCAGGTCCAGCGACGCCGATCGCAGCGGCAAATGCAGTGCGTCGGCCTCCAGTGCAACAACTTCAGACTCGTGTTCGGTGAATTTTCTAACGGCGCGGCTCAGCATCCCGCGCGCAAAATCTGCCGCCAGAATCGGTGTTGCCCCTTTGCTCCGATGCTTCAGCAGCGCCATCGTCATGTCGCCTGTCCCACAACAAATATCCAACACCGACGCATGCGGATCGGCCAGAACCGCCTTGAATCGCCGTGCAGTCCTGCTCCACCAAAGCCGATCAACATTAGCCGAGAGCACATGATTCAGCAGGTCGTAGCGCGGCGCNNCCCGCTTCATCCTCTGCACCCACCGGCCTGGCACCCGTCACGCTCATCGAATCCCCAAGAATTTTCTACCGCTGCTTGCTCGCCGTTTTCTCCGCAGCCCGCGCCAGCATATACCCCACCGCCGCCTCAAGCTCCGCAGCGGTCACGTCTTCTACCACCCCAGCGTCGCCAATTCCTACTGGCAGCACAAACCGCTTCACTCCGCCCACATTCTTTTTATCGGCGCCTGTTGCCTCCACCACCTTGGCAACGCGCAGCTTCAGGGGAGGCAGCGGGCCATACATGTGGATCAGACTCTCCAACCGGGCAAACTGCTGCGAGGAGATCGTACTCCTCTTCCGCCCAAGGTAAAGCGCCGCCACCATCCCCCAACCCACCGCCTCGCCATGCAGCAGAGCTCTGTAGTGTGTCGCCTGCTCAATGGCGTGACCAACCGTATGGCCCAGGTTGAGGATCATGCGCAAACCCTTCTCGCGCTCGTCTTGGTTCACCACCCCGGCCTTCATGCGGATCGACGCAGCAATCACTTTCTCAAGCGCCTTTGCATCGCGCCCCAGCACGTCGTCGACATGCTCTTCCATGAACCGGACCAGAGTCCGGTCGCGGATGATTCCCGCCTTCACGCTCTCCATCACCCCGGCGCGCAGTTCGCGGTCCGGCAGCGTCCCCAAGACTCCAATATCGGCAAAGACCGCCAGTGGATGATGAAAGCTCCCCACCAGGTTCTTCCCCTCAGGAAGGTTCACACCCGTCTTCCCGCCCACGCTGGAGTCCACTTGCGCCAGAAAGGTCGTCGGCACCTGCACATAGGGAATCCCGCGCATATAAATTGCGGCCAGAAAGCCGCCCACGTCGCCCACAATCCCGCCGCCAAAGGCGATCAGCAGACTCCCGCGATCCCCGCCCGCCTGGGCCATCTGCCGCAGCAACTTCTCCACGCTGGCCAGAGACTTATATTTCTCGCCCGGCTCCAGAAAGAGCACCACAGGAGCGTTCGAGAAGGACTGCTCCAGGCAACGCCCCCACAGCGCCCAGATCGGTGCGGAGGTCAGCACAAAAACCCGTCGCGGCAACCTGCCCGCAACTCTCTCAATCCGCNNCTCCACCAGCCCGCTCCCCGCAATCACGTCGTACTTCGCCGAAGGTGTGTCTACTCGTATCGTTTGCACGCTGCTCTAATCCTAAAGCCTTCTGGGGGATAGGGTGGGGCGCTTGGCTTGCGGATGGACAGACTCCGACCCTTTCCCGAAAATAAATACCTATCCCCATTTCCGGTGAAACTGTGCGCTTCGCCGGGCTGAGGTCGGTGATCGTTCCATGCCACCCTTCAGTTGCAACGGCAATCGGGTAGGAGGCGGGATC
>PLKU01000401.1 GCA_003140705.1 Acidobacteriaceae bacterium
AGAAGTAGTAGGCATCCACCATGCGGTCCTGAAGTTTGATCTTTTTACCTTCAATGCCAATGTCGGCGATCCAATGTTGTCCGCAACTGTTGGGACATCCGGTGACGTGCAATTTCAGATGCTGATCGAAACCTGGCAAACGTTCCTCCAGTTCTTCCACCAGCCAGCGCGAAAAGCTCTTGGTCTCGGTGATGGCGAGCTTGCAGAACTCGGTGCCGGTGCAGGCGATGGCGCCGCGCCAGAAAGAAGAGCCATCCACCTGCAGGCCGATCTTGCCGAGCTCGCCGGCCAGTGCCGCAGTCTTGCTGTTGGGAACATCGATGAACAAAAGATTCTGCGACACGGTCGTGCGCAATGAACCGCTGCCAAAAAGGTCTGCCAAGTCCGCCGCGGCCTCAAGCTGTTCTCCGGTCAACCGTCCGCGCAGAACCGACGCGCCCACAGAACTGAATCCCGCCTGGCGCTGCGGATGGATGCCTGCGTGATCGCGAAAAATGTCGTTGGGCACCTCCTCAGGCACTCCGGGCAGCAGGGTGAAGTCGAGCCTGGATTGGAGCTCCGCCAAGAATTTCTCGGCAGTCCAACCTTCTTTCATGAAGAGGTGCTTCATGCGCGCGCGGTCACGGCTTTCGCGCAAGCCCTGCTGATCACGGAATATTTCAGTGATCCCGCGAACCACGCGAAGCGCCTGGTCAGGCAGTATGAAGGCGTCGAGATGAACGGCAAGATGCGGATCTGCGGAAAGCCCTCCACCCACACGTACTGAGTAGCCAACCTGACCGTTGTGTTTCACGGCCGAAAGCCCGATGTCATTAATCTCCGGGTTGTTGCACCACGAGGGGCAGCCGGACGCAGAGATTTTGAATTTCCGCGGCAGGTTAAAGAACTCGGGATTCCCGTTGAGCATGTGGGCAATCTCAATTGCAAGCGGGGAGGCGTCAATCAGTTCATCGGCTGCGACTCCGGCCAGCGGGCAGCCGGTTACGTTTCGCACCACGTCGCCGCAAGCTCCCTTGGGAGAGATGCCAATTGAGTCGAGTGCGTCCACGACTTCGGGGAGTGATTCGATGGTGAGCCAATGGAGTTGGATGGCCTGGCGAACTGTAATGTCGGCCAGATTGCGCGCATGCTTCCGCGTGATTCCACCAATGGTTCGCAGCTGGCTGGAGGAGAGGATGCCATTGGGGATGGCAATACGCATCATGAAGTAGTCGGAGACCAGGCCTTCACCGCCTTTGCCGCCAACGGCACCCACGCCGTCGCCCTGCGTGTAAATGCCCCACCACTTGAAGTAGAAGGAGGCCCATTCGGGAACCACACTCGACCGGCCGGCGCGCGCGAAGGCGCGAACCTCGTCAAAGGCCGCCCAGGGATTCTTCTCCTGCTTCAGCCGCTCGGCTCGCTGGGCGCCTGATTCTTTCTTTTTAACCACTTCAGTCATTTGTCCCTTTTTCAGCAGATACACAAAACCCGCGGCAGCATGGCTGCTTCGCGGGCATTTGGAAACCTTGGATTTCGATCAACAGTACAGACCCAGGTCACCTGTGCGCGCGGAACAGAGGACAGCAGCGACAACAGGGTAGGCAGTGCATACCAAGATCATATCCGGGGGTTAGGAGAAAAGCAATTTCCGCCGGAAAGGAAAATCGAACAGGGCCTAAAGTTCCCACCAGTCCAACATCAACATTCGGGGGTAGTAGAGCCCGGCGCGAAGAGTCGCGTCGGCGCCGTACAAGTTGCGCAGAATCCGAGCGTAGGCCTCAATCTGGGGCGCAAACAGTTCTCTCAATCCGGCCATTGCGGCTCCAAGGTCCTGACCAGGGCTGGCTGCGTGGGCTGTCTTGTAGTCGATGATCCACCATGCCTCTTGACCTTCCGATCGAGGGTTCAACCCGGCGCGGAAGACGCGATCGACGCGAACCGTGCGCAAGCTCCTCTCGACGACGCCATTCCATCGAACTTCGCTGACGGCATCGGCGTGGGGCGAGAGAATCCACCCGCCGTCAGGATGGTGAGACGCATCAAGCGCCAGTTTCAGCGCCTGGGAAGCAATGGCCTCGGCTTGTTTCGCATCAATGCCTGCGGATCGGATGCTTGCGGCAATCTTCGGTGTGAGTCGCGCAACGGCGGTGCGGGCACCATCCCAATCCAGTTCCGTCCGGAGGCGCGAGAGTTCTTCAAGGAGTGCATGGACGGCGGTGCCGAGAGCGCGAGAAAGCAAGCCGCCTAGGTGGCGGGCGTAGAAGCTCCCTTCACCTTCGTCGATTGCAGAGACCGTAAGTCGAGTTTGAGGGGCTCTCACACTTCCTGGAAGAGCATCAGCAGCAGATACCCCGCTCGTCTGGTAGACCGTCGGCAGGCGCCGCATTCTGGTTGGCTCCTGCGGTTCTGTTGGCTCAGGTGGTGGAGGCATGACCAGCAGATCGCTCTGGCCTGCGGCGGCGATGCTTGCAATCTCATTCTCCTCGTCGATGGCCGGCGCCAATTGCCCCGCCCTCCAGTCTTCAAAGCGGAGGCGCACTTCTTCCTCAAGCGCCGGCCATGCGGTGGCCAGCAGACTGTTTTTGGGCTCGCACAGGCTCAACACACCGTCAGATTCAACTTTGTAAGCGGGACGAGCGAAGAAGAGGAGTTCTTCGCGGGCGCGAGTTGCCGCTACGTAGAGAATGCGACGCATCTCCTGTGTTTCCCGTTTTCGACGAAAGCGATCCACCCATGTCTTTGACTTGCCACGCTCGGCGCCTTTCGACTGCACCGGCGCGACAAGGAATTCTGTGATTTCACCAGAATCGTCCGGGCTCGCCAGTCCGCGCTCCAGCCAGGAGAGCATCCGTCGCTCGCCGTTTCTCGCCCTGGCCTGGAGTTCCGGCACAATCACCACTTCAAATTCCAGGCCTTTTGACTTGTGAATGGTCATCAACTGCACACCGCACTGGCTGCTTGCGCCTGGATCAGGCAGCGCCGTGAGCTGCTCGAGAGCTGCGTCGAGGCCGGGACCAAGCAGGTCCTGTTCGCCACCAGGCAGGCTGTCCAGGCAACGCCAAAGCAGATCAACGTTGGAACACGCTGTGGAGTCAACGCAATCGGCTCCTCCGAGACGGAGCCAGACTTGCTCGAGCCATGTTCCCAGCGAAGAGATCGGGCCACCACCCCACGGGCGAACACCTGACTTCAAGGTCGCCGCCAGGTCGTCGGGCGTTGCCTGGGTTGAAGCAAGCGCGTCCAGCAATCTTTGGGCGGCCTGCCGCCCATCTTTGCTGAGGAGGTGCATGCGTTCGCCGAGCAATTCAGGCACGGGTCGGGAGAGAAGATCAGGGTTATCCGCGCTGGTCAGGCGATGCAGGTCCTCGAGCGAAAGCCCGCACCATGGGGCACGCAGAACGCCCAACCAGGCTACGCGATCTTCGGGATTGAAGAGGGCGCGAACCAGCGCGATGGCGTCAAGCACCTCGGGCCGGTCAGAGAGTTGTTCCAACTCGATGGCGCGGAATGGAATGGCCGCTTCTCGAAGTGCAGCAGCGACGGGCGCCAGCGCAGCGCGGGTGCGGCCAAGGATGGCGATGCGATACTTTTCACCGATGTTTTCAACATTGGCGCGAGCCTTTTCCATGCGGTCCAGGTGGCTCCGGACAAGCGCAACGATCTGCTCCGTCTGGGCCGCCCGGGCATCTTCTTTTGCGCTCGGCTGATCGGAGTCAACAGATTTGCCACCAGTCGCCTGCGGCGAAAAGGTGAGGTGCAAACTGAAATCCGGGATCTGACTGAGCCGGGATTCCCTGGCTGGCTCGGCTTTGGAGAAACAAACTCCGCTGCCGTCCGCTTCCGCGAAGACCTCATCAAAGAATTCATTGAGCCGATCGACAAGAGTTGGAACGGTGCGGAAGTTAGCTTTGAGTGGAACAAAGTCGAGTTGCAGCGGCTCAGCCTCAGGTATCTCAAGGCCAAGCGTCCTGACGCGGGCAAAAAGCTCAGGGTCCGCGTCGCGAAACGAATAGACGGACTGCATAGGGTCGCCAACGACAAAGCACGTGCGACCCTCTCGGTCTGGCCAGGCCGCAATCAGGCTGGCCAGCAACTGGTGCTGGCGGCGACTCGTGTCCTGGAACTCGTCGACCAGCAAATGGCGAATGCCGTCCGCAACGGCAATGGCTGCGTCGGTGGGCAGATCGTCAGGGCCACGAAGCACCTGCTGAGCGATCTGTGCTACCTCGATAAAATCGACTGCTGCTGCCTCTGCGAAGACGACCTGCAACTCGCCAGCCGCACGACGGAGCAGCGTGAAACAGGCCCGGACAATTCTCCAGTCTGCGTCGGTGTAGCGGGCTGGAGCAAGATTGCGAACCTCGTCGAGCGCTGCTTCGAGGCCGGGGACGGCGTTCAGGCGTGCAATCAGGTTGAGAATCTGGGCTTTCTCGAATTTTCTGTCAGAAGGGAAGCCGAGTTTTTTGTCCACTTGCCTCCTGAATCGACCCTCCTTGACGTGCAGCAATTCGGCGAGGTTGGAATAGGCCCGGTGCGCCTCATCAACATCTTCGGTGGAGAGCCACGGCGGAGCAGGGAACTCCGCCATCTCGGCCAGTTCGCGAAGAAACGCGCTCTCAACATGCTGGCAGGCGTAGCGGGCCAGGACGAGCGCCTCTTCTCTCGCGCCCGGAACCAGGTTCATGAATTCGTCGAGCGCGGTTAGACTCTCGCTGATTGCGTTGGCGAACGGTCGCTCCAGGCGATTGCGCAAATCGTCCCAATCCGGATCGCGATCCATGACAAAGTTGTGCATCCAGCGGTCGCGCGTTTCCAGCATCTCAACAAGAAGATCTTCCATTTCTCGCCAGTTGTTGTCGCGCCACAGCAGCAACGCTTCAATCGCTTCGTTCAGGGCCCGATCTGCGTGGCCGATCTTCTCCAGGATCTGGCGGGCTGCACGGCGATAGAGCTCCCGGGGTTGCGCGGCGATTTGAATGCCGCCGCCCAGCGAGGAGAGCAGCGGCTGTTGAAGAGCAAGGTCGCGGCAAAAGGAATCGATGGTGGCGATGCGGAGTTGCGCCGGCAGATCGAGCAGTTTCCAGTCTCGCTGGCGGGAGTGTGCAAGGGCGCGGCGAGCCAGGGCCTCCATCGAAAACTCGTTGCATGAGGCTGGCAGAGCATCACTGGCGGCAGCCATCTCCAGTTCAGAAAGGATGCGATGTCGCATCTCTGCGGCTGCGGCATTGGTAAAGGTGATCGCAACCACCTGGCCGGGCTCGTCGACCTCAGCCAACAGGCGCAGAAAGCGGCGCGTCAGCAAGTCCGTCTTGCCCGAGCCCGCCGGTGCTTGCACAAGAATGGATCGCGAGAGATCGAGGGCTCGAATGCGCTCGGGTTGGTCGGGAGGCGAGGGCTTATGTGGGCTATTCATCTACAGCCTCCGCATCATAGCCATCTTCCTCGTCTTCAAGTGGGTCCCGGAATTTCTTCTCCTGAATACGGCAAAGAGCCTGCAAGCCGCACCCCTCGCAGGTCTTTGGGTATTGGCGGGGATTCACTTCCGCCCGGCCCGTGAGAAAGTCGTTGGCGAGCTCTTCAATGTGCGCGCGCCATTTGGATAGCAATTCATCAGTCAGCTTCTTCTTGACCAAGGAACTGGAAACCTTGAGGCCGTCGAAAAGAACCGTGGCTGCATTGAAGAAGTGGCCCACAAGTTTGAGGTTTCCCGCACGCGCTTTCGCAAATGCAAGTCCGCCGAGGTCCCCTTCGACGGCAAAGCCGGCATAGAGAGGCAATTGCACATCGTCCGGGCGGGGCAAATCCCACAGTTTTGTGGCAACATCCCCAGACTTGTAATCGATGACCAGCAGTGAATCGTCCTTGAGCCGATCGATCCGGTCGAGCCGCAGATCGAAGGTGAGCCCAGCCAGGTGGATGGTGCGCTCTACCTCCGTCTCAGCCACATCAAAACCGATTCGCGTGGCTTCATAGTCCAGCCACTCAATCACAAGGCGCGTGAGTCGTTGCGCTTCAAGATCCAGATAACGCGGGGGCATCCGATCGCGTAGTCCCGGGCTGACGCCGGTGCGAAGAGCGCGGTCAACGTGCGCAGCCACAAAGGCGGCTCGGCCGTCGCCAAGTTGAAGAAGAGCACGGTGATTGGAAATCCCGTTCGGCGGACCGGCCCAGATGGCGTGCAGCACTTCGTGCAAAAGTTTTCCGCGCTGCGCGTCCGAGAGGCCGGCTTCTGCGGGTTCCCAACCTTGGGCAGACAGGCGCCCGGTCGCAAATGCTTTGAAGGCACATTGCGACTGGCTGGTAAGCACACTTGCTCCGCCGCGGACCTTTCCGGGAGGGAAGGGAATCCGGCTGAAATCTTCATATGGGACTGTCAGCGGGGCTGAGCCGGACGGCAGCATCAATTCCGGCGGCATCGCTTGCGGAGCGCCGGCAAGCTGGACAATTTGGCGAGAGGGCCGAGTCTCAGCAGCCTCCACCTGCGCTGCGAAACTGAAGTGAACTTCTGAAGCAGAGCTGATCAGGCGCGTGGTGATGGCATGGGCCAGCTCCCAATCAAGCTGGGCGCTGGCATGTGGCATCCCTGCCTGGCGCTGCACCTCCGGAGGCAGCAGCGGATGCGTCGCGCCACCCGACGGCCAGGCCTCTTCATTGGCTCCCAGAAACCAGACGCCATCGGCGGTCAACCCCGCCGACTCGGCAGGGCCCGCAATCTGAATGGGCGCCTCGCGTGACTCGGGCGTGAACAGTGTCTCGTCGAGTGTTCGGGAGAGTATAGGAAGAAAATCCTCCCATGCAATGCGCCGCCCATCGAAGCCAAGAGAGCCAGAAGTTTCCAAGCCCTGCTGCCAACGGTTGGCGGCCTGGAATTCCGTGCTCGTCAGCGGACGGGAGCCGGGGAAGCCCGCCGCCTCTAATAAATGCGGAACCAATTCGACCCATTCAAGCGGGGCTTGCGGGCGGAGAGCGAAGTCAGCCAGGCGACGCTGCGCATTCGTCATGCGATTTACCCAGGCTTCAGGAATAGCCGAGCCCCTGGCGGCTCCTACAAATGCGTTCAGCGTCCATTGCGGTTGCTGTTGGCTCCTGCGGCGGATCCCGCGCATATGAGCCTGCAGTGCGGCGGATTCCTGCACACTTGCAGCGGCGTAACCGGTGGAGAGCAGCCAGTCAAGTTTGTGTTCAGCGATCGGAGCCGAGAGCCAGCGAAGCAGCAGATGCGCAGCATTTGGCAACGCAGCCAGACTCAACGGGATTCCAAGCGAGAACTCGAATAGCGGAGAAGTGCCCTCGTCGCGTTGCCCTGCACCTGTGTGCTTGAGGAAGGCCCGTTCGATCTGGCCGCGCCGCATGCGGTCTCCCGCATCCTGGGTTACCACCAGCAGGCGGCCCTCCGGGTTGCTGGCAAGTTGCTGAGCGCACCACAGTGCACACGCGCCCAGTTCGGATTGTGCATCGGAGGCTTTGTGGAAGAGAATCCGTTCGGCCGGGGGTGCGTGCTCGGCCTGCCTCCACTCTCCCCAGGTGTCGAACAGGCTTCGCTGTGTGGGCAGAATGCGGTCGAATCCGACCAGCAGCAGTGGCGGGCGCGCGGCTTGCGTCTGGGTGGTCACCTTCGTCGGACTCTCAAGGAGCGCAATCAGTTCCAGCGAAAGACGCGCGGGGCTGAGGAGGCTGTCTCTCCGGCAGATTTGGTCAAACGCCGTCAGCCATTCGCTGAAGGCTGCCGCGTCCTGCTGCCAGGCGCTGTGGGCTCCGGTCCGCAGTAGACTGGGTGCATACGAACAGAGCAATTCATATGCTTCCATGGCCAGGTTAGCCAGGCGGTAGCGCGGGCCCTCAAGCAAAGTTGCCATGTGTTCACGCCTGCCAAGGATCCCCGCCCAAATAGCCTGTTCCTGAGTGCGATTCAGAACCAGGCGGCCGTCGCGCCCGCGCGCATCCCACTCGCTGCGGACAAAGCTCTTCCAATCCAGAATGTTGGGCGTCTGCCAGGCTGTCAGTCCCTCGACTCGCCGGGCGCGATGGAAGTCGGAGAGCAGGGCGCGCGCGGCGCGGTCGCTGGCTGTAACCACCAGGCCGCCGTTGCGCAGCCATGCGTCAATCTCGCCTTTCCTTGGTGGCCCCATTCCAGCGTTATACGCCGTGAGCCGGGGCGAGGGCCATTCTGTGGAGATTTGCCAGCAGTGGCCGGTTGTACACTGTTGGGTGATTCGCCGTCTTGTTGCTTTTTCACTTCTCGCTCTTGTCGCGCTTGCCGGGTGCCATTCCGGACAACCGACTCCCTCTCAGGCAACTGCCAGCCAGAACTTCAAGGTATACAAGCTGCGCGGCAAGGTGGTCTCCACCAATATGGCCAAGGGCGAGGTCACAGTGGACCATGAGGCCATTCCCGGCTTTATGGATGCGATGACCATGCCCTATAACCTGAAGGACCCCACCATCCTGAGCGAGTTGCATCCGGGTGACGTGATCACAGCCGACGTCCTGGTTTCGCAGGATCCAAACGCGGATGTCCTTCTCGACCACATTGTTGTCGTAGCGCAGGCCAAGCCGGATTACAAGCCGGCGGTCTTTTATCACGTGCCGGCACCTGGAGATGTGGTACCGGATTTTAAGCTGCGCAATCAGGATGGGCGGACAATTCACTTTGGCCAGTTCAAAGGCAACGCGCTGTTGGTCACATTCATCTACACACGCTGTCCACTGCCAGACTTTTGCCCCCGCGTCACGCGCAACTTTGCGGCGGTGGACAAGCAGGTCGCGGCCGATCCGGAGTTGCGCGGCAAAACGCACCTGGTGTGTGTGAGCTTTGACCCCGAAAACGACACGCCGGAGCGGCTGCGGGCCTATGGGGCTACCTATATTGGCAGCGACTCAAAGAGTGCTTTTGCGGATTGGGATTTTGCTGTGCCGCAGAAGCCAGTGCTGCTGGAGATGGCCAAGTTCTTCGATGTGGGAATTACGAACGCGGCGGACGGTACCATCACCCACACGCTTTCAACCACACTGATTGGCGCTGATGGCAAAGTGGTGCGATTCTACCCAGGGAACGAATGGACCATTGAGGACGTGCTCTCGGAACTCAAGCGAATGGCTGGTGGCAAGGGCTGAGAAAGGCCAAGTAGTGGTCAGACCACTAGTATATCATCCGAGGAAAGTCACAGATCAACAAAGGACACCCTCAAACAGACAAGGAGTGAAGAACCGATGAGCCATGGATTAAATATCCGCAAGGGAGCGGAGTTGGATTTTTTGTCGCTGGGAGCGTTGGTGCACCGGCTCGATCCGGGGATTATCCCCTTTCGCAAGGCAACGGAGTGCCAGATCCACGTCAGCGGCGGCGAGTTCAACGTGGCTGCGAACCTCTCCGACTGTTTCGGATTGAAGACAGGCGTCGCCTCGGCGATGTCTGACTATCCCATCGGCGACCTGATTGCCGAGCGAGTTCGCGCCATGGGCGTCAAGCCCTTCTACAAGCACTTCAAGCATGACGGCGTCACCGGTCCGAATATGGCGGCGGTGTACAGCGACCGTGGATTTGGCGTGCGTGCGCCGGTGGTTTTTTACAACCGGTCCAATGAGGCGGCGGCGCAACTCAAGGTTGGCGACTTCGATTGGAAGAAGATCTTTGCCGGGGGCGTGAAGTGGGTGCATAGCGGCGGTATCTTCGCGGCGCTCTCGCCAACCACGGCCCCCTTGGCAGCGGAGATGATGCGTGAGGCCAAGGCCGCGGGAGCCATCACATCCTTTGATCTGAATTTCCGTGAGAAGCTGTGGAAGATCTCTGGCGGCAACGAGCGTGCCGTGGAGATCATCAGCACCATCGTTGAGAACGTTGACGTCCTTGTCGGCAATGAAGAAGACCTGCAGAAGGGCCTGGGAATCCCGGGGCCGGAAGTTGCGGCCAAGTCGAAGCTCGATCCCAGCGTGTTCTTCGGCATGATCGACAACGTGGTTAAGAAGCATCCGCACGTGAAGGTGGTCGCGACTACTTTGCGTGAGGTACACGCCACCAACCGCCATAGCTGGAGCGCGGTTGCCTGGATTGATGGCAAGACCTACACGGCTCCGACGGCTGAGTTGGATGTCATCGATCGCGTAGGAGGCGGTGACGGCTTTGCGGCCGGATTCATCTACGGCCTGCTGAGCGGTGTTACGCCGGATGAGGCCATTAAGCTGGGATGGGCTCACGGAGCGCTGCTAACCACCTTCCCTGGCGACACAACCATGGCCACGTTGGACCAGGTGCGTGCATTTGCCCAAGGCGGATCGGCGCGCATTCAAAGGTAGACAGAATACCCAAGTCACCGAGGCTGCCATCGATGTTTGAATCATTCGCATCTTTGGCCTCTTCCACATCATCCATGCATCTGGGGCCTGCCCTGTAGATTAGAGGGCAGGCCCTAGTATCCTTAAGGTTCAGTGGAAGGGAAGTATTGCATGGCGAAAGTTACATTGGTGTTTGGGGTTCTGTTGGCTGCATTGGGCCTGGCTGGTTACCTGGGCACGGGTAGTATTCATTTCACCGCGCTCATTCCCTTGTGGTTTGGCCTGGCCTTGGGTCTTGGCGGATTCTTGGCGATTAGCCCCAGCGAGAACCGGCGCAAGCTGTTCATGCACATCAATGTCACCGTTGCGCTGCTTGGCTTTATCGGCGCTACGGTTGAAGCTGTGCGGGGATACGTTCATGCCACGTCGGCCGGCATGCCGCCTGACCAAATCGCATTGGCCTCAAAAGTCACGATGGCGGTGCTGCTTCTTATTTACGTGGTGATGTGCGTTCGCTCGTTTATTGCTGCTCGCCGTTCGGGAAAGGTCTAAAGCATGGGAACCATGCGCGGCGGGGCGATGGGATTGAGCAATCGAGCCGAGCGCTCGTCACACGGACGCGGAGGGCGCAGCCAGGCTGACCTGCCCAAGCGGAAGCCTGAGTTGAAGAAGATCTGGCCACAGGTTCGTGCGTTGGTTGCACCACGCAAAGGCCTGATTGCGGCCGGCATGGTTCTGATGGTCATCAACCGCGTGGCCGGCCTTGTGTTGCCCATCTCTTCAAAGCCCCTGCTCGACACAGTTCTCTCTGCGCAGCATCCACGGCCTGACCTTTTGCCCAGGATCATCGCACTTGTCTTCTCGGCCATGTTGGTGCAGGCCATTACCTCTTACTCGCTCACACAACTGCTGTCAAAGGCCGGACAGCGTTTGATTGCCGAGATGCGCCGACAAGTCCAGCGCCATGTGGGCCTGCTCTCTGTGGCCTATTACGACGAGAACCGCACCGGCACGCTTGTGGCTCGCATCATGACCGATGTCGAGGGCGTGCGCAACCTGGTGGGCACTGGCCTGGTTGATTTTGTGGGCGGACTTTTGACGGCGGTGCTGGCATTTATCTGGCTCTTGCATCTCAGTGTCGTGGTTACCCTCACAGTTTTCGCTGTGCTCGGTATTTTCGTCTTTTTCCTGCAGTACGGATTCAAGACCATTCGCCCCATCTTTCGCGACCGCGGCAAGATCAATGCCGATGTCACGGGGCGGCTCACCGAGTCACTGGGCGGCGTGCGCGTCATCAAGGGCTACCATGCGGAAGAGCGCGAGGCCACAGTCTTTGCCGCCGGAGTTGAGCGTCTGTTGGCCAATGTCATGCGGTCCCTGACCATGACTAGCACGCTCTCTGCCGCATCCACCACGGTTCTCGGGCTTGTTTCTGCGATCGTCATGTGGCTGGGCGGTCACAATGTTTTGGGGAGCACCTGGACTGTCGGTACCTATTTTCAATACAACATGTTTCTTGCCTTCATGATCGCCCCGGTCTTTCAGATGGTGAACATTGGCACCCAGTTGACCGAAGCGTTTGCTGGCCTTGATCGCACAAACGAGATCATGTCGGAGATTGAAGAGAATCAGGTCCCCGGCCGCTCACTGAAGATGCCGCCCATAAAGGGCACGGTGCGCTTTGAGGATGTCGAGTTCTCTTACGAAGCTGACAAGCCAGTCCTGCATGGCATCAGCTTTCTGGCCGAGCCGGGAACCGCTACCGCGCTGGTTGGTTCTTCCGGATCAGGCAAATCGACGATCATAAGCCTGCTCTGTGCCTTCCACACGCCGACAAGCGGGCGCGTGGTTGTAGACGACATTGATCTTGCGCAAGTGGACCTGAATACCTTCCGTTCGCAGTTGGGTGTTGTGCTTCAAGACTCATTTCTTTTTGACGGCACGATTCGCGAGAACATTATGTTTTCCCGTCCAACGGCTACCGAGGAGCAGTTTCTCTTTGCCTGCCGCACTGCGCGCGTCGACGAGTTTGCCGAGCGCTTCGCAGAGGCTTACGACACCATCGTCGGCGAGCGCGGCGTGAAGCTCTCCGGCGGACAGCGGCAGCGTCTTTCCATCGCGCGCGCACTTCTTGCCGAGCCACGCATCCTCATCCTCGATGAAGCCACCAGCTCCCTCGACTCTGAGTCAGAGGCCATGATTCAGGCCGGTCTTAACAAGCTGATGGAAGGTCGCACCACATTCGTCATCGCCCACCGACTTTCCACCATCCGTCGCGCTGACCAGATTCTGGTCGTCGAGCAGGGGCGCATCGTCGAGCGCGGCAATCACGCCGAGCTGTTTGCGCTGGGTGGCCGCTACTTCGATCTCTACACTCGCCAGCATGGGCTGGAGGCGAATCTGTTCCTTGCACCCGGAGAGGGCGACATCGTGCCTGTGTAGAACCAGCGATGATCCCGAAACGGGAGACGTATCCCAATATCCGCCCCATCGAATCCCAATTCAAGAAATTCCGTCCCAATACTTGACATGGCTCTCGTGTGCTTGCAGACTAGAAATGTCACCATCCGGCGACACGGAGGACCATAATGCGAGACACGGCGCCGCAAGGTACCTACAAAGTTCAGGCCCTGGACCGGGCGTTTGCCGTGTTGGACCTGCTCGGAGAGAGCGAAACACCGCTCGGTCTCGCCCAGGTGGCGTCCTCACTCCAGTTGCATAAAAGCACCGCGCACCGATTCCTCATGGTTTTGGAGCGGCACCGCATGGTGGAACGCACCACAACCGGCAAGTACAGGCTGGGATTGAGGTTATTCGATTTTGGGAACAGGGCGATCGAGCAGTATGACCTCAGGGATCGTGCTCAGCCACACCTGCGTCGCCTGGTCGCCGTGACCGAAGAGACTGCTCACCTCTGTGTTCTGGAGGCAGCGCGCGTCATCTATATCGACAAGATTGAACCGGCACGCTCGGTTCGCATGATCACCCGAATCGGCGCCAGCAACCCGGTCCATTGCACTTCGGTAGGGAAGGCGATTCTTGCCTTCCTGCCTGAAGAGCGTGCCGCCGAGGTGGTCCGGCGCATCCGTTTTGAGCGGTTCACGCACCGCACCATCACCACTCCTGAGGCCTTGAAAGTTGAGATGGAGAAGACCCATCGCCGCGGCTATGCCGTTGACGACGAAGAGCTCGAAGAAGGTTTGCGCTGCATCGCCGTTCCACTTCTCGATGCCCAGCGCATGCCGGTGGCCGCGGTCAGCGTCTCCGGCCCGTCCTTCCGCGTAACCGCGCAGAAGCTGCCTTCCATCGCCAATCAGTTGCTGCAGTGTGTGCGCGGCATCTCCACGGATATGGGGTACAGCTCCAGCGGTCGCGGCACTCGCGCTGCCTGGTCAGCATAACTGCGAAGCACCGTCCGCCTTTGTATCAGTCGATGGAACAGAAGCTGGCATCAGCGGTACGCGACATCTGTGTCGAAGGTTCTTCGAACCTTTGCTGCCGCTCGGCAGAATCGCCGAAAGAACGATAAGTCAACACGTCGCGTAGCGGTTGGGATTCAGTTTAGAGTTCGAGCGTGCCGTGAAGATACAAGCGCGCCGTGCCGGCAATTTTCACGCGATCACCAGCGATTGTGCACTGCATGGTTCCACCGC
>PLKU01000241.1 GCA_003140705.1 Acidobacteriaceae bacterium
GTAGCATCTCCGATTCTCGCCAATATCTATCTTCACTATGTTTTCGATCTCTGGGTGGACCTCTGGCGCAAGAAGTATGCGCGAGGTGAGGTGGTAGTAATCCGCTACGCGGACGATACCATCCTGGGTTTCCAGTATAAGGCGGATGCGGTTCGTTTTCNNAGTTCGGGCGGTTTGCCGAACAGAGTCGGGAACGAAGAGGGGAAGGCAAACCTGAGACGTTCGACTTTCTTGGCTTCACGCATATCAGCGGGAAGAACGGGAAAGGGCATTTCACGGTGCGACGCATGACGGTCCGCAAACGCAGGAGGAAGAAGCTGCAGGAAATCAAGCAGCAACTATGCAGGCGCATGCATGATCCAGTGCCGCAAACCGGAGAATGGCTCAGGTCGGTTCTGCAGGGCTATTTCAACTACTACGCGGTACCGGGGAACCTGAACACTCTTGGCTTGTTCCGGGACCGGGTGCTTCGCTTCTGGGGGAAAACACTCCGTCGGCGAAGTCAAAAGAGCCGGTTCACGTGGGCTCGCCGCGTTGCGCTTGCCGAACAATGGCTTCCTCGTCCTAAGAAGCTCCATCCATATCCCGAAGTTCGTTTCGCCGCTAATCATCCAAGATAAGAGCCGTATGCGCTAATCAGCGCCCGTACGGATCTGCGCGGGGGGTATCAGGCGACTGGTATCCCTACCGCGACCGTCAAGTGACTTCCAAGCCATCCATAAACGATGCCATCACACGGGCGCAATCCAGGAGAGGGTTAGGAAGGGAAACAATCCGACTGCACTGCAAGTTCGCGATCAGCTTCAGCCTCGTACCGTATCGCATCAAGCGTCCAAGGACCCCGGGGGATGCAATCCCCTCGGTGCTAGCGGACGGGAGCCGGGCCGGGCCGCTGGTGCGGAGCGGCGCGTGCGCATCGACGCCTTGCAGCGGTGCGGCCCCAAAAAGCACCGGCCTCTGACCTGAAAGTATCATTGACCGTATCAAGAGATTACTTTAAGTTGCTCAGGGTCCTCTTCCACGAAGAAGATTCCGGCCAAGGCCGGGGTCTTTTCCTGCGAGCCTTAATGCAAGCCGGGGCATAGCGGAGGCTACCCATGGAAGCGCAGAAGCGATAGGCTGAGATTCGCGAGGCTCGATATGCAGACCGCAACAACAGCAAGCGCAGAAGCAACGTACCTGGAAATGAGTGTCACATCTTGAATATGAATACGGTTCTTGATTCATTGCAAGATTCCTCGGTTCTCGAACAGTCTGGACAGAAATTACCTCCCGACTTACCCCTATTTACGCGTTATACCGGCAATCCGATTCTCAGCCGGGAGAGCTGGCCCTATCCGATCAACAGCGTCTTCAATGCCGGGGCCGTAACGTTGGCCGACGGAGATACATTGCTGCTTTGCCGGGTGGAGAGCCGTACGGGCCTGTCGCATCTGTGCGCGGCGCGTTCCGCGAACGGGATCAACGGATGGCGGATCGATCCGGAGCCGACGCTCGTGGCCAATCCGCGCGAGTATCCGGAAGAGCTATGGGGCATTGAAGATCCGCGCATTACGTACCTGCCCGAGCTGGAGAAGTATGCGGTGGCTTACACGTCTTTCGCGCGCGGCGGCCCCGGAGTTTCGCTGGCGCTGACAAAAGACTTCAAGACCTTTGAGCGGTTCGGCGTAATCATGCAGCCGGAAGACAAGGACGCGGCACTCTTGCCGCGCAGGTTCGACGGCCGCTGGGCGCTGATTCATCGCCCCGTGACAACTCTGGGCGCGCACATGTGGATCTCCCATTCGCCGGATTTGCGGCACTGGGGGAGCCACAAGGTAATTCTGGAAGCGCGGCGCGGCGGATGGTGGGATGCGAACAAGATCGGTTTGTGCTCTCCGCCGATCGAAACCGCCAGAGGGTGGTTGACGATCTATCACGGAGTGCGGCAGACAGCATCGGGCAGCATCTATCGCCTGGGCCTTGCGCTCTTCGATCTGGAACGGCCGGAGATCTGCCTGCAACGGGGAGACTCCTGGATGTTCGGGCCCGAGGAGCTTTACGAGCGCGATGGAGATGTAAAGGACGTGGTGTTTCCCTGCGGGCAGACCATCGACGCGGATGGAGACACCGTTCGTCTGTATTACGGAGCAGCCGACTCCTGTGTAGCTATGGCCACCGGCAGCATCCGTTGTCTGCTCTCCTGGCTGGACGCGAATTCGAGTCCAGCAGAAACAAGCTTTTCAAAGCTTACACAATAGAATCTGCGAAAGGAACAATCACGAAGCGCTCTTTCAAGAGCTCAGAGACGCGCGTCTTCCCGTCATCAACGAGAAATCTTTGCCCTTCCCCGGTTCCCGACGGCAAACATAATTTCACGACGAATTTCGCAAGCTCCCCCTACTGATTTATGGCCGATAACAGAATTTATCGGACACAACAACCCGAAAAGTGCAAACGGGAACGCCATCGGGTTCATTTGCGACGTGCCAGCGGCTTCTTCGCCGCTAGTGGGCGATCCAAGATCACGCGTCTAATCCTCATCCTGGTCTCTGAATCGATTCCAATCATTGTATTTCTGAAGACATAGTTCACACCTGACAGGCTCCTGATCTCGGCGGTTGTCAAAGGCGGATCAACTAACTGGAAGTTCCTCAACTTCCTGAAATACTCTTCGTCCGGGTGATCTGGGTTGTAGTGATCTGCGGCCTTCTCAAGTTTGCCGTCATCCTCGCCCATTGCAACAATGCCCGCACCCGATTTATACAGGAAGACAACACCACCCCTTTCGAGCGGCTCAATCTTGTGCTTCCACGGCGCAAAGTAGGCTGCTACATTTCGCTTATAACCGTATAGACCTGCTTGATGTGCGGGTGCCGGAGACCCCTTTTGAAGTCTCAATCACCACATCATGAGCAGACTCTGGCACCGAGGGTCTTCGATCTCNNTTGCACCTCACGATCACTCTCATTTGTCAATCCAGAACCGGCTAAGGAAGCTCTATGCCTTCGGGGACTTGTGCAGTTCAGCATTGATTCGGCTTCTTGGTTCTTCCATCATTTGAAAATGAGCACCTGCGGCAGCCATGCGTAAAACCGCCTTACACAATTCCTGCATCGCACAGGGAAATGTCCAACGAACAGCTCTGGGATATCCTGGGGAAAGGCCGCAACTTTCGGGGCGGATTTCACGCGCCTGAACCCCACTACACCAACGTCTTGTCTATCATCGCCCCCGGATCAAAAACCTTCACTGTTCTGTTTTGCTCAATTTTGAAAGGTTTTGGTGGCGCCGATTGGGGTCAAATGTTGCAAGATAGCCAGGCCTTAAACCGTGGTGAAGCGTGCAGCAAAACCTCCCCCGAGTTCTCAGGTTCTTGTTCGCGTCGGCGGACAAGGTGGTACAGATCGTGCAGCGCGGTTGCGGGATGTCTAATCTTGAGAGTCGGCATGCGCTAGGCCAGGCAATCGTCACTGCACGTGGCGGCGTGTTCCTCAGCCTAACGGAGGATCAGTACGCCAAGTCGAGGATTCGATGAGATGAGTGGCGGATGGTACGGCATCATCCGGAGGCGCACAGCGCACAACGACGGTTACATTGCAGATTCAGTAACGCGTAGGCAACGTGTGGCTGTTCCAGTCGAATCGAGCTTAGCCCACGCGGCTTCGCAAACCCGCACCTTTGTGCTGGTTCACGGTGCCTGGCACGGAGGATGGTGCTGGCGGCGCGTCGCCGACCGCCTAGCAGCCAAAGGCCACTACGTCGTTGCTCCAACGCTCTCAGGCGTTGGGGAACGTTCGCATCTACCGCCTGGCCCGATCGACCTTTCTACGCAAATTGACGATGTGGTTGGTGAAATCAAGTGGAAAGATCTCGATGGGATCGTGCTGGTTGGTCATTCGTATGGCGGGATGGTAATTACCGGAGTGGCCGAGCAGCTTCGCAACCGCATCTCGGCCATCGTGTACCTGGATGCCTTCTTGCCCGCCGATGGCCAGTCACTATTCGACATTACCCACACCAAACCACCGGCGAGCCTCGCGATTCCGCCGCACCCCGCCTCGTACTTTTACGTGAACGCAACCGACAGCACATGGGTGGACAGCAAACTGACCCCGCATCCGACCGGCTGCTTTACCGAAAAGCTGAAGGTCACGGGCGCCTATCAAAGCATCGCCAAAAGGGCTTATATTCGCGCCCCGCTGTTCAAAATGCCTGCGTTTGACGACTTCCTCGAGCGGTGCCGCGCCGACCGCTCGTGGAAGACGGAAACCGTCACCAGCGGTCACGACGTCATGATCGACCAGCCCGAAGTTCTGACGGCCTCCTCGAGAAGCTCGCCTGAAACGGGATCAGGAGTGTTTCTCGCTTCGCGCTAAATTGCTAATGGACTCACCGATGACGGATCGGTAACGCTAAGTCTTAGTGCGAGTCGGCTTGCAGTGATTGAAGCATTCCTGGCGAATGACCGGCAAGCCGGAAGCTTCGTGATCCAAATCACGTTGGGGAAGAGTAGCCGACGATACATCGAGCGCCGGGATAAACCGGC
>PLKU01000168.1 GCA_003140705.1 Acidobacteriaceae bacterium
CCACCCATACGAACGTTGGAGAAAAAAATGGCGTCATGTCCGGATTGCCGACAATACAACCGGAACTAGGAAATAAGGGCAGATCGGCTCGCCGTTTTCAGTGAGTCGTTGGTATCCACCGCGAAGAAATGGCAGGCATTGCGGTAGACACGTCTTCGAATTGCCTTTTGGCCGCTTTCGGATTGCATGAGGCTGTTCCGCGTGTAACGATTGTCCATCATGCATTCCCACGCACGTTCAGGAATTGCGGCGCTTCTGCTGGCTCTTTCGGTTCTGCCCCTGGCTTGGGCCCAGGCCGCCCTAGGGCCGGTTTTTGACATGGAGCAATCCCGCGTGCAGATGGCCGAGCTCAAGGGCCTCTTGCGCTTCCAGACTGGAGATGACCCGGACGGCAAGCTGGGCTGGGCCAAGCCGGGCTTCGACGATTCCTCGTGGAAGCTGCTGAGCCCCGACCAGTCGACAGCCGATCAGGGCTACAAAGGGTTTAGCGGCATGGCGTGGTATCGGTTTCATGTCGTGCTGCCCGCCCATCACGCGCCCCTCGCACTCTACGTTCCCGTAATCGGCGAAAGCTACCAGCTTTTCGCCAACGGGCGATTGATTGGGCAATTCGGAAGCCCGCCGCAGCAGGAGCGAGCCTATCAAGCCGCTCCCAATGGAGCGCTTTACACCGACACCACGCCGGGGCAGGTCATTCCCCTCCCCGCCGACATTGCGGCCGGGTCGAGTTCCGTGGTCGTCGCCATTCGCTTCTGGACCTGGTCGGGCTTTGCGTTCTTTGCGGGGCCGCCTCCCGCCATCACCATCGGCGGTGCCAGTCTCTTAAACGATCAATTCCAGCTAAAGCAAAACCATTGGTTCTGGTCGCTCTCCGCTTATAACGTCTTGTTGCTTGGCAATTTGCTGGCTGCGTTTGCCGGGCTGGGGCTCTTCCTGCTGCGCCGTGGCGAGCGTGAGTACCTGTGGTTTGCCGCGGTCGAGCTGCTCAACGCGGCGCTCTGCGCCTTTCTCCTGTTCCCGGTCTTCCACCCGGTGTGGTATCAACCCTACGAGTTGCTGCACGGGTTGCTGTTTTCTTTGCTGTATGGGATTTGTCTCCCCATGTTTTTTGTAACGATTCTGAGGGAGCCGCGGGGCAGGCTCTTCTGGGGCGCGACGTGCTCAGCGTTCGTTACAGCGCTGACGGCTGTTCCGATGGCGATGGGCTGGATGAGCTGGCAGACGTGGATCCCGGTGGTCTATCTCGCTCTGATTCCAAACACGGTTTGCCTGATTCTTCTGCTCGCCCTTCCAGCCCGGCGCGGGAACCAGGATGCGCGGCTGCTGCTGCTCCCTTGCTGCCTGCAATTTGCGGCGGGGCAAGGCACCGGGCTCATCTGGCTGATCGCTGGCTCCGGGCACGGGGGCTCTCTGTTCTGGTCCTGGGCATTGGCATGGTCACGGCTTTTCCAATGGCCATTTCCCGTCTCCTTGCAGAACATTGCAGACTTCCTGATGCAGATTTCGATTCTCGCAATCCTGGTGCTGCGCTTTGCCCGCACCCGCCGCGATGAGGAGCGCCACGCCCTGGAGCTTGAGGCTGCGCGGACGGTGCAGCAGGTGCTGGTTCCGGAAGAGATTCCGGCCATCCCCGGTTTCCTCATCCAGAGCGTCTACAAGCCCGCCGGGCAGGTGGGCGGAGACTTCTTCCAGATCCTCCCCACGAAAGATGGAGGCGTGCTGACAGTGATCGGCGACGTCAGCGGCAAGGGCATGCCCGCCGCCATGACAGTCTCGCTGTTAGTCGGGACGCTGCGCACACTTGCACACTACACGCAGAGCCCCGGCGAGATTCTGCGCGCCATGAACCAGCGCATGCTGGCTCGGAGCAGCGGCGGGTTTACAACCTGCCTGGTCCTTCGCTGCGATGCGGACGGGCAACTGACCTTCGCCAACGCGGGACACATCGCACCATACCTCGCGGGCAAAGAGCTGCCCCTCGAAAATGGCCTCCCGCTCGGCCTCGCCGCCGAAACAACCTACACCGAATCCAGATTTCAACTCGCGCCTGGCGATCAGCTCACCCTGCTCACCGACGGCGTTGTCGAATCCCGAGATAAGACCGGAGCCTTGTTCGGTTTTGAGCGATCTGCCGCGCTCAGCACCCAAGCAGCAGAAGAGATCGCTTATGCTGCCCAGGCGTTTGGACAGGATGACGACATAACTGTTCTGACCTTGTCGTTCGCAGCCATTCCGGCCATCGCCTGAGGTCCTTGCTCCCAGCAGGACCGAAAAGGAGTGTGAAATGTTGCGCCGTTTTTTAGGGTTCCGGGTGAATTACCGGCAATCCGGAAGTAACCCCGAAAATGGAGTTCTGTCCGGATAGCCGACCAATCGTTCAGAAGTCCCAATCTGCGTGCAGAGCTACGACCGAATTTCCGATCGATTCGAGCCTGGTCCAGGTAAACCCTTCCGAGTTGAAGATGACCTCGCCAGCTATGTAAGGTCCGGTAACCAGTCAACAGGATTCGAAGAGCCTATGCAATTCTCACGATCTGCTCCTGCAGGATTACAAGCTGTCGCTCAAGAAAATGGCTGATGAGT
>PLKU01000305.1:0-5228 GCA_003140705.1 Acidobacteriaceae bacterium
CCGCACTTTGAAAAGATGCTCTACGACAACACTGAACTCCTGCGCAACTATGTGCATGGCTTCCAGAGCTTCGTGCGCGAGGATTTTCTGCAGACTGCGCAAGAGATCGTGGCCTGGCTCGACTCCACCATGACGAATCGCGACCGCGGGGGATTCTATGCATCGCAGGACGCCGATATCAATCTTGATGACGACGGCGACTACTTTACCTNNTGCACCACAATCCGGCGAAGAATGTTCTGTATGTCAATTGGACTCTGGAAGAAAAGGCCGCAAACGCTGGCGAAGTGGGCAAGGGAACTGACTGGGAGGCGCAGCGGAGCCTCCGTGATTCGGCGCGGGGCAAGCTGCTTGCCGCCCGCTTAGCAAGGCCGACGCCGTTCATCGATCGCACCCTCTATACCGGCTGGAATGCGATGGCCGTCACCGCATACCTTGAAACCGCGCGCGTGTTGCGCATGGACTCTGCACGCGAGTTTGCGTTGCTGACTCTTGAAAGGCTTTCGAAGGAAGCCTGGGATGGAGAAGGATCCCTCAATCACGTCATCGCCTATAGCGGCGTCGAATCTCCAAAGGAGAAAGTCCCCGGCACGCTCGACGATTATGCTTTTACGACTCACGCTTTCATCGACGCCTGGATTGCCACGGGTGACATGAGCCACTACCATGCAGCCGTCAAGCTGGCCGACGCCATGATTTCCCGCTTCTACGACCAAGCTGCAGGCGCGTTCTACGACACCTCCGCGCCCCAGGGCGGCGTAGTGCCGCTGGGCGCGCTCGGAGCCCGTCGAAAGCCGCTGCAAGACTCGCCCACCCCCGCCGGGAATCCAACCGCAGTCTCGGCCTTGTTACGCCTTGAGCCGCTGAGTGGCCGACAGCAATATCGTGAGATCGCCGAGGACACGCTCGGTTCCTTCGCTGGTATCGTCGAGCACTTCGGACTCTATGCCGGAAGTTACGGCCTGGCGCTCGAAAGGCTTCTTCTCGCTCCAGTGCAGGTCGTCGTGGTGGGCTCGGGTCCCGAGGCAGCTCGGCTT
The DNA here is from genome assembly GCA_003140705.1 of Acidobacteriaceae bacterium. Taxonomy (GTDB): domain Bacteria; phylum Acidobacteriota; class Terriglobia; order Terriglobales; family Acidobacteriaceae; genus Telmatobacter. The sequence goes on from PLKU01000305.1 coordinate 1,038, forward strand.
GAGGCACTGGCCATCGCGCGCTTCCGCATCAACAAGACCGTTCTGCGCATTTCCCCTGATCGTCTCGTTCCTGGCGGAATTCCTCAGGGCCTCGCGGAAATGCTGCTCAATGTTCCACCTCCTGCAGCTCCTGCTTGGGCAGCGGTTTGCATGGGACGAACCTGCTTGCCTCCAATGACGGAGCCCGAGGCCCTGCTCGAAGCCCTGGAACGTAATGCCTGAGCTGTTCCATTCGAGATCGTTTGTCGGTCCAGTCTGCAGCTGTCTAGTTTCCACTAAACGGATTTCCATCCTGCGGCTTGTTCAGGGTCGGGTCGTGTTCCGGTGCGGATGTTTGGGCTGGCTTGTTACGGCCAGTCACGGCATTTTCCATGAATGCGCTGAAGACCCGGTTTGGATCCCCTGGCAGAAGGTGGTGCTCTTCCAGGGCAAGACGAACCCGGCGGCGAAACTCGCGTACCGGGGCGTACTGTCTGGTTGCCAGGGTCTTGAAGACGACAGGAAAAACCATCTCGGAGCCCTTGACCGCGTCCACACCCAGGATCTGCGGGTCGGCTACAAACAATGCGCGAAACTCGTCGCTGTTGCGAACGTCCATTGCAATGCCCTTCAGCAACCCCAGCACCACGTCGGGATCGGCCGAGTAGTCCACGCTCACATTCACTGTGGCCACCGAGTAGCCCAGACTCAGGTTGGCCACCGTCGTGATCTGCGAGTTGGGAATGACGTAGAGGGTCACATCCGCATCGCGCACGGTGGTTTTGCGCAGCGTCATTGCTTCNNGTCCACGGTGCCGCCCAGCCCCGCCACTCGCACCGTGTCGCCCACATTGAACTGGTCTTCAACCAGGATCAGGATTCCATTCAGCATGTCCTTCACAATGTTCTGCGCAGCCAGTCCAATGGCAATTCCCGCAACCCCGGCCGAGGCCAGCAGTGGGGCAAGGTTCACTCCGAGGGTGTCAAGGAACTGCAGGCCTGTGATCATCCCGATGACCGCCAGACCCGTTGCGCGAATGATTCCGGCAAGCGTTTTCACCTGTGCAATGCGGTCCGGACTTGCCGCGTGATGCTCGGCGACCCTCGTCATGTGAAAAGTCAGCAGCCGCAGTAACCGGTAGAGCAGAAACGCGATGATCGCGATCACCAGGAGGTGGGGAAGCTTCAGGCGAATGAACTCCTGGGTGTCGACACCCCACTCGTCAAGCACTTTACCCAGAAACCGTCCCTCAGCGAATAGCCCCGTCCGAGTCGCCAGCAAAAAAGGATGCATCCCAAACTCCTCTTTCTAGACTAGACTGTCCGCAGGGAAAACTGGAGCCCCCGGCAAGGGGTCCTGCTCGCAAGGCTGGTAATGCTGAACCATGCAGGCGAGGTTCGACGCGCTTGACCTTTCCAAACTCAAGGAAGCGAATGGGTTCGACCATTTGGACCTCTTGCACTGGGTCTACACAGCCGGACCCCTCGAACAGCAAGTCACAAGGTTTCCTATGCGCCAAGCAACGATCTTCCTTTTCGTAGATTGGTTTCAACAAGGCCGAGGAGACCGAGCGGCTGGCTCACAACGTGCAAGAAAAATCAAGCTCACGGTGGGAGGGGGCTAAGGAGGTTTCCCATGCAAGTGAAGGCAGTTCCGGCTCGCAAAAACCGGAGCGGCAGCAAAAGTCAACCGAGCAATTCCTACAGGATCGAATGGGGTAGCGCCTGCGCTTGCCTGGCGCTCCTTGTGGCCCTTGGAGGTACGGCCCAAAACTCGGCCACGCCGCCTTGTGGGGCGCTCCGCATCGACAAGGTAGATGATCCAACTCCCATCAACCAGGCGCCCGATGCCAACCCTCAAATGAAAATGCACGACCAGGAGGCGAAGGAACTGACCTACGCGCAGGCCAACGCCGAACGACGGAAGCAGATTGCCGAAGACAGCGCGAAACTACTGAAGCTGGCCAACGACCTAAAGGCCGAGGTGGACAAGACCACCAAGGACACTCTGTCGCTCAATGTGATTCGCAAGGCAGACGAGATTGAGCATCTGGCCCACAGCGTCAAGGAAAAAATGAGGCTTACGGTCGGGGCAAGCTGAATCGGCCCTCTGGAGATCATCCGGAGGTGGCCATTTGAGGGTGAAGCGAGATGCGTGAGCAACAAATGGATTCTTCTGGCGTTCCTTTACAGTCGATCCCTCGTGTTTCGCGCTGGGTACTATGTTTCACTCTCCTGCTCGCAATGCCGGGTGGCAGCCAGACCGGGTCGCCGCAACATAGCCGCATGCCGCAACCCTTTGGCGACCATTCGTTGGATGACGACCAAGGCACTCCAGGCGACCCCATTTGGGAAGCAAAACGACTGCGCTTGATGAACGCCGACCGGCAGAAGGCGGTGGTTTCTGATACTGGCAAACTGCTCAAATTGGCTCATGAGCTCGATTCCGAGATAAGCAGCGCCAGCCCAGACTCGCTTACGGCCGATCAGATCCGCAAACTTGAGGAGATTGAAAAACTAGCCCGCAGCGTCAAAGACAAGATGCGCGAGTCCGTGCGAGGGACTCCCGTATACCAGACCCCACCTCCAGTCCTGCCGCATTAGCGCAATCGGCTTGGCCCTGCCGTGAATGAGATATCGAAATTCGCCGCTGTTCGATTCTGTGCAGGGTTGTTACAATCAGGCTTGGCGTCTTGAGAACTGGTTTTTGGGGAGTGACGGGAATGGAATCGGCAGTTTCCAGCGCTCGCGAGCCCGAGTTGGCTGCCGTGGCAGGCAGCCTGAACCACCAGCGGATGGTGGAAATCTACCGGCTGATGTACCTCTCACGCCGTGTTGACGACCGCGAGATTCTGCTGAAGCGCCAACAGAAGATATTTTTCCAGATTTCGGCGGCTGGCCACGAGGCACTCCAGGTGGCCGCTGCTCTCGCCCTGAAGCCGGGATACGACTGGTTTTTCCCCTACTATCGCGACCGCGCACTTTGCCTTGCACTTGGTGTGACGCCCACGGACATGATGCTCCAGGCCGTCGGCGCTGCCTCCGATCCGGCAAGCGGTGGCCGGCAGATGCCTACGCATTGGAGCAGTCGCCCCCTCCATATCGTCAGCACTTCCTCTTCCACTACAACTCAACTGCTCCACGCCGTCGGCTGCGCCGAGGCCGGCCGGTATTTCAGCCACCATCCAGAAGCCGCGGTGAAAGATCCTACCGATTACAGAGCCTTCCATGACGCCGAGTTTCATGGCGACGAAGTTGTGTTTACATCGCTCGGCGAGGGCTCGACTTCCCAGGGAGAGTTCTGGGAGGCGCTCAACACCGCTTCCAATCAAAAGCTTCCCGTCATTTTCTGCGTGGAAGATAACGGCTACGCCATCAGTGTTCCGGTTGAGGTGAACACCCCGGGCGGCAACATCTCCAAACTTGTAGCCAACTTCCCGAACTTCCACTTTGCCGAGGTGGACGGCACCGATCCTGAGGCGTGCCTGCATGCCTTCGAGGCTGCAGCGGCGCACTGCCGCGCCGGGCTTGGGCCTGCGTTTGTGCACGGCCATGTCGTGCGGCCCTACTCGCATGCATTTTCCGACGACGACAAACTTTACCGCTCCGCGGCCGAGCGCGACGCAGACGCTATGCGTGACCCCTTGGCTAAAATGCAAATGCGACTCCTGCGCGAGGGCATCCTCACAGAGAGCGAAATCAATGCGCTGGAACAGTCTCTCGACCGGCTGGCTGCGGAAGCCGCTGAGCGCGCGCTTGAAGCCCCGCTTCCAACAGTCGAAAGCATCACGGACCACGTGTACTCCGGGGACCTTGATCCAACTAGCGCCGACTTCGCCGCGGAGCAAATTCAGGAGCAGTCACAAGGTTCGAGTCTTGCCGGCGGAGGCGTCGCCGGCAGTGCAAAGGGAAGTGGCCCGCGCACAATGGCCGACCTCATCAATGCCTGCCTCCACGACGAGATGCGCCGTGACCCCCGCATCGTCGTCTATGGCGAGGACGTGGCAGACGCCAGCCGTGCGCAAGCGCTCTCTGAAGTCGAGGGAAAAGGCGGCGTCTTCAAGCTCACCGCGGGACTTCAGAACGAGTTCGGTTCCGAGCGCGTCTTCAACTCGCCGTTGGCTGAAGCCAATATTGTCGGTCGCGCCATTGGCTACGCCACGCGCGGCATGAAGCCAGTCGTTGAGATTCAGTTCTTCGACTACATCTGGCC
>PLKU01000305.1:5256-5701 GCA_003140705.1 Acidobacteriaceae bacterium
GCGAGAGCATCTTTACCCACATCCCCGGCCTCCGTGTTGTATTCCCTTCTAACGCCCTTGATGCCAATGGACTGCTGCGCACTGCCATTCGTTGCGACGACCCGGTCCTTTTCCTCGAGCACAAGCGCCTCTACCGCGAAACTTACGGTCGCGCACCCTACCCCGGCCCGGAGTTCGCTATTCCTTTCGGCAAAGCCAAGATCGTTCGCCCGGGCACGGATATCACGCTGGTCACCTACGGGGCACTGGTCCCACGCGCCATGCACGCCGCCCAAAAGGCCCAGTTACAAGGCATCGATGTTGAGATCCTTGATCTCCGCACGCTCAATCCATACGACTGGGAAGCGATCGCTACCAGCATTCGCAAGACTAGCCGTGTCATCGTTGCCCACGAAGACATGCTCAGCTGGGGTTACGGAGCTGAGATCGCCGCCCGCATCGCCGA
>PLKU01000305.1:5728-6313 GCA_003140705.1 Acidobacteriaceae bacterium
CATGCGCCACGGACTCGATGGACCGGATTCGCTTCATGAACCCCCAAGAGACGCACCCCGGCAGTTGCATCCCACGGTGAGCCTTCACGGCAAGCGGGGTGCTGTGGGATCCATTTTGATTGAGATGTTCCTGGAGTACTTGGGGCCGGATTGACAAGCCTGTTAGGACATTGTTGAAAGGCCCTTTGCAAGATCTTCAGGGCTCATACAGGGCCGGATNNCGGATAGACACCTTTGCGTTGAACTCAATAAACCAGGGCTCGGCGATCGCAGCAATCTGCGATGAGTCCTGCATGTCAAAGACAATGGAAGCCGACCGCTGGCCATTGTCGTCAGGGAAAAAATAGACTGCTTCGGGTTTCAGGCTAGCCACAAGCCGTTGAACGGTAGGACCAAGGGTTCCGGCCTTGGCGGCGGCATTGCCGGTATCCACAGGAATCGACACTCTAAGCAGCATGCGCATTTGGAACTCCTCCTTGGGGAGGAACCCTTGTATAAGAGCTTGCATAGCGGTGTCAAGGCTGCTTGCTAGTGGGTAGTGGACCAGTTTGGTTTTCCACAGGTGCCGAATACAACGGTTTCGGC
>PLKU01000034.1 GCA_003140705.1 Acidobacteriaceae bacterium
TGCGTGAACATCGCACTGGTTAACGAGCTCAAGATGCTGTGCCTGCGCATGGACCTCAATATCTGGGAGATCATCGACGCGGCCGCCACCAAGCCTTTCGGCTTCCATGCGTTTTATCCCGGGCCGGGTCTGGGCGGACATTGCATTCCGGTTGATCCGTTCTATCTTTCATGGAAGGCAAAACAGTTCGACTTTCACACACGTTTCATTGAGCTTGCTGGACAGGTCAATCTCAGTATGCCCTACTTTGTGGTCGAGAACGTGATCGAAGCGATGAGCCAGCAAGGCAAGGCGCTCAATGGTTCGCGCATCCTTGTTCTTGGGATGGCCTACAAACGCGACATTGATGACCTTCGGGAGTCGCCTTCGCTGGCCATCATTGAACTGCTCCAGAAACGTGGAGCGCACGTCGAATACAACGATCCATTCTTTGCCTCGGTCGGTCGCGGGCGCAAGTACGCGCTCAACATGGTCAACACGCCTCTCGAGCGGATCCCGGAGTTCGACTGCGTCGTGATTGTGACTGACCACTCTCAGTACGACTTTCCAAAGATCGTTGCGGCCGCAAAGCTTGTTGTGGATACGCGCAACGCAACTAAGGGAATTCAGGCTGCCAATATTGTCAGATGCTAAGTAAAGGGAATTCTCCGGCGCTGCGGCTTAATCCGATGCCAATTCGTAGGTGCCGATTACAGTGATATGCTGCCACCTGTACTGGTCTCAATCCAACCGTTCCTGCCACTTAGTGCAACCTCATCCCTGCCATTCATTCTGAAATGCGGCGAAGAAGTTCCGGGCCCTACTTGAGGGGGCCGCAAATGACGTGTCAACGAAGGAACGGTCGTTCATTTCCGCATGCAAGAATAGGATGGCACTTGCCATGAACGCACCGATGGTTAGTTCGCTGAAACAGTCGCGCATAGCGCGGGTGAAGGGAAGCGCCCGTAAACGATGGCCGTACTGCTCGACGATTGCGTGGCCCGTGATAAGTCTGGATGATCGAGTTCAAACGTTTGTGGAGCAACCGGTATGAAAATGGCAAAAGCCTTGTGGACAGGGTTTATGGAATCGGCGGAGCGGTTCCCAGAGCGCCCTGCGGTCTTTGCGGAAGGCCGAACTCTCTCTTACCGAGAGCTACAGGGCCTTGCCACCCGCATCGCAGCCACAATCCAAGCCTACCCAGAATTCTCGCGGGTTCCGCTTACAGCGGTGTTTGGCTATCGGAGCCCGACGGCGTTTGCGGGAGTTCTGGGCGCACTGCTGGCTGGCAACGGCTACGTGCCGCTTAATCGCACCTTTCCGACCGAGAGAACTGAGGTTATGTTCGAGCGCTCCGAATGCCGATCGATCATTGTCGACTCCGGATCTCTGCCTCAGTTGAGAAAACTGCTAGATCGGGCCGACCAACCACTCTTGGTGATACTGCCCGACGAACCAGAGGCGCGTGCTTTCCGTGAGCAATGGCCTCGCCATACGTTCATCGGCTTGGGAGACCTCGATTCTCCAGCGTCGTGGCGGGAGCCAACCGCAACTCCAGACGCGATAGCGTATCTTCTCTTCACTTCGGGTAGTACCGGGATTCCGAAAGGGGTCATGGTTGCCCACCGGAATGTCACGTCGTACATCGACTACATGGTTGACCGCTACGAGATTACCGAGCGGGATCGCCTGTCGCAGATGTTCGATTTGACTTTCGACCTCTCGGTGTTTGACATGTTCATGGCGTGGGAGCGCGGCGCTTACGTCTGCTGTCCCTCCCAGAAAACCCTCATCAATCCGGGTAAGTTCGTACGCGACATGGATCTCACCATCTGGTTCTCCGTGCCGTCAACAGTCGCCTTCATGAAACAGTTAGGAATGTTGAAGCCTCGCCAGTATGAGTCGCTTNNTTATGAGGCAGTTAGGGATGTTGAAGCCTCGTCAGTACGAATCGCTTCGCCTCAGCCTGTTCTGTGGCGAGCCGCTGCCAATTTCCTCGGCCACCGCTTGGCTCGAAGCCGCGCCCAACAGCGTTTTGGAGAACCTTTATGGGCCAACCGAGTTGACCATCTCTTGCACCCTCTACCAATGGGATCGGTTCCGCTCCCCGGAGGAGTCGGACCTGGAGATCGTGCCGATCGGTTATCCGCATCCAGGCATGAATGTTTTGGTGACAGACCACAATCTGAACGAAGTGGCGCCAGGAGAAGAGGGTGAACTTCTCATGAATGGACCGCAGATGTCGCCGGGCTATTGGAGGGATCCAGAGAAGACAGCGGCTGCGTTCGTGGTTCCACCGGGAAAGTCCGATGTTTACTATCGCACCGGAGACCGCGTCCGTCGCCCAACTGAAAATCGCCCGCTGACTCACCTCGGCAGAACCGACTTTCAAATCAAAGTGCTGGGGCACCGCGTGGAATTGGGTGAAATCGAGGCTGTGGTTCGAAAAGTTGCAGGCCTGGACGGCGTGATCGCAGTCGGATGGCCGGTCACAGTGAGTGGGGCTGGCGGAATCGAGGTGTTTATCGAGGGAGAGGTCAAGGAGAAAGACGCTCTCCGAGGCGCCGTCGGCGCCGCATTGCCGGAATATATGGTGCCCAAGAGGTTTCACTGCATGAACCGATTGCCGCGAAACGTAAACAATAAGTTTGATCGCAAGGCTATGCTGAAGCTGTTGGAGGAGGGAGTGTGAGCGTCGTCAGACCGCCCGATGTGNNGATCTTTTACTTTCCGGCATCATTGACTCCTTGGGCCTTTTGGATCTCGTCGGCGCCATTAGTCAACATTTCGGCCGGGAGCTGACGTTCGACGAAATCGATCCCGAACAAATGACGATCGTTGGCCCCCTCTGCAGGTTCGTAGCCGAACAGTTGAGTCGATACTGAGGGATCCTGGAATGTTTTCCTTTCGAAAGGCTGCCGACACGCCAAATGCTGAGCATCTTGTTCTCCATGCTTTACCCTGGATCATGGAGGCGGGAAATCCTTACTACGACGTGCTTTTTGGAGATGCCGGTTCGACGCTGACCTATCTCCAGAAGTGGGCGTGCCGAGGCTCTTCCGAGGTATCGATTCGCCGGGTTGAATTTTTGATGTCCGATTNNGGAAAGCCAGACGAGCCGATAGCGTTGCATTGCTGACGTCTGTTGCGCCGCAGGATCGTCCTGCGCTTACGCTGCGCTTGACCAATGTCTCGGATCTGATGGCACCCGTTGGCGACGATGAATACTACTTGAGCAAATTGGGTTTGGCGCAACAGTTCCGCGGAAAACGGCTATCGCGTACGCTTGTCGACAGCTATATCGAAGAGGGCGCGCGCCTGGGACATTCGCGCTACCGATTGGACGTTCATGCGGACAACGAAGCCGCCATCCGCTGCTATCGTTCGGCCGGATTTGAAATAAGCCGCCGCAGTCAATCGCAAGACGGCACGCTCAAGTATTACTCGATGAGCTATGAGGGAGCCCGCCCGTGAAGGAAAACTGGTTTCGGGCCTTGCGCAACCGCGTACTTCAAATGCTGGCGAGGGCGCTGCCGGGTGCGGAAACGCTTCGTATTGCGCTGCATCGGGCTCGCGGAGTCCGCATTGGCAGCCGAGTGTGGATCGGCTACGACGTCATCCTTGAAACATCCCGTCCGCACTTAATAACTCTCGAAGAGAATGTTTCTCTCAGCATGCGGGTTACTGTCGTCGCTCACTTCAGGGAAACCCAAGGCGTCACAATTAAGCGAGATGCATTCATCGGCCCAGGAGCCATCATTCTTCCAAATGTGGTAATTGGCGAGGGCGCTGTGGTGACCGCTGGAAGTGTGGTGACGCAATCCGTACCTCCCATGACCGTCGTCCAGGGGAATCCAGCGGTTCCGGTTGCCAGATGCGGAATCCCACTCGGGAAGGACGTCTCGGTGAAAGAGTTTTCCAGACGTCTTAAACCGCTAGCTTCTCGTGTGCAGAAACCAACGGCACCGCCTGAGAAGAGCGTGGATCAGGAGTCCCCAGAGGAAGAGCGAACGTGAAACTGGTTGTTCCGTTTATAGGCGAGTTGCGAGACCTGGACGCCCGGATGGTCCGTCTTGCCGAGTTTCTGGGCATACCTTGTGAAACACTCGCTCTGACTAACGTGGCCGAACACGCGGCGTTTCTGAAAGAGACTGTGCCGGATCAGTGTTCATGTTTCGTGGTGAACCCGCAGGTAATGAAGGAATGGGTAGGGACCGATGGGATTCCCACCGACCTG